>CAZHUI010000030.1:0-32594 GCA_964535605.1 uncultured Caulobacterales bacterium
GGCCGTTCTGCGACCAGCCGTGCTCGTCGTCGCCGACGAGCGTGCGGCCGGGATCGGCCGAAAGCGTCGTCTTGCCGGTGCCGGAGAGGCCGAAAAAGACTGCCGCGTCGTCGGCCTTTCCGACGTTTACGGAGCAATGCATCGGCATCACGCCCGCTTCCGGGAGGAGGAAGTTGAGGATCGTGAAGACCGACTTCTTCATCTCACCTGCGTAAGAAGTGCCGCCGATCAGAACGAGGCGCTTGACGAAATCGACCGCGACGACGGTCTTCGTGCGGCAGCCGTGGCGGGCGGGATTGGCTTCAAAGCCCGGAAGATCGACGATCGTGAAGTCAGGCGCCGCGCCCGTGACGAAGCCGCGTGTTTCCATCGGCGGGCGCACGAGAAGGTGCTGGATGAACAGCGAGTGCCAGGCGAGCTCGGTGAAGACGCGCACTTTAATGTGATGATCGGCGTCGGCGCCGCCGCGCAGGTCCTGCGCGAAAAGCTCCTTTGACGCGGCATAGGCGAGCATGTCGCGGTGAAGCGTCTCAAACGCTTCGGGCGTCATCGCCTTTGAATTGTCCCACCAGATCTTCGCCTCGATCTCGGGGCGGCGGACGGTGAACTTGTCCTGCGCGGAACGGCCTGTGTGCTCGCCGGTCTTCACGGCCAATGGCCCGTCGGCGGCGATCAGCCCTTCGCTGCGCTCGACCGCGATCTGGTAATAGGCCGCCGCCGTTAGATTGCGCAGCGCCGAGGGCGCAGCGTCTTCAAATGAGGCGAGGGCGGCCGGCGCCGCCTTCATCGTAACGCTCATGACAAGGGTCCTCCCGAGACGCCTTGGGACTGACTCAAATATACGGGCGCGCCGCTGTCCCAGCCCGGCGTGCGATCGGGCTCTTAATGCAAAAGTCTTGCGGACGCGACAGCGAAAATCGGCCTCTCAGCCGGCGTTTTCGCCGATAAGCCGCGCCTTGATTGGGGCTTGGGGCGTGTGCGACAGGAAGCCTCGCCTCGGATGGGAGCTTTTCAATGCGTCAAATCGGGATCAGCCTTGCCGCCGCCAGTCTTTCAGCCCTTGCCGCCTGCGGAGGGCAAAGCGGGGCGCCGGAGGCTGACACCGCGGTCATGGAGGCGGTCGGCGCCGCCGCCGCGCCGCGTCCCGCTCCCGTCGGATCGCCCGACATTACGGCCGACGATCTCAAACGCCACATCCGCACGCTGTCGTCCGACGCGTATGAAGGGCGCGCGCCGACAACGCCGGGCGGCGCCAAGACGCGCAGTTACATCGCCGCGGAATATGAGCGACTAGGCTTCGAGCCGGTCGGCGCTTCTTACTTTCACGACGTGCCAATGGTCGAATCGACTCTTGATCCTTCGAACTCTTTCCTACGGATCGACATCAACGGCGAGTCGCGCACGCTCGCCTACAGGAAGGACGCGGTCTGGGGCACGAAGCGCGCCGAGCCCGAAGTCGTGTTCGACGGCAGCGATATGGTGTTCGTCGGCTATGGCGTCGTCGCGCCCGAGCATCAGTGGAATGATTACGAAGGGATCGACGTCAAAGGCAAAACGGTCGTCATTCTCGTCAACGATCCGGGATTCCTGACAGACGATGAAACGCTCTTCGGCGGCAAGGCCATGACCTATTACGGCCGCTGGACCTACAAATATGAGGAAGCGGCGCGCCTGGGCGCGGCCGCCGCGCTCATCGTTCACGACACGGTTCCTGCCTCTTACGGGTGGAATGTCGTCGAGGGCTCTTGGTCAGGGCCGCAGATCGATCTTCAGCGGGCGGACAATGGCGCTTCTCGCGCCGCGCTCGAAGGCTGGATCACGAAAGAGACGGCGGCGGCGCTGATGGCGGCGGCCGGCCTTGACCTTGACGCGCAAACAGCGGCGGCGAACAAGCGCGGCTTCAAGCCGGTCGCCATGGCGGGCCTCAAGGCTTCGGCGAAAATCACGCAGGCGATCAAGCGGTCGAGCGACGCCAATGTCGTCGGCGTTCTCAAAGGCGCCGAGACGCCGGACGAATATGTTCTCTATATGGGGCATTGGGACCATCTCGGGATCGACCCTTCGCAGGAAAGCGAAGACAAGATCTTCAACGGCGCGGTCGACAACGCCACCGGCATCGCCGGCATTCTCGAGATCGCGCAAAAGTTCGCGGCAGGTCCGCGCCCGCGGCGGTCGATCCTGCTGGCGGCAGTGACCGCGGAAGAATCGGGGCTTCTCGGCTCGGCCTATATGGCTGAAAATCCGCCTGTGCCGCTCAACAAGATTGCAGGCGGCGTCAACATAGACGGCGTTCTCCCCGCGCCGCCGGCCAAGGATATCGTCGTTATCGGTTATGGGGCGTCCGATCTTGAAGACATTCTCAACAGGCACGCCGGAGCGGCGGGAAAATATCTGCGCGCCGATCCCGATTCCGAGAAGGGCTATTTCTATCGCTCCGATCACATCAGTCTCGCGAAGAAGGGCGTGCCGATGCTCTACGCCGACGCGGGCTCCGACCTTGTCGAGGGCGGCGAGGCGGCGGGAAAGGCGCTGGGCGACGACTATGTCGCGGTTCGCTATCATCAGACGTCGGACGAATTCGACGAGGGCTGGGACCTCTCGGGCATGGTCGAATCGATGACGATCCTGCACGCGGTCGGGGCCGAGATCGCCGGTTCGGCCGACTGGCCCAATTGGCGGGACGGCAACGAGTTCCGCGCCATCCGCGACGCCAGCCGCGCGGGGGAATGACGGCAGGACCGCTGCAAATTTTACTTGCCTGCCTAGCGCGGCGTTAACTGTTTCCCCGGATGAAGGAGCGAGTCCGGGGACGACCGATGGAAACTTTCTACGACTTCATGGCGGTGGCCCTGTTCATCGCGACGGCGGCGATGTTCTTCTACCGCTTTCGCAGCGAGGATCCCCCGCTTGCGCCTTACATGCTGATCGCGCTTGTCTGCGCGGTCTCCAACTGGCTTGGCAATAATGGCGGCGGCGTCGGGGCCGTACTCTTGCTGGTCGCGGGTTCGTTCTACCTGATGCATCTCGCCGGCGAGCCCTACGCCGAGGACGATCGCGACGCGCTTTAGGCTGTTGCGAGACCGCGCCGGCGCAAGGATTTCAGTCGCAGCGCAATCCCGGCAAATCCCATCATCATCATCGCCCAGACGGCGGGTTCCGGCGTCGGATCGATGACCTCGGTCGGTTCCCCATTGACGCTGACATAGTCGACGACGGCGCCCGGCGCGCCGCGGCGCTGGCGCGTCGTCTCGATGAATACGTAATTGCACCCGCCGAGCGCAAAGCACCCCTGCTGAAAGAGATTGTTGATCGTCAGCGTATTGCCGGCGTTAAACGATCGCGTTTCGACAAACACGGGAAGCCCGGCGATGATGCGTCCGAAACTGACCGTAAGGCGTGCATCGCCGACCGGCGGCGGCAACGTAAAGATTGAAACAGAGTCGCTGCGCGCCGTGCCGAACGGCTGATCGAAGAGCAAGGCGATAAAATTGTCGAGCGTGACGAGCGGGCCGGCATTGTCGCCGGCGGTGGAAAACGCCGTCAATGTCGCGTCGTCATAGGGCGATGAAGACGAAAAAGTCGCCGTCCGCGCGAAGGCCGGTCCTGCGCCGAGACACAGGGCGGCGAGCGCGCCCAAGGCTGCGCGTGACGAATTGGTGAGATTGAGCGACCGCAGCATTTGCCTCTTCGGCGTTCAGACAACAGCAATCATCGGCTGGTTTAATCCCCGTGAATTGTGGGGGGGCTCGATTAACTCGGGATTAATGCGCGATGGGACCCCCGCTCACTCCCGCGCGCGCTCAAGAAGCGCGCGCCGGTGTCGACAGCCTTCATGATGAACGCCGCGAGCCGCGCCGATGAAACCGGCGCGCCGCGTTCTCATCATCGTTGAAAATCTTCCCGTCCCGTTCGATCGGCGCGTCTGGGCCGAGGCGACGACGCTCGCAGAGGCGGGCTATCAGGTCAGCGTCATCTCGCCGATGATGAAGGGCTTCACAGAACCCTACGAGCTGATCGACGGCGTTCACGTCTATCGGCATCCGCTCAGCGAGGCAGGCTCGGGCGCGGGCTATCTGCGCGAATATGCCGGGGCGCTGGCGAGCCAGTTCCAGCTTGCTCTGACGGTGCGGCGCGAGCGCGGCTTCGACGTCATTCATGCTTGCAATCCGCCTGACCTCATTTTCATCGTCGCCGCGTTTTTCAAGATATTCTTCGGCGCGCGCTTCATCTTCGACCATCACGATCTTTGCCCGGAGCTTTACGAGGCGAAATTTGGTCGTAGGGGACTGATGCACGCCGCGCTCTTGCTGCTTGAGCGCGCGACCTTCGCGCTCGCGGACGTCTCCATCGCGACAAACGACTCCTATCGCGGCATTGCGCTCGCGCGCGGCGGCATGAAACCCGAACGCGTGTTCGTCGTCCGCTCGGGCCCGCGGCTCGATCGCATGCTCATCCGGCCTGGCGATCCGGCCTTGAAGCGCGGGCGCCGGTTTCTGGTCGGTTATGTCGGCGTCATCGGGAGGCAGGAAGGGCTTGATCTTCTCGTCGGGGCGGTCGCGCACCTTATCAATCATGTCGGGCGCACTGACACGCAATTCGCGATAATCGGCGACGGCCCCGAACTCGAAAATGTCAAAGCGCTCGCCCGCGAAAAGGGCGTCGCGGACTACATGGACTTCCATGGACGCGTCGACGATGCGCTGTTTCTCGACGCGCTCAACACGTCGGATATCTGCGTCAATTCCGACCGCGCCTGCGCGATGAACGACAAGTCGACGATGAACAAGATCCTCGAATATATGGCGCTCGGAAAGCCCATTGTGCAGTTCGAGATGACGGAAGGGCGTCGCTCGGCGGGGGCCGCCTCGTTCTACGCGAGGCCCGACAACGTCGCCGATTTTGCGCTGAAAATCGATGCGCTTCTCAACGATCCGGAGCTGCGGCGCGACATGGGCGCGCTGGGGCGGGAGCGCGTCCTGTCGCAGTTCAGCTGGGCGCATTCGGCGCCGGCGCTCCTGCGCGCTTACGCCGCCGCATTCGAGCGCCAGGCCCCGGTTGCGCTGCCGGGCCGGCGCGCGTCCGCGGCGCCGGCGGGGGAGTGACGTGTAATGCCGGACATCAGCGTCATCGTCCCGCATTTCAGCCAGAAGGCGCTTCTCGCGTTATGCCTCGAGAGCCTTGAGCGCCAGACGCTAACGCGCGAGCGCTTTGAGATCATCGTCGGCGACAACATGACGCCCGGCGGCGTCGATGAACTGAAATCACGGTTCGAACGTGTCATCTTTGTCGAAGCGAAAGAGCGCGGCGCGGCGCATGCGCGCAATGCAGCGCTCGCCGCAGCGACCGGAGACATCGTCGCCTTTACCGACGCAGATTGCGTCGCAGCGCCCGACTGGCTCGAAAGCGGGCTTGCGGCGCTCGCCGACGCTGATCTTTGTGGAGGGCGCATCGAGGTAACTGTCGCGGACGCTGGACAGCTGTCGCCAGTCGAGGCGTTCGAGCGCGTCTTCGCTTTCCGTCAGCGCGACTATGTCGAGCGCAAACGCTTTGCGGCGACAGCCAATCTCTTCGCGCGGCGCGCAGCAGCCGATGCGATCGGTCCGTTTACAAATGGTTTATCGGAAGATGTGGACTGGTGCAGGCGCGGCGCCGCGCTAGGGCTTCGTTTAGCATTTAACGATAGATCAATCGTTTCGCATCCCGCCCGGCGCGACTGGAGCGAGCTTGTCCGGAAATGGGACCGGATCATTCTCGAGCGCTGGAACGGGTTCGGAGGGGGCGCGCCCTGGCGCCGCCCGCTGTGGCTCTTTCTCGCCGCGGCGACGGCGTTTTCGGCGGTTCCCCACCTCGCCCGCGTGGCGTTCAGTCCGGAGCTGACAAAGCTCTCGGACCGCGCGGCGGCGGCGGGCGTGCTGACGCGGATCAGGTTCTGGCGCGCGGCGCGAATGACGGCGTTGTTGCGCGAGGCGCGCGCATGAAGGTGAGGATGAGTATGGGTGCTGTCGCTTTTTTCCGCGCCGTCGCCGTTACGGCGGTCATCGCTGCGTCGATATCGGCGTCGTTCGCTGCCGATGAGAAAAAGCCGGTCGCCAGCGGAAAGACGCAGGTCGTGGCGAAAGCCGGCGGCCGCGAGCTGACGCTCACCGATCTTCGCCTCGAAATGTCCCGCCTCGGCCTTGCGCCGTCCGACCCCAACGCTGAAAGGATCGCGCTCGAAAGCCTGATGTCGCGCACGCTGCTGGCGAAAGCGGCGCGCGAGTCAAGCCTTCACAAAAAACCCGAAGCGATCGCGCGCATGTACGCCGCGCAGGACCAGGCGCTCGCCGATCTTTACCTCGCGATCGCGAGCCAGCCCGCCGAGCCGACCCGCAACGAGATTGAGGCCTTTATCCGCGCCAATCCGACGCTCTTCGCCGAGCGCAAGACCTATGACTTCGCGATCCTCACGCTCGATTCGAAGAACTTCCAGGAAGAAACTCTAACGCCCCTGTTCGACAAGGAAGCGGACTTCGCGCGGCTTGCAAGTCTTCTCGACAAGGCGGGCGCGCGCTACGCGCTATCGACGATGACGCAGTCGGGCGCGGCGTTTCCTGCGCCGATCCGGCTGCAGCTCGCCAAATACGGTCTCACCGACAACATCGTCCTGAGGGGCGAGGCGGAGACGCAGATTCTGAAAATTACCGGCGTGCGCAGCGACGCGCAGACCAGCGAAAGCTGGGGACCGCTGGCCCGACGCTTTCTCATCGAAGAAGGCTCAGTCAACCGCGCCGAGGCTTTGATGGCGCGCCTCAAGAAGGAAGGCGCTGTCGCCTATTACCGCGCGTCGGCCACGCCGCTCCCGGCGTCAAAGCCGGCGCCGAAGGCGCAGTGACATGGGATTGACCGAGCTACTGGCCGTTCTGAAGTTCCGCAAGACGATCATGCTGTGGTCGCTCCTTGTCGGCGCGTCTGTCGCGGCGGTGCTCGCGCTCGCGCTGCCGACGCGATACGCTTCATCGTCGGTCGTGCAAGTTGATTCGATCCAGCGTAACGCCATCACCGGCCTTGTCGAACCGCGCGTCAAAGTGGCGGAGTTTTTAGGCCAGCAGGCGGCCGTCGCCTCGAGCCGCACGGTCGCGCTCAAAGTCATCGATGACCTCGAGGCGGAAGGATTTCTGGTCCTCTCCGACTACGAGGATCGCTGGCGCAAGGAGAGCGGCGGCGAACTTGTCAGCGGCAACGATCTGAAACTCTGGGCGGCGGACCAGCTTCTGAAAGATCTGACGGTCACCGCGACGGATCTCGGCTCGACGCTTGAGCTTTCCTATAGCGCCGGGCGCCCGGCCGAAGCCGCACGCATCTCGAACGCCTTCGCATCCGCCTATATGGATATCGTTCTCGACCAGAAGCAGCGGCGGTTCGCCGCCAAGGCGGCTGGCTTCTCTGACGAAACGAAGCAGCTCGCGCGCGACGTCGCGACGGCGCAGGACGAACTCGCGAAGTTCCGCGACATTTCCGGCGTCCTGCCGCTCGGCGCGCAGAAGGTCGAGGCGGCGGAAGTCGAATTCGCCTCGGTCACCCAGCGCCTCGCCGAGGCGCGCGCGGACGAGACTGAGGCGCTGTCGCTGCTCAGTCAGGCCGAGGCGACGCCGAGCGCCATGCTCGCGAATTTTCCGCTGCCGCAGGACGCGCTCGCGGCTTTGCAGGCGCAAGCGCGTCTCGCCGCGGTCATCGCCACGATGGGCCGCATCGAAGACCGCTATGGCACACGATATCCTGATTATCTCGAGGCCGCGAATGAGCGCGCCGCTCTCGAAGCGAGCATCCTGCAATCGGTCATCGACCGCGCCTCCTATGCGACGCGCCGCCGCGCAGCGCTTGAGGAAGAGGCGCGCTCGATGAAGGCCGCGCTGTCCGGGCTTCAGAAAACGCGCGAAGCGTACGACGTTCTCGAAGACAAGGTCGCGACCAGCCAGGAAACATTCAATCTCGTCACGACGCGCTCACTGCAGGAAGCGATGCAGTCGCGTGTCGACACGATCGACGTTTTCCTGCTCGCGCGCGCGACGCCGCCGGCGAAGCCCGCGACGCCGCATCCTCTGCTTATCACTTTGCTCGGCGTCATCGCCGGCGCGCTTGTTGGCGCAACGACGGCCGTCGCGGCCGAACTCCTTGAGGGCCGCGTCCGAAGCGCTTCGGCGCTGCGCCAGACATTCAGGACCGGCGTCGTCGCCGAGGTGAACGCCGCGCCCGCCAGACGCCGCAAGCGTCGAGCCGCCAGGACCATCGCCGCGAGGGCCGCCGCATGAGCCCGCTTCTCAAAATCGTCGGCACTGAGCCCGAACAGCCGGTCACGCCCGAACAAGTGCTCGCCGCCGCAGAGCAGAAGCGCGTTCGTGAGGCGCTCTTGCGCGATACGCTCCTGCGCCTTGGACGACTAAACGATGAAGCGGTTCATCGAATCGAGACGCTGCAACGTGAAATCAACGCGCCTTTCGCCAAGGCGGCGTCGAAGCTGGGGCTCCTCACGCGCGACGACATCGAAACCGCTATCGGCGTACAGCATGGCTTCATTCGCGAAAGCGAGGGCGAAGGGCGCGTGCCCGACAATCTCATCATCGTCCGCCGCCCGCAGTCGCGCGAAGCAGAGCAGTTTCGCGCGCTCCGCACGCGTCTCCTAACGTCGAAAGAAGGAGAGGCCATCGGTCTTTTCGCGATCGCCGCCTATGGCGCGCATGACGGCGCTGATCATATTGCGCTCAACATGGCGGCGTCCTTCGCGCAGCTCAGAAAACGCGTTCTGATCCTCGACGCCGATCTCCGCGCCATGCGATTATCACGCGCTTTCGGGGTCGAGGCGGGCCTGGGATTGCGCGAAACGCTGCTCGGCGAATGCGATATCAGGAAGACCATCCGGCCGACGATCGTCCAGAACCTCAGCGTGCTGACGGCGGGCGCGCCCGACAAGGACGGGCACGAGCTCCTTGCGAGCGAGGCGTTGCGCCTGACGTTTGAATATCTGCGCTGCGCGTTCGATATCGTGATAGTGCTGACCGCGCCGTTCGGACCGGTCGCCGACGCGCAGTTCGTGTGGGCGGCGGCTGAGAAAGCCTTCGTCGTTTCCCGCCGTCATCATGACCGGCTTCAAGAGCTCAAGGAACTCAACGGCGCTCTGCGTCACGCCGGCGCCGGCGTCATCGGCGCCGCGCTCGCCGGATAGAGCGGCGATGAGCGCGCACCCCGCCGCCCAGCAATCCTCCGGTTTTCGCCAATTCCTTCCCGGCGCTGTCTTCGCACTTGGCTGGCTCGCGCTTTACCTCCCGATCTATTGGGAATTCGCGCAAGGCCCTTGGCGGCGCGACGAGAACGCACATGCGCTGATCGTCATGGCGATCGCAGCGGGCGCCGCCGGGGTAAGGCTGGCGACCGAACACTTCGCGCTGACGCGGCGCGCGGCGGACTTGGTCCTCGGCGGCGCATTTTTTTTCGCCGGTCTCATCGCTGCAAATTTCGGAAAGTTGTCAGAGGCCGAACTTCTGTCATCCGCGTCGCAAGCGCCCCTCGCTTTTGGCGCCGCGCTCGCCCTGTTTGGATGGCCTGGCGTGCGGCGTTTGTGGTTCCCTATCGCGCTGACGCTTTATCTCTTCATCTGGCCGGGCTGGGCGCTCGACGCGCTAACAGGGCCCTTGAAGATCGCGGTTTCGCAAGCGGTGGCGACGGCGCTCTACGCGGCGGGTCTGCCGGTCGCGCATGCGGGCGCGGTCATTTCGGCTGGACCTTACCAACTCCTCGTCGCCGACGCCTGCGCGGGGCTCAATTCGCTGATCGCGCTGACGGCCGTCGGCGCTGTTTATCTTTACGCAGTCAAACACGCCGACTGGCGCGTCAACGCGCTCGTCCTTGCAAGCCTCATCCCCGTCGCGATCATCGCCAATATCTGCCGCGTGACACTGCTCGTCCTCATCACCTTGTTCATGGGCTTCGACGCCGGACAGGGATTTCTGCATGACGGCGCCGGCCTCTTGATGTTCGCGGTCGCGCTGGCGCTCGTCTTTGCGGTCGACAGTCTTGCGGTCCTCCTCTTTCTGCGCCGGGGAAAAACGCAATGACCGGCCTTGCACGCATCGGCTTCATCGCCCTTCTGATGGCGCTGTCGAGCGCGGCGACAGCGATCGTGACGCCGCGCGCGAGCGCGGTCGCGGCGCCCGCGCCCGATCTTGACGCGATGCTGCCCGAAGCCTTCGGCGTCTGGCGGCGCGTGCCGCTCGCCGGCGCCGTACTGCCGCCGGAATCGAATTTGGGGCCCGGCGAGGCCGTCGCCTATCGCGCTTATGCGGACGATCTCGGGCGCATCGTCACGCTGGTCGCCGCCTACGGCCCCCCGCTTGGCGACAGCGTTCGCCTGCACCGCCCTGAAACCTGCTACGGCGCCCAGGGCTTTGCGATCAATTCGCGCGACATTGGAGCCGCCGGCGCCATCCCTGTCGTCAATCTCGACGCGCAAAGTTCGGCGCGCCGTGAGGGCGTCACCTACTGGCTGCGGGAAGGCGACGACTTTTCGGTGCGCGCGGCCGACTCGCAGTGGCGCCGCCTGACGCGCGGGTTCGGCGCGGCGGCAGACGGCGCGCTCGTGCGCGTGTCATCGATCAGCGCCGACCGGCCGCAATTCGAATTGCATCAGGAGTTTCTCAACGACTTCGCCAAGGCGCTTGGACCGGAAGCGCGCCGGCTCCTCGCAGGTGCGGGCGCATGAGCCAAGGCGCGCGGTTCGGGGCCGTCATCGTCAATTACCGCTGCGCGCCGCTAGCGCTCGATGCGGCGCTAAGCTTTCTCGGCGACGGGGGCGCGCGCGCAATCATCGTTGATAATGCGTCGGATGACGGATCGCCCGACTTTATTGAACAGGCGTTGCGGGGAGGCGCGCACACGCCGGAGCCCCCGCCCGATCCGCTTGCCGGGCGCGCGGTGCAATTCGCCGATCCTGAGCGTCTGGCGCCGGGCCGCCTCACCGTCGTTCGCTCAAAAACAAATGGCGGCTTTGCGGCGGGCTGCAACGCCGGACTGCGCATGCTGACTGCAGCGCCGAAGATCGATCGCCTTCTTCTCCTCAACCCGGACGCGCTCCTTGCCGAGGGCGCGCTCGCAGCCTTCGCCGACAGGCTTGGCGACGATGGCGCCGGTCTTTGCGGGGCGAGCGTCGTCGCTTTCGACGCGCCCCATGACGTGCAGGCCTTTGGCGGGGCGTCGTTCGATCCGCTCCTGATGACGGGGCGCAATATCGGCGAAGGCAAGGCGCTCGCCGACATGCCCGACCGGCGAACGGTCGAAGCAACGCTCAGCTATCCTCTCGGCGCTGCGATCGCCCTCCGGAAAGACTACTTGTCGCGCGCCGGTTATCTCGATGAGCGCTATTTTCTCTACTACGAGGAAATCGACTGGGCGCGGGCGGGCGGCGCCGCGCATCGCCCGGTCTGGGCGCCGGGCGCTATCGTCTATCACCGCTACGGGGCCGCCTCGAAAAGCGAACGCCGGGCGATGGGTGAGCCGTCGCAGCGCTCTCCGCTTTCGGATTATCACATGACGCGCTCGCGCGTGTTGTTCGCGGCGAAATGGCGCCCGCCGTTGGCGCCCCTCGCCATGCTCGCCGGCGGCGCGCAGGCGGCGCGGCGCTATATGCGCGGCCGGCCGCGGAACGGCGCTGCAGTCCTGCGCGCCAGCCTGCCCGGCAGCCCACGCCGTTTCCCCTTTGCGACAGCAGCGCATACGGACGATTAGACGGCGTGCGGCGCGGTTTGTATTCGCGCGCAACGCCTGATATCGACCGGTCGTCATGCAGGCCCTTCCCGCTGAACAGACGCCGCCTGCGCCCGCCGATCCGGCGGCGCAAGACGACGCCGTGCTGGACGAATTGATCGGTGCGGGAGATTTCGGCGAGCGCCTCGGCGCCGCCGCCGAATGGCTCCTGCGCCAGCTCTCATCGGTCGATGTCAGCATTCAGGCGGCGATCATCGGGGTCGCGCTTATCCCGGCGCTGATTTTCGGCTCGCAGCTCCGAAAGCTGATCATGGCGCAGATCGCGCCGCGTGCGCCCTATGGCGTCCTACGGCGGGCCGCCAACGCCTTTGCCCATATCGCCAGCCCGATCGCGCTGTCGCTCATCTGGGTGGCGGCAAGCTTGATCCTCGAAGCGATGGGCCGACCGAACGGCGTCGTCGACGCCGGCATCAGCCTTCTCGGCGCCTGGATCGTCATCCGGCTCGTCACGCTTGTTATTCGTTCGCCGTTCTGGTCGCGGGTCGCGTTTTATATCGCCTGGCCGGTCGCGGCGCTCGACGTGTTCGGCATTCTCGACGACACGATCCGAAATCTCGACCGGCTATCAGTGCCGCTCGGGCGCAATCCGGACGGCACGCCGGGCGCCTTCAGCGCGTTCGACTTCATTCGCGTCATCATCATCCTGCTCTTGCTGTTCTGGGTCGCGGGCGCGCTCAGCAAATTCCTCAAGGGCCGCATCGCCGCGACCGCCGATCTGACGCCGTCCTTTCAGACGCTCCTGATCAAAATACTAGATCTCGTCCTGCCGGCCGCCGCCTTTCTCCTCGCGCTGCAGATGGTCGGCTTCAATTTCGCGACGCTGGCGATCTTCGGCGGCGCGATGGGCCTTGCGATCGGCTTCGGGCTGCAGAGGACGATCTCAAATTTCTTCGCCGGCTTCACGCTCGTCGCGGAGAAATCGATCAAACCCGGCGATGTCGTCGAAGTCGGGCAGACCTTCGGCTGGGTGACGGAAATGACCGCGCGCTATGTCACAATAAGAACGCGCGACGGCAAGGCGCACCTCATCCCCAATGACCGCTTCATTGAAGAAGGCGTTATCAACTGGTCGCATGCAGATCGCATCGTGCGCCTTCATGCGCAGTTCGGCGTCGGCTACGGCACGGCGGATTTGCGCGCCGTCAAGAAAGCTGCCGAGGAAACCGCGCTCACGGTCGAACGCGTGCTGAAGACGCCGGGGCCGATGTGCAATCTTGTTGAGTTCGGCGACAGCCGGATCAATTTCGACTTGCGCTTCTGGATCAACGATCCGGCGAACGGCGTCGCCAATGTGACCAGCCAGGTGATGCTCGCGCTCTGGGATCGCTTGCGGGAAATGGGCGTCGAAATGCCTTATCCTCAGCGCGATCTCCACGTCAGGTCGCTGCCGCCGGGTCTCCCCACGCAATCCTGATCGCGGCCCGGTCCAGACGCGCTTTGTCTGCGGCGGCGGGAGCGCTATACTAATGGTCGAAAGCGGGCGTTCGAGCGGGACGCGTCGCGGGCTGGGCTGAACCGGGGTAGAGGACGAACTTATGAAAAACGCACTTGGACTGGCGGCTTTGGCCGCGCTTACGCTCGCGGCCTGCGCGACGTCGACGCCTTACGGACCGGCGACAGGCAAGAACCCCTATGGCTTTTCCGACCAGAAGATCGAGGACAACCGCTACCGCATCGTCTTCCGCGGCAATTCCTCGACGAACCGCGAGACGGTCGAGACCTATCTTCTTTATCGGGCCGCCGAGCTGACGCTTGAGAACGGGTTCGACTATTTCGTCGTGACCGAACAGGACACGGAGGAGAGCCGCCGCTACTCGACGACCGGCAATCCCGCCTTCTTCGGCCGTTACTCCTACGGTTTCGGGCCGCGCTGCTGCGCCTTTCCCTATTACGCCTATGGATGGGGATGGGGCTCGCCTTACGGCCCCGGCTTCGGCGGCGACTTCAGCACGCGCGAGATCACGCGGTATTCGGCGATCGCTTTCGTCACCATGTTCAAGGGACAGAAGCCGGCAGACGACCCGCAGGCGTTCGACGCGCGATCGGTCGCCGAAAATCTCCGGAGCTATGTCGTTGCGCCGCCGGCGTCCTAAAGGTCGTTTCTAAACGGCGCGCAGCTTTCCCTGGCGCATTTCGGGCGATGCGGCCGGTTGCGCTGCGCGCTCGTAAATCGCCACAAAGCCGCGCGGCGTATGGCGGATGACAATCGCCTTCTGCCGCCCGACATGGATGGCCGATCCGACCGCCGGCTTTCTGGGCGCCTCGACGGCGACGCCGTCGACGGACGTGTCGAGAACGCGGACATAGAGCGATCCCCCGTCCGGCAGGCGGCAGACCATGCGCTGTTCCGCGACCGGATGGCGGGGCGCGCTGCGGCGGTCGCCGAGCCCGACGGCGAGCGGGCCGTTGGCGCGCAACATCAATTGTTCCGTCAGCAGCGTGCGGCGGCGGCGTGAAAGGAGGAAAGACAGCGCAAAGCCGTCCGGAAAGGTGCGAACGACACGCCCTTCGATGACATCAAGACCGCTGACATAAATGACCGCGGCGTCCCCTTTGACGACATGCGCGTTTACTTTCACCGCGAGATCGCCCGGCGAAATATTGACGAGCTGTCCATCGACCTCGTCGATGCCGTTAATGATAATCCGGGCGGGGAGTTCGAGCGGTATGCGCTGAAAACGCCGGTTGTCCGATTTGTTCAAGGTCTTCGCCAACACGGATATGCACCCACGAGCTTCTTCGCCGTCCCCGCAGTGCAGGATAGGCGCCGACGCTCAAACCTTCGCTAAATGGTCATGTAAAACTTTAGCCGACCGGCCCCGGAATCGCGGCAAAGCGTTTTGACAAGCGGCCCGTCATGGTTAAGCCTTCGTGACCCGCCCGGCCCCTTAGTCCGGGCGCCATGCCATTCGGGGACATTGCCATGACAATCAGAATCCTGGCGGCTGCGGCCGTCGCGGCGTTCAGCGTTTCGGCGGCGTCCGCCGATCCCTATCTCTGGCTGGAGGAGGTCGAAGGCGAGAAAGCGATCGCCTGGGTGAAGGAACGGAACGCGAAAAGCCTCGCCGGGTTAGAAGCCGATCCGCGCTTTCAACCGATGGTCGAAGAGGCCAAGGCTATCCTCAATTCGACCGCGCGGATCCCCTATGGCGAGATCCGCAACGGCCAAATCTACAATTTCTGGCAGGACGCCGGGCATGTGCGCGGCCTCTGGCGCCGCGCCAGCGTCGAAAGCTACCGCAAGGGCGCGCCCGAATGGGAGACCGTCATCGATTTCGACAAGCTGGCCGCGGACGAAGGGCGTAACTGGATCCATGGCGACATCAATTGCCTGTCGCCCGACTACGTCCATTGCATGGTCGAATTGTCGGACGGCGGCAAGGATGCGGCCTTCTGGCGCGAGTTCAACACGGCCTCGAAATCCTTCGTAGACGGAGGGTTCGCGCTCGGCGAAGCGAAGTCCGGCGTCGCCTGGATCGACAAGGATACGCTCCTCGTCGGCACCGACATGGGCGAAGGCTCGCTCACTGATTCCGGCTATCCGCGCGCGGTAAGGGTCTGGGCGCGCGGCGCCGCGCTCGCCGACGCGCCGGCGCTGGCGCAAGGAGAAAAGACCGATGTCGCGGTCTGGGGCCGCGTAGAGCAGGACGGCGGCGCCGCGCATATTTTTGCGCAACGCGCCGTCAGCTTCTTCGAGACCGAATATGATTATGCGCTGGGCGCCGGCGGCGAAAAGCGCACGCTTCCCTTGCCGAAAAACGCCGACCTGCAAGGCGTCATCGGCGGGCGCGCGATTTTCGGCCTGCGCGAGCCCTGGAGCTATCAGGGCAGGGATTATCCGCAAGGCGCAATCGTCGCTTACGACCTCGCCGGCGGCGATGTCGAGCTTGTCATGGCGGCGGCGGATAACCAGTCGATCGAAGAAGTCGAAGTCGGGAAGACAAATCTCGTCGTGCAGTATCTCGAAGACGTCTCCGGCAAGGCCGCGCGCCTGACACGCGACAAAAAGGGCGTCTGGAAGCGCAAGGAAATCGCGGCGCCGGCGAACGGCACGCTGGGGCTGGTCTCCGGCGGCGGCGGAACGGACGAGGCGCTTCTTTCCTATGAAAGCCTGACGACGCCCGATTCGCTTTACTGGCTTTCGTCCAAGAACAAGCTGTCGAAGATCGCATCGGCGCCGGCGTTTTACGACGCGTCCGATGTCGTCGTCGAACAGCGTTTTGCGACGTCAAAGGACGGAACGAGGGTTCCTTACTACATCATGGCGAAGAAAGACGTGCTCGCGGCCGGAAACGCGCCGACGGTTCAATACGGGTACGGAGGGTTTCTCGCTGCGACTCTGCCACTCTACTACGCCGATCCGGGCCGGCCGCAACACGGCGCGCTGGCCGGCAAGATGTGGGTCAGCCGCGGCGGCGTGCTCGTACTCTCCAACATCCGCGGCGGCTCCGAATACGGGCCGAAATGGCACGAGGCGGCGCTGAAGGAAAATCGCCAGCGCTCCTTCGACGACTTCATCGCCATCTCGGAGCATCTGATTGAATCGGGCGTGACGAGCCCTGAAAAACTCGGCGCCGTCGGGCGCTCGAATGGCGGGCTCCTGATGGGCGCGATCCTGACGCAGCGCCCCGATCTCTACGGCGCGCTCGACATCGGCGTGCCGCTGTTCGACATGCAGCGCTATTCGAAGCTCCTCGCCGGCGCCTCGTGGATGGGGGAATATGGCGATCCCGACAAGGCGGACGAGTGGGCCTATATCGGTCAGTACTCCCCCTATCAGAAACTTGAGGCGGGCAAGCCCTATCCGAAAGTCTTCTTCTACACCTCGACCAAGGACGACCGCGTTCACCCGGGACATGCGAGGAAGGCCGTCGCGAAGATGGAGGCGCTCGGCTATCCGGTCCTCTACTACGAGAACATCGAGGGCGGCCACGGCGGCACGGCGAACCAGGACCAGCTCGCCTATCGCACCGCGCTTGAATATGCTTATTTCGCGCACATGCTGATGAAGCAGGACGACTAGGCCCCGCCGCGCAAGGCGAAAACCGGGAGACCCGAAGGATGGCAGGCTGGTTCAGGATCAAGCTGTGGAAGCGCGTGTTTCTCGGATTGATCTTGGGCGTCCTCTTTGGGGTTCTCGTTTCACGGACGATGTCGCCGGCGAACGGTGAGGCCCTGCTTTCGGACATTCGCGTCGCCGGCGACGTCTTCATCGCGCTTATCCGGCTCGTCATCGTGCCGCTTATCTTCCTGACGCTCGTCGCCGGCGTCGTCGCGCTCGGCGATCCGGCGAAGCTCGGAACGATTGGTCTGAAGACCATCGCGCTCTATCTCGCGACGACGGTCATCGCCAACATCATCGGCCTCGGCATGGGCACGTTGTTCCAGCCGGGCAAAGGCGTCGATCTCGGCGGCGCTGCGCCGCGCGCAGTGGCGACCGACACCACGAGTCTCGGCGAGCGCCTCATGGCGATGGCGACGAAAAATCCCTTCGAGGGACTTGCGGCCGGCGAACCGATGACGTTGGCGCTGTCCGCGATCTTGATGCTCGCAGGCGCCGTCGCCGCCTACCTGTCGCTCCGCGCGGGCGAGCGGCGTGCGCCGGCCGCCATTGCTTTTGCGGCCCTCCTCGCGCTCGGCGTCGCCGGCGCCTCGGCCGACATTCTCGTCGTCATTTTTGTCTCAATGGTTTTCGGCATTGTTCTTCTCTTCTCGCGCAGCGGCGCCGCCGCATCCTTTTTCGCCTATGCGTCGGACAAAGTGCTCGTCGTCACGCACTGGATCATGGAGCTGGCGCCCTTCGGCGTTTTCGCGCTCATCGCCTATGTCGCGGGAACAAAGGGGATCGAGACCTTCACCGCGGTCGCCGCGCTCGCCGCCGCCGTCTATCTCGGCTGTTTCATTCACATGGGCATTGTCTACGGCGCCCTCATCAAGATCGTCTGCGGCCTTCCTTTCGTGAATTTTTTCCGCGGCATTCTCGACGCGATGATGGTCGCATTCTCGACCTCGTCGTCGTCGGCGACGCTGCCCGTCACTATCGCAAGCGTTTCGGGCAATCTCGGCGTGTCGAAATCGGTCGCGGGCTCCGTCCTGCCGCTCGGCGCCACGATCAACATGGACGGCACCGCGCTCTATCTCGGCATCGTCGCGCTCTTCACCGCGCAGGCCTTCGGCTATCCGCTAGAGGCCTATCACTATCCCCTGATCGCGCTCACCGCCGGCCTCGTCTCGATCGGCGCGGCCGGCATCCCGTCCGCGTCGCTCTTCCTCCTAGCGACCGTCCTCGACGTCTTCGGCGTCAGCGCCGAGCACACCGCGCTCGTCGTCGGCTTCATCTTCCCCTTTGACCGCCCGCTCGACATGATGCGCACCGTCGTCAACGTGACGGGCGACGCGGCGGTCGCGACAACAGTCGCGAAATGGGAAGGGGAGCTGGACGAGGAGGTGTTCAGGGCGCGGCCGGCGGCATAGGCCGCCAAAACGCCCAACTTGCCATCCCCTTCCCCCCGGCCTATACCCCCGGCCGGAATCCGGAAGCCTTGTCTTCCAGCCTTCGCCGGCACGACCCCCTGACATTTCACAGGGACGGGGCCGGGGAGGCGCCGCCGTCGGGGTGACGCCCTCACGGCGGCCGAACTCGTTTGGCGTCGTGAGGACCGATGTTTGAAAGCCTGAGCGATCGGCTTGGCTCCATCTTCGAGAAGCTCCGCGGCCGCGGCGCGCTCGAAGAGAAGGACGTCGATGCCGCGCTGCGCGAGGTGCGCGTCGCGCTCCTCGAGGCTGACGTCGCGCTCTCCGTCGCCAAGGACTTCATCGCCAAGGTTCGCGAACGCGCGGTCGGCGCCGAAGTCCTGCGCTCCGTCACGCCGGGCCAGCAGGTCGTCAAGATCGTCCATGACGTGCTCGCCGAAACGCTTGGCGCCGCCGACGCGGAGGAGAGCGCGCTCAATCTCGCCATGGCGCCGCCCGCGCCAATCCTGATGGTTGGCCTGCAGGGCTCCGGCAAAACGACGACGACCGCGAAAATCGCCAACCGTCTGCAGACGCGCGAGAAAAAGCGCGTTCTCATGGCCTCGCTCGACACGCGCCGCCCGGCGGCGATGGAGCAACTAAGGGTCCTCGGCGAGCAAGCGGGCGTGAAGACCCTGCCGATCGTTGCGGGCGAGGCGCCGCCGCAGATCGCGCGCCGCGCGATGGAGGCCGCGCGCCTTGGCGGTTTTGACGTTGTCATGCTCGACACCGCGGGCCGGCTCTCGATCGACGAAGAGCTGATGGCGGAAGTCGCGGACATTCACCGCCTGACGAACCCGATTGAAACGCTGCTTGTCGTTGATGCGCTAACCGGTCAGGACGCGGTCGTCACCGCCGACAAGTTCAAAGCGCGCCTTCCCGTCACCGGCGTTGTTCTGACCCGCGTCGACGGCGACGCGCGCGGCGGCGCGGCGCTCTCCATGCGCGCAGTGACCGGAAAGCCGATAAAGTTCATCGGCGTCGGCGAGAAATTCGACGCCATCGACGTTTTCGACGCGCGCCGCATGGCGGGCCGCATTCTCGGCATGGGCGACATCGTCAGCCTTGTTGAAAAGGCCGCGACCGAGATCGACGCCGAAAAGGCCGAAAAAGCCGCCAAAAAAATGGCGAAGGGCGAGTTCGATCTCGACGACCTCGCCGACCAGTTTCGCCAGATGCGCAAGATGGGCGGCATGGGCGCGATATTGGGTCTCATGCCCGGCATGGGCAAAATGAAAAAGGCGCTCGATCAGGCTGGCGGCTTTGAAGAAAAAGAACTGAAGCGTCAGGAAGCGATCATCAGCTCCATGACGAAAGAGGAGCGGAAAAAGCCCGCCGTCCTCAACGCCAAAAGGAAACTCCGCGTCGCGGCAGGCTCCGGCACCAGCGTGCAGGAGATCAACAAGCTCCTCAAAGCCCACCGCCAGATGGCGGACATGATGAAGAAACTCGGGCGGGGCGGCATGAAGGGTCTGGCCGCGCAAATGGCCGGCATGGGCGGCATGCCAGGCATGGGCCGGGGCGGGCCGGATTTATCGGCGCTGGGCGCCGGCAAAGCTCCGCCTAAAGACGATGTCGATTTCGACGCGCTGGAGCGCGCGATGAAAGGCTTGGGTCCGACGCCGCCCGGATTGGGCGGACTGCCGGGCTTTGGGAAAAAGAACTGACGACAACTGACGATCTGAAAGGAACCTCTAAATGTCTGTGAAACTTCGCCTCGCCCGCCGCGGCACCAAGAAGCGGCCGTTTTATCATATCGTCGCGGCCGACAGCCACGCCGCGCGTGACGGCAAGTATATCGAGAAACTCGGCGTCTATGACCCCCTGATGGGCAAGACCGACGAAAAGCGCGTGCAGTTCGACGCCGAGCGCGTGAAGCACTGGCTGTCGAAAGGCGCGCAGCCGACCGATCGCGTCGCGCGCTTCCTGACGGCGCAGGGCCTCGCTTCCTGGAAGCACGGCAACAACCCCGAAAAGGCGAAGCCGAAAGCCAAGGCCCAGGAACGCGCAAAGGAACGCGCGGAAAAGGCGGCGGCCGGCGCCGAGGCGCCCGCGACGGAGTAATTCTGCGCCGCGCTCGCAACAGCTGTTTGAGTGACGGCGCCGCTTACCGGTAAAAGGTGGTCGCGGCGCCGGTGAACGCCCAAGGCTCTTCGATGTCGAAGCAGGAATCGACGGGGAACGCCTCAACCTTCATCAGGGGCGGGGCGTCCTCGCTGGCGGCTTCGAGCCCGAGGAGAATGACGGCGTTGATCCGGGGGCCGACGAAATTGGCGCGAAGGCCCTGATAGCAAACGACGTCGCCCGGCTTCACCTCGTCAAAGGCCGGGTTGATGCGCCCTTCGCCTTTTTCGAAAGTGAAAAAGTCACGCGCGGCGCTGGCGCGTTCTTCCTCGAGCGGCGGTGCGAGCGCGACCATGTCCGCGCTGACCGTCTTCACGCGTCCATGCAGCGCCAGGATCAGCCGCTCGGGATCGATAGCGTCGGGCGCAAGCGCGATTGCGCTCACCTTGTCCGTGCGGCCGTTATGCGAGGCGTCGGTGAACCACGATCCCTGCGCGGCGCCCGGCACATCGGCAAGCGCGGTGCGGCATGCATCCTCGCCTTTCGCTGCGCGCATGCCCCAGGCGTCGCCGAGCTTTCCTTTCCACTCGGCGGCGATCGCTTCGGGCAAATAATCGAGCGGGCACTGGATGCGGCTGGCGTCCGTCGCGAGCGCGGCAAGAACCTTCTCCGGCGCCGAGATCGCGGTGGCGACCGCATAGGCGTTCGTCACATAGCGCTCCGGCCGGTCGAGCGCGGCGGGCGCTTTGCGCCTGTCTTCAAGGAGAACATCGAAGCCGTCGGCGCGGCCGAGCGCATCGCCCTTCTTCACTTTAACGCGCGCCGCCATGGCGAGGTGATCGGGCCCGCCGATCTCGCTCATTGCCTTCATGCCGCCGGCGCGGGCGAGGAGCCCCGCGTCAATCGCATCGAGGTCGTCATAGACAAGTCGCACGTTGTCGCAGACGGCGAAACGCACAGTCCAGCTCTCGCGCGTCGCCAAACCTTCTCCGTCGCGAAAAGTGCGCCGTTCGATGGCCGTCACTTCCGCTTTCGCCGGCGCGAGCGCGGTCGTCGCGCGCCGCTCGAACAGGGACTGGCCTTTTTTCGTGTTGAGGCGGATCGCCGGGGCGGGCAGCGCCTCGCCCGGCGCGGTCACGCCGCCGAGCGGCGATACGGAAAGAATGTCGTCAATGGGCGCGAAGGCGGCGTCGAGCGCCTTCGCGGCGCTGTCGCAAGGACGGTCCGCCAACGGAATATCGGCGCCGCTGATTGCGGCGACCCGCGCCGCTGCGGTCTTGCCGCCCGCCGGATTGACAATGGCGACCGCCAGGAGGCCCGCAGCGGCGAGCGCCGCCGCGAGGCGCACATAATGTTCAGACATCTCGCCCGCCATGTCCCCCGCGGTGGAACCCCCAAGCCGCGTTATAAAATCGCGGGGGGCAGCCCCCAAGTCAAGGAAACCGGCCCAGAGCCGGGGCTTTCCGGTTGGCGACGTGGCGCTAGCGCCGCACCGCTTCCCTAAAGGGTTGTCTCGACAGGGAGAGGAGGCATTGGCAATAGTGCGCGCCGGTCAAACGGGGAGGCTGTCTCATGGTCAAGTGGCGCGGACGCGAGGGAAGCCGCAATGTTGAAGACCGGCGCGGCGCGGCGGCGGCGGGCCTGTCGGGCGTCGCCATCTTGATCCTGCGCTTTGTGATGAGCCGCTGGGGTCTCGGCGGCGTTGTCGCCCTCGTCGCCGGGTTCTTCGTTTTGCAGGCGGTCGGCGTCAATCCGCTCGCGCTCCTTAACGGCCAGCCGGCCGGTGGCGAATACCAGCCCTCGCCGGAAGATCAAGCGGCCTATGATTTTTCCTCTGTCGTTCTCGCCGAAACCGAAAAAGTCTGGACCGATATTTTCGCGCAGTCGGGTGAGCAATATCCCGCGCCCGTGATGGTCATTTACACCGCGCAGACAGAAACGGCGTGCGGTCCGGGGTCGGCGGCGGCGGGACCGTTCTACTGTCCGGGAGACCGAAAGGTTTATCTCGACACCAGCTTCTTCAACGAATTGAAGACCCGGTTTGGCGCGCCTGGCGATTTCGCTGCGGCCTATGTCATCGCGCATGAGGTCGGACACCATGTGCAGACGATCACCGGCGTTTCGGATCAGGTTCGGCAGGCGCAGTCGCGCGCGAGCCAGGTCGAGGCGAACCAACTTCAAGTGATGATGGAGTTGCAGGCGGATTGTTACGCCGGCCTTTGGGCGCACAGGGCAGAGCGCTCGGCCGGCATTCTGGATGAAGGCGACATCGAGGAGGGTTTGCAGGCTGCGGCCGCGATCGGCGACGACACCTTGCAGCGTAACGCCGGCCGGCGCGTATCGAAGGAAAGCTTTACGCACGGATCGTCGGAACAACGCCAGCGCTGGTTCACGCAAGGCTTCCGAACGGGCGACGTCGCCTCCTGCGACACGTTCAATGCCAGCGCGCTTTGAAGGCGCTGATTTCGGGCTAGTTGACGAGCCGGCGTTCATGCGGGCTGTCGAGGGAGAAGGCGGGGATCTCGACCTCGAACTGTTCTCCGGCGACGGTCTCCATGCCGTAGCGCCCGACCATCATCCCTGACGGCGTCGAAAGCGGCGCGCCGGAGGTATATTCATAGCCTTCGCCGGGGCGGATCAACGGCTGCTCGCCTACGACCCCGACACCTTTGACTTCTTCGGTCAGTCCCTTGGCGTTGGTGATGAGCCAATGGCGCGTACGCAGCCTGACGCTCTCTTCCGATCCGTTGTGAATACGCACGGTGTAGGACCAGACGAAGAGCCCGTCCGAAGGATCCGACTGGCGATCAAGAAAGGTCGGCCGCACGCTGACGCGGATGCCGTTCGTCGTGCGCTCGTATTTTGATTTTGCGCCCATAGGGAAATTCGCGACCTGACCCGCGGCGCAACCTAACGCGCGTCATCGCCGTCCGCCAGCCGGTAAGCGCCGCGCGCATTTCGCGCAATGCGGGCAACGCGGCGGGACGGCTTGACGCAACCTCCCGGAGAGGGTTCACGCTTCTCCCCTCGCAGAAAGGGAATACGCGCCGATGGGCGTCCTGAACGCCGATCAGATCGCCGGGGAAATCAGGCGCGGCGCGATCAAGCTGACGCGCGCGCTGGGCGAGCGGCAAATGCAGCCGGCCTCTCTCGACCTGACGCTCGGACGGCGCGGCTGGCGCGTGCGCGCGTCGTTCCTGCCGCCGCCGGGACAGCGCGTCGCCGACCGTCTCGCCAGCGGCCTCGTCATGCATGAAATCGATCTTGCGCGCGGCGCAGTCTTCGAGCGCGGCTGCGTCTATCTCGTGGAACTTGGGGAGAGCCTTGCGCTGCCGTCCGACGTCAGCGCGAACGCCAATCCGAAAAGCTCGACGGGACGCATCGACGTGTTCGTTCGTCTCGTCGCCGACAGCGTCGACGGGCGCCGCGTCGCGTTTGACGAAGTTCCGGCAGGATATAGCGGCCCGCTTTATGCCGAAATCAGCCCACGGACATTTTCAATTCTCGCCCGCGAAGGATCGAGCCTCAACCAGCTGCGCCTCAAGCAAGGCGCGCCGCGCCTGTCCGACGAAGACCTCAAAGCCCTGCACGCGCGCGAGCCGCTGATCGACGGCGCCGCCGACATTGACGACGGCATCGGCCTCAGCATCGACCTGCGCCCGCTATCGGGGCCCGTCGGCTGGCGTGCGCGCCGTCACGCCGCGCTCATCGACGTCGATAAGGCGGGCGCGCTCGAGGCCGACGATTATTTCGAGGCGATCCCCGCGCCGCGTTCCGGCTTCATTATTCTCGACCCGGACGAATTTTACATCCTCGCTTCGCGCGAGGCGCTTGCCGTGCCGCCTGACTATGCGGCGGAAATGACGCCGATCAGCCCCGGCCTTGGCGAGTTTCGCGTGCATTACGCCGGCTTTTTCGATCCGGGCTTCGGCTGGAACGCGCCGAGCCGCGCGGTGCTGGAAGTCCGCAGCCATGACGCCGCCTTTGTTCTGGAGCACGGCCAGCTCGTCGCACGCCTCGTCTATGAAGAGATGGCGGCGCGCCCGGCGACGCTTTATGGTGAGGGCGTCCGCTCGAACTATCAGGGGCAGGGCCTCAAACTTTCGAAACATTTTCGTTGAGTGCGCCGATGATCGAACTTCTCGCTTCCATTCTGATGCAAGGCGCCGCCGAAGCGGACACCCCCGCGCCGCGCCAGTTCGATCCCTATCTTTTGTGCGTGTGCCGCGATGTCGCCGGCGAAGAGCAAGTGACATTCGCCGGCTATGCCGTCGATGCGCAGTTAATCCTCGGCGAGGACGGCCGCAGCGCGCAGCCGCGCCAGGCGACGATCTTCCGCATTGAAAAGGGCCCGAAAGATTTGGCCTCGCCGGTCAAGATCTGGCATTTCACCAAGCCGGAAAAATGCGGCCTCTCCTTCGCTTATGGCAAACGCTACGAGATCGTCGCAGTGAAGAAGGGCGACGAAATTGAAACGGACTGGTGCCTGATGGGCAAGCCGCGCTAACGGCGCGCGAATATCACGCTTAAATTATTCGCCGGCATTTCGATCACAGTCTCCAGCGCCATGCCGGCCGCTTCGGCAAGCGGCGCGATCTCTAGTTCGAGATCGCGTACGCCCCAGCACGGATCGCGCGATTTGAGAGACGCGTCGAAATCGGCGTTGGAGGGCGCAGTGTGCGCGCCGCCTCTCGCGAAGGGGCCGTAAAGAAAGAGCTTGCCGCTGGGCTGCAACAGCCGTCCGGCGCCAGCGAATAGCCCGCGCGCCGCTTCGAAGGGCGCGATATGGATCATGTTGATGGAGACGACACCGTCAACGCGCGGATGATTCTGATCCCAGCCCGGCGCCGTCAAGTCGAACGCATGGGGCGCAGCGACGTTGGTCAAGCCATGATGCTCCGTCCACGCAGCAATCGACGCGCGCGACGCGTCGTCTGGATCGCCCGGCAGCCAGCGCAAAGCCGGCGCAGCGGCGGCGATGTGAACCGCGTGCTCACCCGTGCCGGAGCCGATTTCGAGGATGTCGCCCGTCTGCGGCATCGTCTTCAGAAAGGCCTCGCGGATGGCGTCGCGATTGCGCGCTGTGGACGGCGAGAACAGGCGACGCTCCTCGCTCCCGCGTTCTTCAAGCGCGATTTCCTTCGCGCTCACGCCGAACAACTCGCCCCGCCGAGCACGCAGAAACGCGAACAATGCGGATGGTTGAGGAGGACAGGCCGCGCCGCATCCCGAAGCGTCGCGCCCATTTCAAACTGCGGATCATCGACAATCAGCGTGCAGGCGACGACGGAGGGCGCCAGCCCCTTGCGCTTGATGACCATGCGCGAGGAAGCGCACATGACGCTCTCGGGCGCTTTCTTCAGAATCCCCCAGCACGCTTCGGTGATTTCCGGCGTGTCGAGCCGCGAGTCCATTTCGGGAAAGAGAACAAGCGCGCCCGGATCGTCCGCATCGACAGCGATCGCGTGTCCGGCGAACAACGCGCGATAGCCCTCGCGCGCTTCGGTCTCGCATTCGTCCCAGCGCATGCGGCCGGCGACAGCGAGGCGAACGCGGTCTGCTGTGAGCGCTTTGAGGCCTGCGACGGCGATGTCGAAGGAGCCTTCGCCGCGCTCTTCGTCATGATGCGCCGCCGAGTGATGGTCGAGGCTGACGCGCAAGGTCAGCCGGCCGCCATACTCGCCCGCAAGCCGCCGGACGGCCGCGCGCACGCGCGGGCGCATGGCGGGACGCATCGCATTGGTCAGAATGAGCGCGGAGAACCCGGCGCCAAGCGCGTCTTCGGCCATGCCGGTCATGTCGGGGTTCATGAAAGGCTCGCCGCCGGTGAAGCCGATTTCCGCCGCGCCCATCGCGGCGGCTTCCTCGAGAAAGGGCGCCAGTTCGGCGCGCGTCAGATAAGCGAGCCGATCATTCGTAGGCGAACTGTCGATATAGCAGGCCTTGCACTCGATATTGCAAAGCGTGCCTGTATTGACCCACAGCGTCCGCAGCGCCGTGAAAGGAACGCTCGCGCGCGCCGATCCGTCCCGCGTGATTTGGGGATCGGCGAACTTGCCGGGCGCGAGGGGAGGGGCGAGCATCAAAACCCTGACGATAAGACCTTAGCACCAAAAGCAAAAACGCCCGCCGGCGCAAGCGCAAGCGGGCGTTCTTCAGTATCAAATTCAGGTTAGTCGTTTTTGCCGATCGGCGCGCCCCAGACGGCGTCGTCCTCAAAGCCCGGATTGGGCGCCGGCGCGGGCGGCAGGGCCGGGGCCGCATAAGGGTCGGCGGCCGGCGCAGGCTGCGGATAGCTCGCGGCGGGCGCCAGCGTCTGCGGCGCATAAGGGTCGGCGCCGGTCAGCGGCTGCGGCGCAAGCGGGGCGAGCGTCGCCGGCGTGTCGCGATTGGCGAGACGCCAGGCGGCGTTCTGAAGATTGGCTGACGCCGGATTATAGACGTCGGCGCGATAGACGATTTCACCCGGCGAGACGTCGGCGTTGTAATAGTCCTTGTTGAAATTCTTGCGCGTCTTGATGACGGCGCCTTCGAGGCTCAGCCCGCCGTAAAGCCCGCGCGAGCGCGAGAAGGCGAGAATGTCCGTGGTCTGAGCTTTCGCGCCGGCGCCGATCGGCCCGGCCGCGATAGACGCGTCCGCGCCGAGCTTGAACGACGTCGACAGAAGGTGCTCCATGCCGCGCTGGGTCATGACGAGAAGGACGATTTCGGAAAACTCCGCCCCCGCCTGAAAGCCGAACGAGGCCGAGCCGATCGCGTAGAAGGTCGGCTGCGACCAGGTGTTGTCCTTGTTGCGCGCGATCATGACGGCGTCGCCGCCCGATCCGCCGAAGATGAAACCGGCCCTGATCGAGCGCGGGATGATGACGATCGCTTTTGCCTGATCGGCGAGGCTCCACATCGGCTCGAACGCGCTGTCGGCGCTGAAATAGGCGAGCGTCTCGGCGGCGTCCTCGACGAGGTCGATCGCCTCCTCGCGCTTGTCGGCGCTGGCGGGCGAAACGCCCAGCAAGGCGGCGGCGGCAAGGCCAAGGCCCACGCGTTTGATTGTTTTCATCATTTCGAACTCCTTCCGCAGCGGCTCAAGGGCCCCGCGATGCTCCCCGCCCCTTCGCTCAGAAATCCGGCGAAGCTGGGGCGTCCCCGTAAACTCTTGGAGAGGTTCGCGGCCCCAGTCGAGCGTTTCGGCCCTCAAATTTTCGTCACGGGCGCGGGGCGGCGTCCCGCCTTGACAGCCCAAGGCCGCAGGCGCGAAGTCCGCCGGCGCGCGGGCATGATGTAGTGGTAGCCTGTCAGCTTCCCAAGCTGATCGTGCGGGTTCGATTCCCGCTGCCCGCTCCATGACGCCCCTGACCGAAAGGAGGGCGAGCCTCGACGCTGGCCTGACGCCGTTTTTCCAGACCGAGAACAAACCGCGCCTATTCGCGCGAATGGGAGGATGCCATGTCGAAAGTCCTTTGCGTTCTTTATGACGATCCGGTCGATGGCTTTCCGCGCCGCTATCTGCGCGACGGCCTTCCCGACATTCGCCGCTATCCGGACGGGCAGGAACTGCCGAGCCCCCAGGCGATCGACTTCCAGCCGGGCGCGCTCCTTGGCAGCGTCGGCGGCGAACTGGGGCTCAGGAAGTTCCTCGAATCGAACGGACACGACTTCATCGTCACCGCTGACAAGGACGGCCCGGGCAGCGCGTTTGAGAAGCATCTCCCCGACGCCGAGATCGTCATCTCGCAGCCCTTCTGGCCGGCCTATCTGACCGCTGAGCGCATCGCCAAGGCGCCGAAGTTGAAACTCGCGGTCACCGCCGGCATCGGGTCCGACCATGTCGACCTGCAAGCGGCGATGGACCGGAAGATCACCGTCGCTGAAGTCACTTACTGCAATTCGATTTCGGTTTCCGAGCATGTCGTGATGATGATCCTCGCGCTCGTCCGGAATTACATTCCTTCCTATGGCTGGGTCGTCAGAGGCGGCTGGAACATCGCCGACTGCGCGAAGGAGTCCTACGACGTCGAGGGCATGCATGTCGGCTCGGTCGCGGCGGGGCGCATCGGCTATGCTGTTCTTAAACGCATGAAGCCGTTTGACGTGCATCTTCATTACACCGATCGCCACCGTCTGCCGCCTGAGAAGGAAAAAGAACTCGGGCTCACCTTTCATGAAACGGTCGAAGACATGGTGAAGGTTTGCGACGTCGTCACCATCAATTGCCCGCTTCATCCGGAGACGGAGCATCTCTTCAACGCGGCGTTGATCTCTAAAATGAAGCGTGGCGCTTATCTCGTGAACACCGCGCGCGGCAAGATCTGCGAACCGAATGCGATTGCGAAAGCGCTCGAAACCGGCCAGCTCGCGGGCTATGCGGGCGATGTCTGGTTTCCGCAGCCCGCGCCGAAGGACCATCCCTGGCGGTCAATGCCGCGCCACGGCATGACGCCGCATATTTCCGGGACATCGCTGTCGGCGCAGACGCGCTATGCGGCGGGCGTTCGCGAAATTCTCGAATGCTGGTTCGACAAGCGACCGATCCGCGACGCATATCTCATCGTCGACGGCGGCAAGCTCGCCGGGACAGGCGCCCATTCCTACAGCGCGGGCGACGCGACCAAGGGATCGGACGAGGCGGCGCGTTTCAAACGCTAGCGGCGCGCGCTATTGGCCTTCGCTCGGCGTTGGCGCTTCGGGGGCCGGGGCTTCCGCCGCCGGCGCCGTTTCAGCGGGCGCTGCCTCCGCGGCGGCGGGCGCCGGGAGGGGCAGCGGCGCGTCCGACAGCGTGTTCAGATAGGCGACGATTTGCGCGCGGTGCTCCGGATTGGGGAACTTCTGCACCATCGCCGTGCCCGGCATGAAGGTCTGCGAATTCTCGATATAGCTGCTGAGCCGCTCGAAATCCCAGACGCCCCCGGCCGCCGTCAGCGCGGGGCTGTATTTGAAGCCGGCATGGCCCGCGACCGCGCGCCCGACGACGCCCCAGAGGTTCGGGCCGGTGCCGTTGGCGCCGCCCTTCTCAAACGTATGGCAGGATTTACACAGCGCCGCCTTGCGCTCGCCGCCGGCCGGATCGGCGGTTGCGAGCAGCGTTGCAAAGTCGGCTTTGGGACCCTCTTCGCTCGCCGTCTCCGTCGCATAGGCCACCGGATATTGCGGGAAGGGATGGCCCTCGGCGTGACTGCCGCCATGATGCCCGCCTCGCAGCGCCGCCGCGATCTGCGGCAGGCCGAAAAAGATCAGCAGCGCCGACAGCGCAGCTCCGGCGAGCTTGTTGAAAAACAGCGGATCTTTCATGGAACGGCCTTCGGGCGGGGGGCGGATTTGCGCGCCTTTTACCGGCGCCCCACTTCGCGCGCAACAAAGCGCCATAGACCTCTGGCGCGGCCTAACCGCGCGGTCGCGGCTTGCCGCCGCGCCGGGCTTCCGGCAGGTAGCGCGGCCTGACTTCGAGAGGACGGCGAATGGCGAAAGCGGGAAAAGTCGTGTTCCAGGGCGAGCCCGGGGCCTATTCGCATCTTGCCTGCGAGATGTTCGCGCCCGAATTCGAGCCGGTGCCTTGTCCGACCTTTGAGGCCGCGCTCGCCGCCGTGCGCGAAGGCCGCGCCGATCGGGCGATGCTGCCTGTTGAAAACTCGCTGGCGGGGCGCGTCGCCGACATCCACCATTTGCTGCCCGACTCGGACCTCAACATCATTGGCGAGCATTTTTTCGCCATCCGCCACCAGCTTCTCGGGCTGAAGGGCGCAAAGCTCGCCGATATCCGGATCGTCAAGAGCCACGCGATGGCGCTCGGACAGGTGCGCACCTTGCTGGCGCGGCCTGGCATCCGCGCGGAGATCGCCGGCGACACCGCGGGCGCGGCGCGCGCGCTCAGCGAGAGCGGCAAGCTGCATGAAGCGGTGATCGCCTCGTCGAAAGCGGCCGAGCTTTACGGCCTCGACATTCTTGAAGCCGATGTCGAGGACGCCGGCCATAACACGACGCGCTTCCTTGTCATGTCGCGCGAGCCGGTCGATCCCAAGCGCGACGGCCTGATTGTCACGACCTTCGTCTTTCAGGTCCGGAACATTCCGGCCGCGCTTTACAAGGCGCTCGGCGGTTTCGCGACGAACGGCGTCAACATGACGAAGCTGGAAAGCTACATGCAGGGCGGCTCCTTCGCCGCGACGCTTTTCTACGCCGACATCGAGGGCCATCCGGACGACGCCAATGTGCGCCTCGCGCTCGAAGAACTGTCATTCTTCTCGACGCGGTTCAAACTGCTAGGCGTCTATCCGGCGGCGCGGGCGCGTTAATTTTGCGCCCAGCGCTCGATGAGGCGCCGGGCGATCGTGAAACGCGGCGGCAGGCGCAAATCTTCGCGTTGTTCCCCGTCGATCAGCCTGCGGACGACATCGCGTTCGACCCAGCGCGCCTCTTCAATTTCCTTCCGGTCCAGCGTCAAGGCTCGATCCTGCGCGTCGGCGATGAAACCCATCATCAGCGAGGACGGGAATGGCCAAGGCTGGGAGAACTGGTAGCGCACATTGTCGATGACGCAGCCTGCTTCCTCGCGGAGTTCGCGGATCGCGCCAGCCTCCGGCGTTTCGCAGGCCTCGATGAACCCGGCGAGGGCGGACAGGAATCCCGGGGGAAAATGCGGGCTTCGGCCAAGAAGGCACGCGTCCTCATGTGTCGCCAGCACGATCGCTACCGGATCGGAACGCGGGAAATGCTCGGCGCCGCAAGCCGCGCAGAGGCGTTTCGCGCCGCCGTCCTTCATCGCGGTCGATGCTCCGCATACGGCGCAATGCCCATGGCGCCGGTGCCAGTCCAACAGCCAGCGCGCCTGGCCGATGACAGCGAGTTCATCCGCCGGCAAGACGCCCGCCGCCTCGCGCAGCGGCGTGTAGGCGCCGATATCGGCGAAGGGCGCGGCGTCGGGCGCCGGCGCCGCTGAGGCGTCAACCGCAAAATAGGCCGCGCGTTTCGACATCCCCAGAAAAATCCGGGGCGCTTCCCGAGGGAAAGCATCCAGAGCGTCAGCGTCCAGGAACGCAGCCCGATCGGCGCGGGTCAGGGGATCGCCGCGCCAGAGCGGCAGGATCAACGTCGAAGGATCTGCGAGCCGCGCATCGAGCCAGCCCGCGTCGCAGCGCTGCTCAGAGCAGCGGTCGAGCGGTTCGGCGGCGAACACGCAAAGCTCGGCGGCGTCCGCCATCGCAACTGTCCCAAATCGGGCCATCGGCCTTTTAATCAAATGTCAGGCATCGCAGGCGATGCTTGTCGGCGAAGCAAGGCTTCGAATGCAAGCATCGCCAGCAGGGTCAGCAATGCCGTCAGTCACCGTTCGTCATGTTCCCGAAGAAATTCACCGCCGCCTGCGCATCCGGGCCGCGCGCAATGGTCGGTCGATGGAGGCCGAATTGCGCCAGGTGCTGGCGCTCGCGGCTGGGCTGAAGCCGCCGCCAGCGCCGGCGGCGATCGAGGAAGCAAGAGAAGCCGCGGCCGAAACGGAAAGCGCGCGCATGCCTCAGGAAGTCTATAGAAAGCTGCGCGATATACTTGAAGTGCGCACGCCGGCGACCGCTGACTAACTCTTGAGCGCGCCGAGGCTTCCGCGCCGCATGAATAAAATGACGACCGCAAAAGCCCAGCTGACGCAGGCCGCATAAAAGAGCGCCTCGGAAAATTTTGTCGGCGCGCCGTTCGCCCATTCGGTCGGCGTCGCAGTACCAAGCGGCGTAAAAAGATGGAAGACGATCGCGCCGGACATGATGCCGAACGCGATCAACGCCCCGGTGAGTTGCGACAGGTCGGCGAGCCCCTTGCGCTTGGCGGCGATCAGGGCGAGCGGCAGCGCTACAAGCAGGATCGACGACAACAACTCGCCAAGCCCGATGATCCAGGGGCCCGCCGGATAAAAAAGACCGATGCCGGACCATTCACGCAGTGTCTCAAATATATGCTGAGGGGTCGGGTGGCCCGTGAACTTGAACCGCAGCGAATCGAGAAAAATCGCCGCAATGAAAAGCGCCCCGGCCCAGGGAACCAGTTTCAGGATTTTCGCCACGCTCCGCCCTCGCTTGAATTCATGGCCCGATAGCATGGCCGGCAGGTCTCGTCAGTTCACAAAAGGCGCCTTGCGTTCACGGGCCCGAGCGCGGATAACCGCTCCCGGAAGGCTGGCGGACGGACCCCTCGCCAACCCGGTCAGGTCCGGAAGGAAGCAGCCGTAACGAGTTTCGGCCCGG
>CAZHUI010000031.1:0-31987 GCA_964535605.1 uncultured Caulobacterales bacterium
CTGCGCGGCGGGGTTCGTCAACGTCCCGCGCATCAAGGGCAATCACAACGCCATGCTGACGGGGATGATGGCAGCGGACGCCGCATTTGACGCCATCGGCGCCGGGCGCGAAGGCGACGAACTTGACGCCTACGCCGCAGCCTATGACCGTTCCCAGGTGAAGCGGGAGCTGAAAAAGGCCCGCAACGCCAAGCCCTTATGGTCGAAATTCGGCACCCTCCTCGGCGGCGTCGCGCTCTCGGGCGCCGATCTCTGGTCGAACACGATCATTCCGGGCTTCTCGGTTTTCGGCACGCTGAAGCATGGGAAAACGGACGCCGCCGCGACCGGCGAGGCGAGCGCTTTCCGGCCCATCGATTATTCGCGTCCGGACGGAACGCTGACTTTCGACCGGCTGACAAACCTTTCCTTCTCCGGCGTCAATCACGAGGAAAACCAGCCGGCCCACCTCGTTCTGAAAGACCCGTCGATCCCGATCGCCGTGAACCTGCCGCGTTACGCCGAACCCGCGCAGCGATACTGCCCGGCGGGCGTTTATGAAATTGTCGGCGCCGACGGCGCGGACCCGCGCTTTCAGATCAACGCGCAGAACTGCGTTCACTGCAAGACCTGCGACATCAAGGATCCGTCGCAAAACATAAACTGGACGACGCCCGAAGGCGGCGGCGGACCGAATTATCCGAATATGTGACGGCGATCTTGGGAGCGTTTGCGTTGAAAATTTCGATGATGTTGGCCGCCGGCGCACTCGCGCTCGCCGGTTGCGCGACGGCGCCGCCTGCGCCTGAAAACGTTGCGGGCGATTATCTCTCGGGGCGTGTCGCAGCCGGCGTCAACGATATCGGCGCAGCCGCCGACAAGTTCGCCGCGGCCGTCATCGCCAATCCCGACGACGACGAGGCGCTGCGGCAGGCGTTTTTCTTTTCGCTCGCCGCCGGGCGCATCGACACGGCGCTCCCTTTCGCCGAACGCCTGTCGGCGAAGGACAAGACCGACGGCCTCGCGCGCTTCACGCTCGCGGCCGCCAAATTGAAACGCGGCGACCTTAAGGGCGCCCAAGAAGGCCTCGGCGGCGAATTCAAGGAATCCTTTTCGAAATCGATCGCCTATCTTGCGGCCGCCTGGATCGCCGCTGAGCAATCGGGGGCCGAAGCGGGCCTCGAAGCGCTTGGCGCCGCGCCTGACGACGTCTTCAAGGGCTTCAACCCGGGCGTCACCGCCATCCTCGCCGAGAAAGCAGGTCAGATCGACGCCGCCCGCGCGGCGCATCAACTGGCGGTCGGATCCTTTGCGGGTCCTGCGGGACGCGAGGCGTACGGCGCGTTCCTCGAGCGCGCCGGCGACGGCGCGGCGGCGCGGAGCTTTTACGAAACGCTTGAACGCGAGCGCGGCGCGGCGCGGCGCGGGGCGCGCGCAGGGCTCGCCCGGCTCGACAAGGGAACGCCCAACAAGGCGTATACGGATCTTTCCGCCGCGGAAGGAACGGCGATCGCGCTTTACAATTTCTCCGGCAATATCCTGGAGCAATCGGCGGGCGAGCGCGCGCGTGCGTTCGAGGCGGGCTTCAATATCGGCCAGCCGCAATTCACCCTGCCATTGGCGCTCGCGCAGCTCGCCCTCTATCTCGATCCCGATTTCGCGCCGGCGCGCCAGCTCGCCGGGTCGATCCTGAACATCTATTCGAATTTCGCCGCCGCGCGCGAGGTCTTCCGCAAGATCCCGCCCTCCTCGCCCTATTATGAACAGGCGCAGATCGAAATCGCGGCGAGCCTTGCGGGCGAAGAACGAACCGACGAAGCGATCGCGCTGATGAAGGCGGCGGTCAAAGCGGATCGATCCTCGGAGGAAATGCGCCTGACGCTCGCCGGGCTCTTCGCCGAGCGCGGGCGCCATGCCGACGCCGCCGCGGCGTCGAGCGAAGCAATCGCGCTGCTCGGACCCAATCCGCCGGAGGACGCCTGGCGCTTTTACGTCGGCCGAGCGGCCTCGCTGATCGAATTGAAACGCTGGCCGGAGGCCGAGGCCGACCTCAAGCGCGCGGTCGAGATTGCGCCGGAAGAACCGACGACGCTCAACTATCTCGGCTACAGCTGGGCCGAACGCGGCGAAAAGCTCGATGAAGCCTTCGCGCTGATCGAGAAGGCTGTCGCCCTCGCGCCCAATTCCGGCGCGATTATCGACAGCCTCGGCTGGGCGCATTATCAGCTTGGCCGGTATGATGAGGCGTTGCCGCATCTTGAAAAAGCGGCCTCTCTTGAGCCCGCCGATCCAACGATTACGGATCATCTTGGCGACGTCTATGCCCGCCTCGGGCGCAAGATCGAAGCCGAATTCCAATGGCGGCGCGCGCTTGAACTCAAACCGACCGACGCGGTGCGCGCGTCGATCGAGAAAAAACTGGCCGCCGGGCTCGGTCCCGCGCCGAAATCGCCGGGCTGACGCGCCGCTTTTATGATTCAGGAGATCGCGCCCGCGAAGATCAATCTCTACCTCCATGTGGGGCCGCTCCGGCGCGACCGCCTGCACGATCTACGGAGCCTTTTCCTGTTCGCCGATGACGGAGACACCGTGACGGCGGCGCCGGCGCGCGATCTGTCTCTGACGATCACCGGCCCCTTCGCCGCGCCGCTGCTGCGCGAGCCGCTGGAGAACAATCTCGTCCTGCGCGCCGCGCGCCGCCTTCGCGCCGTGGGCGATCTTGAGTCCGGCGCGCGCCTGACGCTCGACAAGCGCCTGCCGATCGCCTCGGGCGTCGGCGGGGGGTCGGCGGATGCGGCGGCGACGATCCGGGCGCTGATGAAATTATGGCGGCTGGAGATCGGCGACGGCGCCTTGCAGAAGCTCGCCTTTTCGCTCGGCGCCGACGTGCCGGCCTGCCTCTCGCGCGCGCCGCTCCTCGTCTCGGGCGCCGGAGAGCGCGTGAGCCCGGGGCCGAGACTTCCCCCGCTCGCTGTCTGTCTCGTCAATACGCGGGTCGCTATGCCCACGGGACCGGTCTTCCGCGCTTTCGATGCGGCGAACCCTGCGCCAATGCCGCCTGCCGACCCGTCCTTTGAGGGCCTTGCCGGCATGTCCGGCGTGCGGGCGCTCCTCGAACGGACGCGCAACGATCTTGAGCCCTTTGCAATCGCGCGCGCACCGTCGGTTCGTGACGCGATCGAACTTTTGTCGCGCGCGCCGGGCGCCTTGCCTGCGCGGATGTCGGGAAGCGGCGCGACCGTCTTCGCCCTTTTTGCGTCGCGCCGCGCCGCCGCGCGCGCCGCGCAGGCGATGCGCGGGCGGGGCTGGTGGGCGATGGATGCGGCCATTCACGGCGCGGTTGCGCCATGACCCTCGCGGGACCGCTTCTCATTGCGGGCGCGGCGCTGTTGGCCGCGTTGCTGACGTTTTTGTCGGGCAGCTTTTTCGCGCGCCGAAGCTGGCTCGCCGATCTTCCCGGCGCGCGGTCCAGCCATCATTCGCCGACGCCGCGCACCGGCGGCGCGGCGATCATGACAGGATTTCTTGCGGCCGCGCTGGCGCTCTCAACGGGCGCGCCGGCGCTGTTGACTTTCGCCGCGCTCTGCCTCGGCGCCTTTGCGCTCGGCCTCGTCGATGATGCACGTCCGATGCCGGCGGCGCTGAAACTCATCGGCCAAGGAGTGATCGGCTCCGCCTTCGTCTTTCTGTTCGGACCTGTCGAAAGCGTGCCGCTTCCTTTTGTCGGCGATCTCGATCTTGGTCCTGCCGCTCCCGCGCTGACGGTCTTCTGGATCGTCGCGTTCATGAACGCCTTCAATTTCATGGACGGCGCCAATGGCATCGCCGCGACGGCGGCGATCTTCGCGCTCTCCGCGCTCGGCGTCGCCGCCGCCGGCGCCGGCGCGGAACCGTGGGCGAGCGTCAGCGTCATCGCCGCGGCGGCGCTGTTCGGCTTCCTGCCGCACAATTTCCCGCAGGCCCGGCTCTTCATGGGCGACGGCGGCAGCCAGTCGATCGGCTTCATCATCGCCGCTCTGGCCGCGCTCGTCGCCGCAGGAGAGGCCCCCGTCTCGGCGCTTTTCATGCCGACCGTATTTATGCCGTTTCTGTTCGACGTCGCCTTCACGCTCGCGCACCGGGCGGCGCGCAAACGGAATATTGCGCAGGCCCACAACGAGCACCTCTATCAGCTGCTCATCCGGCTCGGCGCAACGCACGCGACGGTGACGACGGTCTATCTCGGCCTTATCGCCTTTTCGACGGTCGCGGCGATATTTGCAGGATCGCTGCCGCCGTCCTGGCAGTTTGCCGCGCCGATTTGCCTCTTTGCGATCTTTCTTGCGCCGGCCTTCGCCGTTTTCCGGAAAGCGTCGGCGGCGGGGTTATTGGCGACGGCTGAGTCTGCGCCGGCGGCGAAGCCCCAGCCTTTCGCCAAAGCGGCGGAATGAGTCTTCAGGCGATGCGCGCGACGGACTGCGCCGCGATCGCGGCAAGCTGCGCCGAATAGGCGTTCGACGGGGCGAGGGCGAGATCGTCGAGCGCGCGCGCGGCGTAGCGCTTCGCGCAGGCGAAGGTGTCCTCCAGCGCGCGCGTTGCGGCGATGAGATCGCGGGCGCGTTCGAAGTCGTCCGGACGCTGACGACCCTCGGCGATCGTGCGGCGCCAGAAATCCCGATCGGCGCCCGTCGCGCGGTCGAAAGCGTAAACGACGGGCAGCGTCATCTTCCCTTCGCGAAAATCGTCGCCGACGCTCTTGCCGAGCGACTGCTCGCGTCCCGCATAGTCAAGCGCGTCATCGACGAGCTGGAAGGCGACGCCGAGATTGCGCCCAAAGCTGCGCAAAGCCTCTTCGCTGCGCGGATCGGCGCCGGCGACAATGGCGCCGGCCTGCGTCGCGGCGGCGAAAAGCGCGGCGGTCTTCGATTCGACGACCGCAAGATACATCTCGAACGTCGCTTCGAGGTTTTTTTGCGTCGCCAGCTGCAAAACCTCGCCTTCGGCGATGACGCCCGAGGCGCGCGACAGGATCTGCAGGACCTTGAGGTCCCCCACCGCGACCATAAGTTCGAATGCTTGCGCGAACAGGTAATCGCCGACGAGGACGCTTTCCTTGTTGCCCCAGATGATGTTGGCCGTCCGTTCGCCCCGGCGCAGCGCCGAGGCGTCGACGACGTCGTCATGAAGGAGCGTCGCGCCGTGGATCAGCTCTACCGCCGCGGCAAGCTTGATGTGATCCTCGCCCGCGTAACCGAACAGCGCCGCGGAGGCGAGCGTCAGCAGTGGACGCAAGCGCTTCCCGCCGGAGCTGATGAGGTGGCTCGCGACATCATGGATCATTGGCGCGCGCGAGCGCATTGCGCCGAGGATCGTGCGGTTAACGGCGCTCAAATCGTCGTCGCACAGCGCGCGCAAGCCGGCGACGGCTTCTGCAAAGCCCGCATGGCGAGCTGCGGCGGACGGGATCGGGGAGATGGCGAGGTCCACGACGCCTCAAGCGAAACGGGTTTGTCGATATGGAAACAGTGGGGCCCGACCGCGGCCCGGTCAAGGAGCGCGGGCGCGACCGATTGCGCCGAAAAGACGCCAGCCTGCGGCGTAACGTCCGTTCTTCGCGCGGCCGCGCATTGCGTCCTTCTGCCGTTCGCGCGTAGTTTTGCTGTCGGCCGGGCGCTGCAGAAAGGGCTACCCCACCATGAATTCCGTCGCAGGCGTTGTCGCAGGGTTCCTCGTCATCGGCGGGGCCGTCGCCCTTTACCGTTTCGGCGCCCGCAAGGCCGGCGAGCTGCGCCGCGCGATCGACGAGCTTCGCGGCGAGCGTTCCGGGCCCAGCGGCGCAATTCTCGATTTTGAGCGCGATCCCCTGACCGGCGTTTTCAAGCCGAAGGCCTGAATCGGGCCGCCTTTCGCCAAGGCTGGCAGAAGGGCGGGCGCCGCCGCTACACTTGGGGCCGGGCAAAGGTCGCGGGAGGCGGCGTTGGCTTTCCAACCGTCGGCGAACGCGCGCATCGCCTTTATCGACTTTGAGGCGTCCGGTCTCGGCCCGTTTTCCTGGCCGATCGAAGTCGGCTGGTCGTTCGAGGACGGGGTGACGGAGTCGGTTCTCATTAGCCCGTCGCCGCAATGGCCGATGGAGGCATGGGACGAGAAAGCCGAGCGGCTTCACGGCATCACGCCGCGCATGCTGGCCGATCTCGGCGCCGACGCGGCCGAGGCGTGCGAGCGGCTCGACGCCGCGCTTGCCGGCCGGGCCGTTTACTCGGACGCGCCCGACTGGGACAGTTTCTGGATGCTGCGGCTCTATCAGGCGGCCGGCAGGCGCTGCGACATCCGGCTCCGGGATTTCGCCGGCCTGATGCCGCCCTTGTCGCCCGCCGACAAGGCGCGCCTTCTTCAGCAGGCGGATCGTCTGGCGCCGCGCCGCCACCGCGCCGCCGAGGACGCGTTGCATCTCCGCATGATTCACCGCCTTGCGGCCGACGGCTTCAAGAACGAATGACCGGGCCGATTGACGTCTTTTCCGCGCGGCGCATGACCGTCGCGGTCGAGGGCGGCGTCATTGCGCTGTTGCGCTTTGGGCGCGCGGGCGCGCCGCCCATGCTATTCGCGCACGCCAACGGATTGTGCGCGTCAGCCTATCGGCGGATGTTCGAGGCGCTTGGCGATCGCTTTGATATTTTTGCCGCCGACCTTCGGGGGCATGGCCGGACGCGGCTGCCGGCGCCCGTCGCCAGCCATCGCAGCATGGCGATCTTCGGGGACGACCTGCGCCGGACGAAGGCGGCGCTCCGCCCTTTTGCCGCGCCCGGCCAAGGATGGATTTTCGCCGGGCACAGCCTTGGCGGAGTCGCCGCCACTGAGGCGGCGGCGGGCGACAAGGACATCGCGGCCCTGCGCCTCATTGAGCCCGTCGCGATGCCAAAAAGCTGGGCTTATCTTGCCTCGACCCCCGCCTGGCCGCTGATCGCGCCGCATCTGCCGCTTGTCAGGGCGGCGCTGCGCCGCCGCGACCGCTGGCCGGACGCCGCCGCCGCTTTTCAGAGCTACGCGCAGAAACCCTTTTTCGCCGGGTGGGCCCGGGGCGTCCTTGCCGACTATCTGGAAGACGGCCTCCATCGCGACGAAAGCGGCGCCCGGCTTTCCTGCGCGCCGGCCTGGGAGGCCGCCAATTTTGCGGCCCAGGCGAATGATTTCTGGGGGGCGCTGCCGCGCGTTCTTGCGCCTGTCAGTGTCCTTGCGGCGCGGCACCCGTCGACAACCCTTCGCGGCGGCGCGAGGGAGCGCTTTCGCCGGCTGGGCGCGCGAGTCGAGCTTGCCCTCGGCGTCACCCATCTCCTTCCCTTCGAAGCGCCCGAGCGCGCGGCGAGGTTCCTTGCAGGCGAGGCTCAATAAGCCTTGGAGCGGCGCTGTCCTTTTGCTATGCGGGCGCCGACTTTGCCGGGCGTCATCCGCGCCGCCGTCATAAATCAAGAGGATTTCTTCATGAGCCAGTCCGTCGCCTCGACGCAGCTTTCGGGCACGATGTTTCTTTACGGCCGCCCGGAACTTCTCAATGTGCAGGCCCATGGCGATCTCGGCGTTCAGCCGGCGGCGCAGCCTTACGGGTTCTGCGCGAAGGTTCGCGCGATTCCGCTGACCATCTCCGAAATCGCGGAAGCGAGCCGGTACTACCCGGTTGTTTTCGGATCGCAGGAAGATCTGCAGCCGCTGGCGATCGTCGGGATCCTCGACGACGTCAATCTCTTCGTCGATGAAGCGGGGAACTGGGACCCGTACGCCTATGTTCCCGGCTACATCCGACGCTATCCGTTCGGCCTCGCCGCCGAGACCGGCGGCGAGCGTTTCGCCATGGTGATCGACGCCGCCTTCGAAGGCGTTCAGCGCGACGCCGATCGCAAGCTGTTCACGGACGGCCAGCTCAGCGACATGTCGCGCCAGGCGCTGGAGTTCACAAAAACCTATGAAACCGATCGCCGGCTGACGGAACAGGTCTTCAAGGCCGTGAAGGAGTTCAACCTCATCACCGGCCAGTCGGCGCAGTACACGCCGACGGGCGCCCAAACGCCTCAACCTTTCGCGCAATATTGGGGCGTCGACGAGAAGAAGCTGATCGACCTCTCCGACGAGGAGTTCCTGAAGGTCCGTAAGCTGAACGTGCTGCCGGTGCTCTATGCGCACCTCTTGTCGCTCGGCAATTGGCGGAGCCTCATCCTGCGGCGCATGCGCCGTTTCAACATGACTGAGACGGAAGCGGCGACGGTCCGCCGGTTTTCCTGATCCGTTCACGTCTCGGCGAGACGCCGGGCGGCGGCGCGGCCGGACGCTTGGCGTTAACCGGCGCCGCCTTTATTGAGACGCCATGAGGCTTGTCGCGTCCGCCCTCGCCGCCGCTCTCGCCGCCCTTCCAGCGGCGGCGCAATCTGTCGCCGTCACCGATCATGCGCGCTCGGCGCTTTACGCCGAGACGGCGGGCGTCGCGCCCGGCGGCTCTGTGCGGCTGGCCCTTCATCAGGTGCTTGAGGCGGGCTGGCACGTCTACTGGAAAAATCCGGGCGACAGCGGCCTGCCGCTGGAAACGATCTGGACATTGCCCGAAGGCGTCGCCGCAAGCGACGTCGACTACCCGGCGCCTCACCGGATCCCGATCGGGCCGCTCGTCAATTACGGTCACGAAGGCGAGCCGGTCTTCCTGGCGACGCTGATCGCGCCGGCGTCGGCGATGATCGGATCGACGATCGATATCGGCCTTGAAGCGACCTGGCTGATCTGCGCGGAGATCTGCGTTCCCGAGACAGGCTCCTTCGCCCTTTCGCTGCCTGTCGTCGCCGAGCCCGCGCTGGACGCCGGCGCAAGCGCCATTTTCGCCGCCGCCGACGCGGCCCGCCCCGAAACGGCGGACGCCCGCTTCACGATCACTGAAGGCGTTCTTGCCATCGAAGCGGCGGGCCTTGGCGCCGGCGGCGCCTATTTCTTTCCGGAGGCGGACGATCTCGTCGCCCCTTCCGCGGCGCAGCAGGTCGAGCGCCGCGGCGACATCCTTCGCCTCATAGCGCCCGCACAAAAAGACAGCGCCCAAGCGCCTCTGAAAGGCGTCCTTCAAGTCAGCGACGGCGGCGTGGAGAAAAACTACGCAATCGCCGCTGTCGCCGATCCCTCGATCGAGGCGGCGCCGCTGGCGCAGACGGCGATCGCCGTCCCGCCGCCGGCGCCGGCCGCAGGATCGCTCCCGGGGTTGCTCATCGCCGCCTTCATTGGCGGGGCGATCCTCAATCTGATGCCGTGCGTTTTCCCGATCCTTTTTGTGAAGGCCGCGTCGATCGCCTCGACGGGCGCTGATCCGCGGCAGATGCGGCGGCACGGGCTCCTTTATGGCGCTGGCGTCATCGCGACTTTCGCGGCCCTCGGAGGTTTGCTCTTGGCGCTCCGGGCCGCGGGCGAAGGGCTCGGCTGGGGTTTTCACCTGCAATCGCCCATCGTCGTCGCGCTGTCGGCCTATGTCCTCTTCGTCGTCGGCCTCAATCTTGTCGGCGCCTTTTCGATCGGTGAGGGCATGCAGAATGTCGGCGCTGGTCTTGTGTCTTCGGCGAAGGGCGATGTGGCGGCGTTCCTGACCGGCGTGCTGGCCGTCTTTGTCGCTGCGCCTTGTGTCGGCCCGTTCCTGACGGCGCCGGTCGGTGCGGCCGCCTTGTTGCCGCCGATGGCCGGCATGGCGATCTTTGTGACGATGGCGATGGGACTCGCCGCTCCCTACGTTGCACTTTCATTCTCGCCTGCGCTCGCGCGGCGCATGCCCAAGCCCGGCCTCTGGATGGAACGTTTCAGGCAGGCGCTCGCTTTTCCGGTGTTCGCGGCTGCCGCCTATTTCCTTTGGGTGTTGAGCGCGCAGACCGGGCGGGGCGGCCTTGCGCTCGCGCTTGGCGGGCTTGTCCTAGTTGCGTTTGCGACGCGCGCCTGGGAATGGGGCCGCACCGCGGGATGGGGCCGGCCGGCCGCGATCCTCACAATGCTCGCCGCCGCTATTTCCGTCGCCTTGCTGCGCCCGGCGCCCGCCGTCGCGGCGCAGTCGGGCTATGCTGTTGCTGCGACGGTCCCGTTCGACGCCGCCGATATCGAACGCCGCCGCGCCGCGGGCGAAGCGATCTTTGTCGATTTCACTGCTGCCTGGTGCGTCACCTGCCAGGTGAACAAGCTCACCGTCCTCTCGTCGAAGAAAATCGCGAGCGCTTTTGACGCCGCCGGTGTCACTTTCGCCGTCGCCGACTGGACCAATCGCGACGCCGCGATCGAGCAGGCGCTCGCCGGATTCGGCGCCAACGGCGTGCCGCTCTATGTGTTCTATCCGAAGGGCGGCGAGGCGGTGGTGCTGCCGCAGCCGCTGACGGAAGGCGCGATTCTCTCTCTCGTAACCGCTGAAGAAGGAGACTGACGATGAAAAGACTGCTCTCGCTCGCCGCCGGCGCCGCCGCCCTTATCGGCGCGGCCTATGCGGACCCCGCCGTCGATGCGCCTGCGCCCGCTTTTTCAGGCGCGACGGCGAGCGGCCAAACGATCTCGCTCGACCAGTTCAAGGGCCAAAATGTCATCCTCGAATGGGCGAATGACGGCTGCCCCTTCGTCCAGAAACACTATGAGACCGGCAACATGCAGAAGACCCAGAACGCCGCCAATGAGACCGGCGCCGTCTGGATCACGGTGATGTCCTCGGCCCCCGGCAAGCAGGGCCACGCCGATGCGACCCGCGCCAACAAGCTGATGAAGGAATGGGCGTCCGAACCCGACTTTATCCTCCTCGATGAGGAAGGCGCGGTCGGCAAGGCCTATGGCGCCAAGACGACCCCGCAGATGGCGCTGATCGATAAGGACGGCGTGTTGCGTTATGCGGGCGCGATCGACGACAAGCCGTCTGCGAACCACGCGACCGTCGACGGCGCGACCAACTACCTGCTGGCGGCGCTTTCGAGCGTCGAAAAAGGGGAAGCGGTCGCCGTCAAGGAAACCAAGCCCTATGGCTGTTCGGTCAAATACAAGTCGTAAAGAGGCTTAGCGCGACGCGACCTCGAGGGGCGCGGCCGCCGGAACGGCGCCGCGCTCCGCCGCCTTGAAGCCGAAGATCGCCGTAGCGGCGACGACGGCCATCGCGTTGCAGAGAAGGCGGCGGGCGAGAAGGGATCGTTTTTCGGCGGGCATTCCGGTTCCTTACCCCGTCCCCCTTAAGATCGATTGAGACGGTTCGCTAAAATCATTATCAACGCGCGGCGTCCTTGATGGTTAATCCGCGATGAGCCGATCAGTCGACGAATGCTGGACAGCGCTTGAACGGCTTGGCGCTGCGCTGAGCAAGACGCGCGCCGCCGCGCTATTCGACGACGACGCGCGCCGCGCGGCGGATTTTTTGATCGAAGCGGCGGGCGTTTTTCTCGACTACTCGAAAAACAAGATCTCGCGCGAGGCGCGCGCCGCGCTGCTTGATCTGGCGCGTGCGGCCGGTCTTGAAGGCAGGATCGCCGGCATGGTCGCGGGCGAGAAAATCAACACGACCGAGAACCGCGCCGTTCTCCATGTCGCGCTTCGCGATTTTTCCGCGCGCGCCTACTTTGTCGACGGCGAAAACGTCGCGCCCCTGATCGCAGCTGAGCGCGCGAAGATGAAGGCGTTCGCCGATCGCATGGAAAGGCGAGAGCTGAAGGGGTTCTCCGGGAGGCCGATCGACACCATCGTCAATATCGGCATCGGCGGATCGGACCTCGGGCCCTTGATGGCGGTCGAGGCGCTGCGGCCTTATTGGCTCAAAGGGCGGCGCGCCTTTTTCGTCTCGAATGTGGACGGTCAGCACCTCGCCGACACGCTCGGCCAGGTCGATCCCGCAACGACGCTCTTCATCGTCGCGTCAAAGACCTTCACGACGCAGGAGACGATGACGAACGCCGGCAGCGCCCGGGCGTGGTTCCTCAGCAACGGCGGCGATGAGGCGTCGGTCGCCAAACACTTCATCGCGCTCTCGACCAATACAAGGGCCGTGACGGCGTTCGGAATCGCGCCCGATAACATGTTTGTCTTCTGGGACTGGGTCGGCGGGCGTTATTCGATGTGGTCGGCGATCGGGCTTTCGATCGTGCTCCAGTGCGGCTGGCCGGCGTTTGAGGCGCTGCTAAAGGGCGCGAGCGCGATGGACGAGCATTTCCGGAGCGCGCCCCTTGAGCGCAACATGCCGGCGCTGCTCGCGCTGGTGGGCGTCTGGAACCGCAACATCATGGGCGCCGGCGCGCATGCCGTCCTTCCCTACGACCAGCACCTCCATCGCCTCCCCGCCTATCTTCAGCAGCTCGACATGGAATCGAACGGCAAGTCGGTCTCAGTAAACGGCGCAGCGCTGGGGCGCGGCAGCGGCCCCGTCATATTCGGCGAGCCCGGCACCAACGGCCAGCACGCCTTCTATCAGCTGATCCATCAGGGCACGGACCTTATCGCCTGCGATTTCATTGCTGCGGCCTTGAGCGCCGCGCAGGTTGGCGATCATCATGAAAAGCTCCTCGCCAACTTCATCGCGCAGCCTGAAGCGCTGATGCTCGGCAAGGACGATGCGGCCGTTCGCGCCGAACTCGCGCGCGAGGGGCTCTCGGCGGCCGAAATAGACCGGCTCGCCCCGCACAAGGTTTTCAGGGGCGACCGGCCGTCGAACGCGATCCTGATCGACCGGCTGATGCCGGAAACGCTCGGCGCCCTCGTCGCGCTCTATGAACATAAGGTCTTTTGCCAGGGCGTGATCTGGGGCCTTAATTCCTTCGACCAATGGGGGGTCGAACTTGGCAAGGCGCTCGCCACGGGCGTCCTTCCGAAAATCGCCAAATTGGGCGAAACGAAACCGGCGGCGTCAGGCCACGACGCTTCAACGCTTGCGCTGATCGACCGGGTCAACAAGGCGAGGGCGAAATCGTGACGGCGCCTATCGGAGGATATCCTTCATGCGGATGATTATTTGCGGGGCGTTTGCGGCGCTGGCGATCGCTGCTTGCGGGGCGAAAACCGAAACGACGCCATCGGCGCCGGACGGCGCCGTCGCCGCTCCGGTGCCAGATGATACGCCTGTCGTCGCGGAAGAGGCGCCGGAGCCGCTGCCGCCTCCGCCGACGCTCGCCGACGATTTCGACTGGCCGCAGCCCAGCGATACGGTGCGCATCGCGACATCCAAGGGCGATATCGTCGTTGAGCTTTACGCCGCGAAGGCGCCGAAAACCGTCGCCAACTTTCTTCAATATGCGGCGGAAGGCCATTACGACCGCACGATCTTTCACCGCGTCGTCGTCGGCTTCGTCGTGCAGGGGGGCGGCTACGGCCTCGCCTTCAATGAACGCCCGACGCGCGCGCCTGTTCCTTACGAGGGCGACAATGGCCTGCCCAATTATCGCACGACGCTCGCCATGGCGCGCACGCGCGATCCGAACAGCGCGGCGGCGCAATGGTATGTCAATCTTCGGGACAACGACGAGACCCTCGACCATTTCGTCAACGATCTCGGGCCGCGCTACGGCTATACGGTCTTTGGTCGCGTGATTGAGGGGATGGCGGTCGTCGATGCGATCGGCGCGGTTCCGACAGGCCGGGCCGGGCCCTTCGAGGCCGAGGTCCCGCTTGATACCGTGCTCGTAACGCGCGTCGAACGCGTCGGCGCCGAATAGACGCGTTGCGGCGCCCGCACGGCTCGGCTATCCCGCTTTTCATGGCTGACAAGCAAAAAACCGCGCGCCCGAAAGCGCGTATCCCGCGCGGCTTTCGCGACCGTCACGGCGCGGAGGTTCTTCTCGAACAAGCGATGCTCGAAGCGATTACGGGCGTTTACAGAAGCTACGGGTTCGATCCGCTCGAAACGCCCGCCTTTGAATATACCGACGCGCTCGGCAAATTCCTCCCCGACATCGACCGGCCGAACCAGGGCGTCTTCTCGCTGCAGGACGACGACGAACAGTGGATGAGCCTGCGGTATGATCTGACGGCGCCGCTCGCCCGCTATGTCGCCGAGAATTACGACGCCCTGCCAAAACCTTTCCGCCGCTATGCGGTCGGGCCCGTGTGGCGCAATGAAAAGCCCGGTCCCGGGCGCTTTCGCCAGTTCACGCAATGCGACGCCGACAGTGTCGGTGCGCCGGCGCCGCATGCCGATGTCGAATGCGTTTTGATGCTGGCGCAGGCGCTCGAAGCTGCGGGCCTTGGCGCGAGCGATTTTCAGATCCGTCTCAATGACCGCAACGCGCTAACGGGCCTTCTTGAAACGCTGGGCCTTTCGGACGACGCGCATGCCGAAAAGCGCCTCGGCGTGCTGCGCGCCATGGACAAGCTCGACCGCCTCGGCGAAGCGGGCGTCGCTGCGCTTTTGGGCCCCGGCCGCAAGGACGCCTCCGGCGACTACACCGACGGGGCCAATCTCTCTGACGCCGACATCGCGCGCGTCATGGCCTTCATGAAGGCGACCGCCTCGACGAATGCGGAAACCTGCGCGCGCCTTGCCGACGTCGTCGGCGGCTCGGCGGCGGGGGCGAAGGGCGTTGAAACGATTTCCGCGATGGCGGCGCAGCTGAAGGCGCTCGGCCTCGATGACGCCCGCGCAAAGATCGATCTCTCCGTCATCCGCGGGCTGGAGTATTATACCGGGCCGGTGTTCGAGGCTGAGCTGTTGAGCGCGATCACGGACGACAAGGGCCGCCCGGTACGCGTCGGCTCGGTCGCCTCGGGCGGACGCTATGACGGGCTCGTCGAACGCTTCAAGGGCGTCGAGGTTCCGGCGGTCGGCGTCTCGATCGGCGTTTCTCGGCTTCTTGCCGCGCTTGATTTGAAAGGCGCCGCCGAAGAGAGCGCTGCCGGGCCCGTCGTCATTCTCGCGCTCGAGCCCGATCAAATGGCGGCCTATCAGGCGATGGCGGCCGAACTGCGCGCAGGAGGATTGCGCGCGGAGGTCTATGTCGGCGGCTCCGGCATGAAGGCGCAGCTGAAATACGCCGACAAGCGGCGCGCGACCGTCGCCGTCATCGTCGGCGGCGACGAGCGCGCGAAGGGCGAGGTCACGATCAAGAACCTCGTTCAGGGCGCGGCGCTATCGAAGGAAATCGGCGACAACGCCGCGTGGCGCGAGGGCAAGCCGGCGCAGCTGTCGGTCAAGCGGAGCGAGCTTGTCGCGGCGGTGCGGAAGATTATCGGCGCATGAATTCCCTTCTCGACTTGGAGTTTTTTGCAAAAGCGCGGTTCTCGTGACCATCCTTCGTGACGCCTCCGCTTCGCTCAGGCTCCTCAGGATGAGGGGTTTTTAGTGCTTAGAAAAACAGACCTCATCCTGAGGAGCGGCCCTCTTGGGCTGCGTCTCGAAGGATGGTCACGAGTGCGCTGGCGCGGCTATGGTCTTCAATGATCGGGACGAGAAAGCCGCTCGACGGTCTAGCAGAATCGATACGGAACATGACAAAGAACCTGAAGCTCATCGCCTTTCTTTCTGCCGCCGCGCTTCCTGCGCTCGCTGCTCCGCTCGACGACCCCGCGCTCGAAACCAAAGCCCGTGCGATCCATGAGCGCGTGATGACGCTCGACACGCATGTCGACATCCCGCTCGACTATGCGACGCACAAGGCCGATCCGGGCAGCCTCACCGAGCTTCAGAACGATCTGCCGAAGATGCGCGCGGGCGGTCTCGATGCGGCGTTTTTCATCGTCTACACGCCGCAAGGTCCGCTCACCGACGAGGGCTACGCCAAGGCGCGCGAGATCGCCTTCACGCGGCTTGCCGCCATCCACCGCTTCGTCGCCTCCTATCCCGGCGAGGTTGCGCTCGCGCGCACAGCGAAGGAAGCGCGGAGCGTCGCGAAGTCAGGCCGCAAGGTCGCCTTCATCGGCATGGAGAACGCCTTTCCGCTCGGCCCCAATCCGCAAGCGGCGGACATCGAGCGTCTCGCCGCTGACGGCGTGCGCTATGCCGGCATCACGCATTTCGGGCACAACCAATTCGGCGATTCATCGAACGCCAACACCGAAGCGGGCGAGGTTGAAGCGCCGAACGGCGGTCTCACCGCGCTTGGCCGCACGCTCGTCTCTGCGCTCAACCGCAACGGGATCATGGTCGACGTCAGCCACGCGAGCCGCGACGTGATGTTGCAGGCGGCGACTCTGTCGACCGCGCCGATCATCGCCTCGCATTCCGGGGCTAAAGCGATCGCCGACAGTCCGCGCAATCTCGACGATGAACAATTGCAGGCGCTGAAAGCCAATGGCGGCGTCGTGCAGATCGTCGCGCTTGACGTCTATGTGAAGCCATTGAATGACGCGCAGAAGGCGCTGCAGGACATGGTGCGCAAGGCGATGAAGCTGGAGACCTCGGCTGCGCGCGCCGCGATGAGCCCCGAGGTCGAGGCGGACTACAACGCCCGCATGGCGGAGCGCTGGAAAATCTCTCCGCGCGCCAGCGTTTCCGATTTCGTCGATCACATCGACCATGTGGTGAAGACAATCGGCGTCGATCATGTCGGCATCGCTTCGGATTTCGACGGCGGCGGCGGCGTCGTCGGCTGGGAAAATGCCGGCGAAACGCTGAACGTCACGCGCGAGTTGGTTCGCCGCGGCTATTCGGAAGCCGACATCGCCAAGATCTGGAGCGGCAATTTGCTGCGGGTGCTGGACGCGGTGGAGAAGGAAGCCGCAAGGCTCGCGAAGGCTGACGCGGCCCCTTAACGCCGGCTAGGGCCAGGCGTCGGCGAGCGCCTTCACCGACAGAATGAGGCAAGTCGGAACGCTGGCGATCGACAAGCCCAGGACGGCGCGGCGGCGCGCCTCGTCATGCTCCCCTTTCCGGCGCGCGCCGACCGCCTTGATGATTTGGCGAAGGGCGGCCGCAACAATTGCAAGTCCGACGGCGCACGCAACGGCCGCCGGCGTCCATGCCGGGAGACCGCGTTCGTCAATGCCAGGAATTAGAGCCAAACCGATCCCGATGGGCATGAAGGCGATGATGATCGCCCAGATCGCCGCGAATCCGACCAGCGCGCCAAGCTCCGACGCCGCCACAAAGTGTGCGAAGGCGATCAGCCCGATCAGTATACGGAATCTTTTCCGGCCCACGGCCGCCCCCTCTTTCAAGATCACCCTGCGCGCCTGCGGGTAAAGACTTGTTTGCCGGGCGTCATTAACCTCTTGATCGCGCTCGTCCGATAGGGTGGCGACGTCACAGGACGGGAGAGGGTCATGGCGGGTCCGATGCGGTGGGTGCTTTTCTTCAGCGTCATCATCGCGGCCGCGGCGGGCGTCGCCGCGCTGTGGATGGGCTGGACGGCGGACCTTCAGAAGGCGCTCGCCTCCTTCGCCATCGTCACTATCGCGGCGATCGCGCTTTACGCGTTGCGTCCGCGCGCCTGACGCTTCCGCCCGGCTTTTTCGGCGGCTAGAAACCGGCCCATGAAACGCTCCATCGGCGTCAGGGCCGCGCTCGGCGCTCTCTGGCTCTACCAGCGGACATTGTCGCCGGTTTTCTATGTTGTCGGCGCACGCTGTCGTCATCTGCCCACCTGCTCTGACTATTCGGCGGACGCCTTTCGCCGGCACGGCCTCGCGAAGGGCTCCTGGCTGACCCTTTCGCGCCTTTGTCGCTGTCACCCCTTCGGCTCGCACGGCTTCGATCCCGTTCCGGCGGAGGTTCCGGATAACGGCTGGCGCGTCTGGCGCAACGGCGACTGGGCGTGGACGGAACGCCGCGCGGAAAAGTCCGGCGAGGCTTGACCTTCGCGCCTGCGTCATGGAACTCCCGGCGATCGTTCAGAGCCTGTCCGAAAGACGCCCCATGGTTTCCATTACGCTCCCCGACAATTCCGTTCGTCACTTCGACGGCTATACGACGGGCACGGCGATCGCCGAGTCGATCTCGAAATCGCTCCTGAAGCGCGCGGTCGCGATGCGCGTCAACGGCGAACTGACGGACCTTTTTGAAGGGCTAACGTCAGACGCGCGCGTCGAGATCGTCACGCGCGACGACGCGGAAGCGCTCGACATCATTCGCCACGATACGGCGCATCTGATGGCGCAGGCCGTGCAGGAGCTTTTCCCCGGCACGCAGGTGACGATCGGCCCGAATGTCGAAGACGGGTTCTTCTATGATTTTGCGCGGGCCGATCCGTTTTCGACCGACGACCTCGCAGCGATCGAAAAGCGCATGGCCGAGATCGTCGATGAAGACCGTCCGACGCGGCGCCAGCTGATGGCGCGCGAGGACGCGATCGCGCATTTCCGGTCGATTGGCGAAACCTACAAGGCCGAGATTATCGCCGACATTCCCGAAGGCGAGGAGATCAAGATCTACTGGCACGGGGACTGGCGCGACCTCTGCCGCGGCCCGCATCTTCCGTCCACGAAGCATATCGGCAAAGCCTTTAAGCTGATGAAAGTCGCGGGCGCCTATTGGCGCGGCGATCACCGGAACGCCGTCCTGCAGCGCATCTACGGCACCGCGTGGCGGGACGAGAAAGAATTGAAAGCGTACCTCACGCGCCTTGAGGAGGCGGAGAAACGCGACCACCGGCGGCTCGGGCGGGAAATGGAACTTTTCCATCTGCAGCCTGAAGCGCAGGGCTCGGTTTTCTGGCACCCGAAGGGGTTTCTCGTCTGGCGCCAGCTCGAAGCTTATATGCGCCGCCGGATCGACGAGGGCGGCTATCGAGAGGTCAAGACGCCGCAGCTGATGGATGCGCGCCAGTGGGAGCAGTCCGGCCACTGGGGCAAATATCGCGAAAACATGTTCGTCGTTCCCGATGAAATTCCGACTACGGACGATGGCGCGCCGGTGCTGTCGGGCGACGCCGACCTGATGGCGCTGAAGCCCATGAACTGTCCGGCGCACGTCCTGATCGTCAAGCGGGGAATCAAGAGCTATCGCGATCTGCCGATACGGCTGTTCGAACATGGCTGCTGCCATCGCAACGAACCGCATGGCGCGTTGCACGGCCTGATGCGGGTGCGCCAGTTCACCCAGGATGACGCGCATATTTTTTGCCGGGACGATCAGATCGTCGACGAGGTGCGCAGCTTCTGCCGGCTCGCCGATCGCGTTTATCGCGACCTCGGCTTTGAGAAATATGCGATCAAGCTCGCGCTGCGGCCGCAAAACCGCTTCGGATCGGATGAGGACTGGGACATCGCCGAGGCGGAATTGCGCGACGCCGTCGCCGCCGCCGGGCTCGCCACCGAAGAATACGGCTGGGAGGAACTTCCCGGCGAAGGCGCGTTCTACGCCCCGAAGCTCGAATGGCATCTGACCGACGCAATCGGCCGGACCTGGCAGGTCGGCACGATCCAGTCCGACAGGGTGCTGCCGACGCGGCTCGACGCGAGCTACGTCGCAGAAGACGGCGCCCGGCGGCGGCCGATCATGCTCCATCGGGCGATCTTCGGCAGCTATGAGCGCTTCATCGGCATCCTGATCGAGCATTATGCGGGCAAGCTGCCGTTCTGGCTCGCGCCGGAACAAGCGGTCGTCACGACGATCACCTCGGAAGCCGACGGCTATGCGGCCGAGGTCGCGGCGGCGCTAAAGGCGAAGGGTCTGCGCGCAAGCGTCGATCTCCGCAACGAAAAGATCAATTTCAAGGTGCGCGAACATTCCGTGGCGAAGGTCCCAGTCATCGCCGTCGTCGGCGCGCGCGAGGCGGAGGAGAAGAAAGTCTCGCTCCGCCGTCTCGGCAGCGAGAAGCAGGAGATCATGACGCTCGACGCCGCCGTCGCCGCGCTCGCCCTAGAGGCGACCCCGCCGGATCTTCGCGGGGTGTGATCCTTGGAAGACGGCAGGGAAGAAAACGCGCCGTCGCGGCTCGATCGCGTCATTGACGGCGTTTTTCTTCTGACCATGCCGCTGCTCGCCTGGCTTGCCGTTTTCGGCCATCGCGGCGCGGCCTTCGTCGCCGGCCTGTCGGCGCTGGCGATTGCGGCCCGTCCCGACATCTGGCGCGCCGGGCTGCCGCTTCTTGCGCCGGCGCGATTTCGGATGGCGCCCCTGTCGCGCGCCGCCGTCGCGGGACTTCTCTTCGTCCTCTGGATTGCGGTCACCGGCTTCTGGTCGCCGACGCCGGGCGCGTGGAAGCTCGCAATCGCTGTTACGGCTTTCACGCTCTGCGGCGGCGCGCTTGTTTATGAAGCGGCTCGCGCGTCCGCCCTGCGCACGCGCCGCATGGCGATGCTCTACGCCGGCGCTGTCACGATCGCCGCCGCCGCGCTTCTATTTGAAGGTCTCACCGGCGGCCTGCTGCGCGGGCTTGTTCCGCCGACGGATCAATCGCCGCTGCGGTGGAAAGACATGACGGCGCTCGCGCGCGGCGTGACGCTCGTCGCGCCGCTCGTCTTCCCCGCGGCGGCGATCTTATGGGCGTTTACGGGCTCGCGCGCCGCCGCGGCGGCGCCGGTCATCCTCGCCTTGATCGCCGCGGCGCAGTTCACGGTGGCGACCAATGTGGTCGCGCTTTCGGCCGGCGCCGGCGTCTTCGCGGTCGCGCTATGGCGGCCCCGGCAGGCGGTTATTGCGATAGGGGCGCTTTTTATCGCGTCATTGCTGTTCGCGCCGATCGTCGCCCTTGTTCCGGCCGAGGCGGTCCTCGACGCGGAAACGGCCGTCCTGCCACCGTCCTGGGCGCAGCGGGTCAATCTCTGGAAGGAAGCGGCCGACCGGATCGCCGAGAGTTGTTTTCCTGCCGGGTGTGGCGCCGATTACACGCGCGCCTGGGCCGCCGCCGGGGCCATGATCGAGGTTCCCGGATCGCCTATTCCGTTACAGGAAGCGCCCACGCATCCGCATAACATTTTCCTGCAAATTTGGCTTGAACTCGGCGTTCCCGGCGTGCTGGCCCTGTCGGCGGCGATAGGATTCGGCCTGCAGCGCCTAAGCGCGATTCCTATGCGGCGGGCCGCATTTGCGGCAATGGCCGCGGCCGCAGCAGCGGCTTACATTTCTTTCATGTTTGAGGCTAGTCTTTGGCAGGCTTGGCGTATCGCTGTGTTCTCTCTTGCAGCATTTGGCGCAGCGCTGTCATATTCGTTTAACGGGTCGCGGAGTAGGTAGCGTCCGGTTCGCCTCGCCTCTTTTGTTGCGTAATCCGCCCGTCCCCTGTTCTCGTGTTTCGGTAACCCTCTGCGGTCATGAGCGCCATTTCTGCGATCGTTGTGACGTATCACACGGGACCGGTGCTCGCGCGCTCGCTCGATTCGCTGCGCCTGCAGGAAGGCGTTCGCGAAATCATTCTCGTCAATAACGGCAATCCGGACGGCGCGGTCGCCGCGGCGATCGGGTCCCAAACGGACGGGCCCCCCATCCGCGTCGTCGACGGGCATGGCAATATCGGCTTTGCTTCGGCGTGCAATCTCGGCGCGCGCGCTGCGTCCGGCGACACACTTCTCTTTATCAATCCCGACGCCATCATGCCGCCCGGCGGCGCCATGCGCCTTGCCGCGGACGGCGCCCGCCTCGAAGGCCCCTGGCTCGTCGGCGCGAAGATCATCGATCCCGACGGCGGCGAACAACGCGGTTCGCGCCGCGCGACGCTGACGCCATGGCGCGCCTTCATCGAGGCGACGCAGCTTTACCGCATCGCGCCGCGCCATCCCTATTTCCGCCGGTTCAATCTGCACGGCGACCCCTGCCCGAAGGATGTGACGCCGATCCCCGTCATTTCGGGCGCCTGTTTCTGCCTACGGCGCGAGGATTATTTCGCGATCGGGGGCATGGACGAGCAGTATTTCCTGCATGTCGAGGACGTCGATTTCTGCCTACGTTTTGCGAAGGCGGGCGGCGGCGTCTATTTCGACCCGAATGTGTCGGTGCTCCACTTTAAGAGCTCCAGCGACGTCGATCCGATCGTCATTGACTTGAGGAAAACTGTCAGCATGCGGCGCTATTTCCGCGCGCATTTCCTCGATCCCTATCCAGCGCCCTTCCTGTGGCTCCTTGGCGTGCTCCTGTGGCTGCAGTTCGGGGCGAAGACAGCCGCGGCGCTCTTCGGCCGCGCGCTCTTGCCGGCGCTTGCGGCGCTGCCCGCGCCGCGGGCCCTTGCGCGTCAGTTGCGCACCAACCGATAGCCCGAAACGTCGAACAGGTAGAGCGTCCGCTCGCTGTTCGTGGTCATCCGCGCGACGCTCGCGCCTAGCGGCGTCACTACAGCGAACGCATTGTTGAGCGGCGCGGCGTGCGGGTTCGTCGTCACATAGAGAACGCGTCTTGCCGCCGCCGGATCGAACGCCTTGAAGGCCTCGTAATGATGGTCGATCCGGCCATTCGGGTTCCAGGCGACGACCGGCGGGCCGGGCCGGGCGTAATACAGGAGCCCGCCCATCACTTCGCGATCGTCGGCGAGGATGGCGTCAAACCCCGCCGCTCTTGCGGCGATCTCCTGACCATGCGCGTCCCAGCCGCGCAGACGCTTGAAAAGCCCGGACGCGCCGGCGGCGTCCGCAAGTGCGGCGTTCGAAAAGCCGATCAGAAAGGCCGCGCCGGCCAGCAGATGAAGACCGAAGCTCGCCTTCATGGCGGCGCGCGGCCAGCCCTGCCGGTTTGCGAACATCATGGCGGCGATGACGGCGGAGGGATAAGCGACCGCGGCCCAGTTCGCATGCGCGCGCGCGATCAACGCCTGCGTCGCAACGACGAGCAAGGCAGGAAGAGCAAAAGCGAGTAGATAGCGCAGGGGGTCCTTTGAGTCCTTCTCCTGACGAAATCCCGCGGCGCCTGCGCCCAAAATCAAGATGAGGAGGATCGGGCCGGCGACACCGAACTGGTCTCCCAAAAACTTGAAGAGCTTGTCGGGGTGACCGGCCGACTGCGTCCAGTTCGCGTTGGCGGCGGTGTGCGCGATGGTCTGGAAATCGTTCTGCGCGTTCCAGACGAGGTTCGGCGCCAGCAGCAAAAGCGCAATCGAAGCGCCAAGGGCGGCAGGCGCGACCTTCAACGCCCGGCGCCGGTCAGCGGACAGCAACAGCGCGAGCGCCGCGCCGGGCAGGAAGTAAAGCATCGCGTATTTTGAGAGGAGACCAAAGCCGATCGCGGCGCCGAGCAGCGCGGCGATCGCAAAGGGGCGCCTTTCAGCGGCGTCTGTCAGGCGCGTGAAGAGATAGAGCGCCGCCGACCAGAAAAAGAGCAGGGGACCATCCGTCGTGATGAGGGCGGCGGAGAGAAAGACGCCAGGCATCGTCAGCCAGGCAAGACCCGACCAAAACGCGACGCCGTCATCGGCAAGCCGTCGCGCTGTCATGAAGATGAAAGTTGCCGCGCCAAGCTGGAAGAACGGCGCCGACAGGCGCACCGCCCATTCGGCGTCGCCGAAGACCGCGGTCGTCAGCGCGATCGCCCATGCGACGAAAGGCGGTTTCGAATAATAGCCGAAGGCAGGCGTCTGGCTCCAGAACCAGTATTGCGCTTCGTCCGGACCGAGATTTGGATCGCCGGCGATCAGCGTCACGACGCGCAGCACCGTCAGCGCCATCGCCAGCGCCAGAAAGCGCCGCCACAACGTTCCGAACAAAAGCGCTTGCGCGGTCACCGGGCCTCGTCGCTTTCAATCTTGCGGAAGACCGTCAAAATGACGGCGTCGCCTTTCGAATAGTTGAAGCCGCGAACTTCCGCGACCGTCTTCGCGGCGGCGCCGCGCGTTTCAAGTTGCGCCTCAAACCCGGCCTGCTCTCGCGATTCAACAATCGCCGCGCCGCCAATATCGACCAAGGCGTCCGCCGCCGCGGCGCCCGTGCCCAGCATTGTCGTCGTTCCCAGCAGAAAAACCGCGGAAGGCTCGTAGAATCCCGCAAGCGCGGCCGGCGGCGCGCCATCGCGGATCGAATGAAGGCCCGCCTCATCGAGTGCGGCGGCAAGGCGCGGGGCGATGCCGAGCGACGTCAGCGACGGCAGCACACCGCCGAGCAATCCAATTGCGAGAATTGCCGCGGCTGGAACAGCGATTGTCGCGCCTTTCACCGCCTCGCCCCGCCAGAAGCGCGTCGCCGCCAGCGCCGTCAACGCGGCAATACCCAGCGCCGCCGCAAAGAAAGCCGCCTGCGCCGCGCCAAAATAGAACGGCAGGAACGCGAACGCCGCCGCGAGCGCCATTCCGGCGAGCAGATAAATAACAGCGCCCGCGCGCCAGAAAGCTCTCGGCACGCTCTCGGGTTTCAACGCGGCGACGGCGCAAAGGCCCGCGAGCGCCGGCAGCATAGGCAACACATAATGCGGGAGCTTGGTGGCGGTCGCCTCGAAGATCAGCCAACCGGGAAGAAGCCAGCTCAACAGGAACCAGACGCCGAATTCGCTGCGGGCCCTGAAGGCGGCGAAAATTCCGGCGGGCGCCAGCGCAATGAGCGGCCAGGCGAGAATGGGCGCGAGCGCAAGGTAATAGCCCGGCGGGCCGCCATGGCTCTCCTGCGCCGCGCCGGCCTTGGCGAGCATGTCGGCGCCGACGGCTTCGGCGAAGAACCGGCCGTCGGTCGCCGCGCCGATCGCATAAGCCCATGGTCCGATCATCAGGGTAAGGATCAACAATCCGATGGCCGGGCGCAGCGATTTCAACGGCCTCGTTTCGGGGAACCGCAGCGCGATCATGGCGACGGCGGGCGCGAGCACAAGAACGACGATTGGTCCTTTGATAAGGACGCCGGCGCCGATGGCGATCCAGAATCCGAAAGCTGTTGCCAGGCGAGGCTCCTGGCCGTTGCGGGCGGCGGAGAAAAGCCGCGCCAGCGCCGCGGCTGCCCCAGCGACGCAGGCGAGAAGGAGCGCATCCGTTTTGGCGATCGTCGCTTCGGCGGCGAACACCGGCGCCGTCGCCAGCAACATCGCGGCGAGAAACCCGGCGGCGGGTTCGAAGAGCCGGGCGATTGCGGCATAGGTGAAGATCGCGGCGAGGACGGCGCCGAAGATCGACGGCAACCGGTACGCCCAAATCTCCCGCGCCGTGACGTCTGAGATCGCCGCGACGCTCGCCGCCTGCAGCCAATAGGCGCCCGCAGGCTTTTTGTTGCGCTCGTCCTCCTGAAACCGGATGACGATCAAATCCCCGCTTTCAAGCATCTGGGCCGAGGCTTGCGCGAACCGGGCCTCGTCGCGATCGAGCGGCGGAAGGCGCAGCGCGCCGGCAAGGCCGATGAGACCGGCGACAAGCGCAATCAATCCCATCCGCCGCGCCGCCGCTCCGGGCCCGCGGTCCATCAGTATGCGCAAGGTGCTCATTCGGCCGCCAGCCTATCGTCGCCGGCGTCGTCTGTCTGCCGCTCCTATCCAGCCGTTTGCTTTTGGCGGGGATTCTGCGATCAACCCCCGCGCCATCCTGGGAATTGCGCGTGCTTCTAACCTCGTCACCGGCGCCGCTTTTCGGCTTCGCTTCGGGCCCCGCCCCGGGCGCGCCGGCCCTCAGCGTCGTTGCGCCGATGTTCGACGAGGAAGGCGGCGCCGAGGCGCTCGTAGCGGAAATCGCCATCGCGCTTGCCGGCCTCCATCATGAGATCATCGCCGTCGATGACGCGAGCCGGGACGGCACGCAGGCCGCGCTCCTTCGCGCCGCCGCCAAAACGCCGACACTGCGCGTACTCGCGCACGGGGCTAATGCAGGGCAGAGCCGCGCGGTCCGCACCGGCGTTCTCGCCGCGCGCGCGCCGGTTGTCGTAACGATCGACGGGGACGGCCAAAACGATCCTGCCGACATTCCGGCGCTTTTCGCGGCGCTGACCCGGGACGGCGCGCCATCGCTTCTCGCCATGGTCGGCGGGGAGCGGGTGAACCGGCAGGACCCGGCGTCCAAAAAACGCGCCTCGGCGCTGGCGAACCGCATTCGCCGTCATCTGCTCGACGACGGCGCCGCCGATACGGGGTGCGGGCTCAAGGCGTTCCGCCGCGAAGCTTACTTGCGTCTGCCCTATTTCGATCACAGCCATCGCTATTTGCCGGCATTGATGCGCCGGGAGGGATTTGATGTTGAATTCCTTCCCGTCAGCCACCGCGCGCGCCGTCACGGCGCGTCGAAATACACCAATATGGGGCGCCTCGCGGTCGCGTTTCGCGATCTCTCGGGGATGGTGTGGCTGAAAGCCCGCGCCCGTGTGCCTGTCACAATTTCGGAGCTAGGCCCTAGCGCCGGCTATGGTAAGAAGCCGTGAAGAGAGAAGCCGCGCGCCTCGGTATCCAGGGGGGCCGCGATCAGGGAGTTCGGCCGTCATGGCGTTGCAAGTGTTTCCCCTCCTGACCATCAACCTCATTATCTACGCCGCCCTGACGCTGACGGGCATGGGCGGGGCAGGCGGCGCGCCCTGGCATGAAGCGGTCGTCGTCAACCTGCCGATGTATTCTGGCGATGTCTGGCGGGTGACATGGGGGACGTTGTTCCTCGTCGCTAGCGTCGGCCTCCTGTTCGTCGAACTGATCCGGTCGACCAAGGTCGGCACGGCCTCGATCACGAACCACCTTTTATCGTTCCTCGTCTTCGTCGTGGCGCTCCTTCTCTTCATCCTCGCGCCGGGCTTCGGGAATTCGACCTATTTCCTGTTTCTCGCCATGACGTTCCTCGATCCGATGGCGGGGCTTGTCGTCACGACCGTGGCGGCGCGCCGAGACCTCGCTGTTACCGACGCGGCCGGCGCGACCAAGCACTGAAGCCTCAGGCGCGCCGATCAATACAGAGCGCTTCGCGCCGCCGGCAGAACGCCGCGCTGCGTCCATAGGATTGAGCCGCTTCAAATCGGGACAGCGCATCTCCGTTTCGGCGCATCGTCAAACGAAGGTCGATGCGCGCAACGGCGCGCCCCTTGGCTTCCGCCCGTTCCAACGAAGGTCGATCGTCGCGCACCATGGCGCCATCTAGGCAAGCGCCTTGCCGGAAGCGCGCTCATTGCGGCGCAACGTCCGGCGCCGCCAATTTTCTTGCGTTTTAAGTTTATTTACGCGTCGCGCTTTAGATGATCCCGTAAATTCGGGCGACATTTGACATGATTGAGCGCGCAGAAGCGTGGTTTCGCGGACCCCAGCCGGGGATGTACGGCGAGGACGGGCGCGGCTCCGAAAGCGCGATCCAGGCGCTTTTCGAGTATGACCCGGCGACCGGCATGCTGTCTTGGTCCGATCCTGCGCTCGCCGCCCGGCTGCTTGAGGCGGACGCCCCGAAAGCGGCGGTGTCCCGTACTGATTTCGATCGCGCAATCGTCGGCGGCGATGTCGCCACCCGGACGCTCGCCTTCGGCGGCGAGGCACAGAATTACGCCTGCGAGTACCTCATCGGCCGCGATGCCGGCGAGCCGCACTGGATTGAAGAACGCGGCGGCTGGGTCGGCGCCGGGACCGCGCGCCGCCTGATCGGCGTCATCCGGTCGATCGAAGCGCAGAAGCGGCGCGAGACCCATCTCGCCTGGCTTGCTGAAAATGACGAGCTGACGGGCGTCATGAACCGCGCGCAAATGCGCGTGCGTCTCGACGAGGTCCTCAAAGACTCGCGCGCTTCGGGCCGGCCGGGCGCCTATCTTCTCGCGGGCGTCGACGATGTCGGCGCGATCAACGCCGATTTCGGCTTCGACGTCGCTGATGAAGTGATCGTCGAATGCTCTCACCGCATAAAGGCGGCGCTTGGGCCAGGCGATCTTGTCGGACGCGTCGCCGGCACGAAATTCGGCATCGTGCTCGTTGACGCGGATTCAAGCCGCGTGCGCGAAGTGTGCGTCAAGCTTTTGAATACGGTGCGCGAGCGCGTCATCGACACGCAAAAAGGGGGCGTCGCCTCCTCGCTCTCGATCGGCGCCGTCGAGACGCCGGAAGGCGCCGACAGCGCGCACAAGGCGATGGCCTGCGCCGAAGCCGCGCTCGATCAGGCAAAACGCCTTGGCCGGTCGAGCTGGTCCTCGTTCAGCGAGAAGACCGAAATCGTCAGCATGCGCCGGCGCAACACGCATATGTCCGACGTCATTCTGACGGCGCTCAACGAACGCCGCGTCCGCCTCGCCTTCCAGCCGATCGTCGCCGATCTCGGCGAGTCCCCGACGAAATTCGAATGCCTGATCCGCATGCGCGCCGAAGACGGCCGCGAAGTGCCGGCGCCGGAATTCATTCCGGTCTCGGAGAAGCTGGGGCTCGTCCACCTCCTTGACAGGCGCGTCCTCGAACTTGCGATCAACACGCTCGCCGCCTGCCCGAACATGAAGCTCAACGTCAACGTCTCCATGGAGACGGTGAAGGACCCTGTCTGGGCGGACGGCTATCTCGCGGTCATGCGCGCGAATGAATCGCTCGCCCGCCGCATCACGGTCGAGCTCACCGAAACGCAGGTCATCGACGCCATCGACGCCTCGATCGACTTCGTCGCCGAACTCAAAAAGGTCGGCGCGTCGTTCGGCATCGACGATTTCGGAGCCGGTTACACATCCTTCCGGAACCTCAAGGCGCTCGACATCGACATACTGAAAATCGACGGGTCCTTCGTGACCGGCGTCGCGTCCTCGCGCGAGAACCAGCTGTTCGTCCGCACGCTGCTCGACCTCGCACGGAACTTCAGCATGAAGACGGTCGCCGAATGGGTCGATAACGAAGCCGACGCGATGCTCTTGAAGGGGCTCGGCGTCGATTTCCTGCAAGGCTATCTCATCGGCAAGCCGGAAACAGCGCCCGCCTGGCTGCCGGACGGCGCGCCCAACGAGTCGCCGCTGATGCAGATCCGGGCGATGGGCTGATCCGTGCGCCGGGCGACCTTCGATCGCAGCGCAATTACGTGATTTGGGGGAACCTCGATAAGCGCGACGTCCAAGTGGCGGCGGCGTCCGGGGCGGCCGCGTGCGTCGGGGCGATCCTAGTTTCCGGCCTGCTTTCCGGGGAACTCACCGGCAGCGGCGGCATGTGGTTGTTGTATCCCTTCTTCGGGCTGCCGGCTTCGTTCGCGCTCAATCTGATCCTGCTGATAATCTATGAACGGGCGCTCGCGCCGATCCTGAAATTCGGAGACCTTCCAGCGGCTGGGTTGGGGGCGGCAGGCGCGTTCGTCATCGCCTTCATATCCTATTCAATTGAAGCTGCCGCCGCGCGCGCGATCTACTTCGCGGCGATGGCGGCGATGGCGGCGATCGGGAGCGGCGCCGCCTTTTGCGCCTATTTCGCGATCGCCGAGCGGACCTCGTCTGGCGTATCGCGTGCAATCGATCCGGATAAGACCAGCGCCGTCGGCGTCGCGTCCCACCTGGCGGCGTACATTTCGGCGGCCGTCGGCGTTGCAATTCTTTACGCAGTCGGATCGGCGCTCCGCGGAACGGCGCCGGAAGACATTCTGCCACTTGTATTCTGGGGGGCCGTTGTCCCCTATCTGTGCCTCATCGGCCTGATGCATGCGCTGGAGCTCTATCAGCGCATCAGACAGCCGTTGTCGGACCAGGCAGTGATTTCGATCGCCGTGTCGCTGGCGGCCGTCACCACAGCGGCGTTCTTGTTTTGGAGCGCGTCGCGGTCAACAGGGGCCGACCCCTTGGCTAGCTTGACGATTGTCGTCGCCGGGGTCGTCGTCGCCGCCGCTGCGACCTCGGCCGCCTTTCGCGTTCATCTGCGCTTTCGGTCGCGGTGACTTACCGCTCCTTGTCGAGTTTCGACAATTGACGCTTCAGTTCAGCGACTTCGTCCTTCAGCGACTGCATTTCGCTCGCCGCTTCCTCGCTTGAAGCGCCAGTGCGCGCGCCGGGGTAAAAAGCGCCGCGCGGGGCGAACATTTTCATCGCCTGATCGAAGAGCGCCATGTTCTGGCGGGCCATATCCTCGAACATCTGATAGCCGGGGGCCTGACCGAAAGTGTCGCGCATCTGTCCGCGCAGGCGCTCCTGATTGCGTGAAAAGGCGTCCATGCTCATTTCGAGATAGGACGGAACGAAGGCCTGCAAATTGTCGCCGTAGAATTTGATGAGCTGGCGCAGGAACTGGATCGGGAGGAGGTTCTGGCCCTTGGTCTCCTCTTCGAAGATGATCTGGGTCAGCACCGAATGGGTGATGTCGTCATTCGTCTTGGCGTCAAAGACGACGAATTCCTGCCCGTTCTTGACCATGTCGGCGAGGTAATCGAGCGTGACGTAGGAGCTCGTCGCGGTGTTGTAGAGCCTTCTGTTTGCGTATTTCTTGATGACGATGGCGTCGTTTTCGCCCCGTCCCTTACGGCTGGCGGTCTTCGCGCCCTTGCTTTCTTCCGTCGTCGACACCCAAACCCTCCCAGATTTTTTGCGCAGCATAAATTTTTATGCTGCAGCGCAATATTTTTGTGCGCTCGCTCAAAGACTTATAGCATGAAAAGACGCGTCGACCAGCAAGGCTCTCGCCCTTGCGAAGCGACCGTCATCCCCATAAAGCCCCGGCTTAACGAATGCGCCTCAGCCGGCGCGGATTTAAGAAGGATGGAGGCATTATGAGCGGCGTAGTCATCGCGTCGGCGGCGCGCACGGGGGTCGGTTCCTTTGGAGGCGGCCTGTCGGGCGTTTCAGCGGCGGCGCTCGGCGAAACGGCGATCAAGGCGGCGCTCGCGCGCGCGAAGATTTCCCCGGAAGACGTCAGCGAAGTCATCATGGGCCACGTCCTGTCGGCGGGGCAGGGCCAGAACACCGCGCGGCAGGCGGCGATGGGCGCAGGGATCGCCAAGGAACGCCCGGCCATGACCATCAATCAGGTTTGCGGCTCCGGCCTTCGCGCTGTCGCGCTGGCCGCGCAGGCCGTGAAAACGGGCGATGCGAGCGTCGTCGTCGCCGGCGGGCATGAAAGCATGTCGCTTTCCCCGCATGCGACGTTCCTCCGTACCGGAACAAAAATGGGCGACGTCTCGCAGGTCGATACGATGATCAAGGACGGCCTGTGGGACGTCTTCAACAATTACCACATGGGGCAGACGGCCGAGAACCTTGCGCAGAAATACCAGATCAGCCGCGACGAGCAGGACGCCTTTGCGGCGGCGAGCCAGAACAAAGCTGAAGCCGCAAGGAAAGCCGGCAAGTTCAAGGACGAAATCGCCCCCGTCACAATCAAGTCAAAGAAGGGCGACATCGTTTTCGACATCGACGAATATATCCGCGACGGCGTGACGAAAGAGTCGATCTCGGGCCTCCGCCCCGCTTTCACGAAGGATGGCACGGTCACAGCCGCAAACGCTTCCGGCATCAATGACGGCGGCGCAGCGCTCGTCGTCATGTCGGAGAAGGAAGCCGATCGGCGCGGATTGAAGCCGCTCGCGCGCATCGCGAGCGCCGCCCATTGCGGCGTCGATCCCTCGATCATGGGCATCGGCCCCGCGCCCGCTTCGCGCATGGCGCTTGAAAAGGCCGGCTGGCGCCTTGCCGATCTCGATCTCATCGAGGCGAACGAAGCGTTCGCCGCGCAGGCGCTCGCGGTCGGCAAGGAGCTCGGTTGGGACCCTTCGAAAGTGAACGTCAATGGCGGCGCGATCGCTATCGGCCATCCGATCGGCGCTTCCGGCGCGCGCATCCTGACGACGCTCCTCTATGAAATGCAGCGCGGAAGCGCGAAAAAGGGCCTGGCGACCCTCTGCATCGGCGGCGGCATGGGCATCGCGATGTGCGTCGAAAAAGTCTAGAAAGCGGAAAACCGCTTCAAAAAAACAGGTGGGAGGATTTATGACCAAAAGAACGGCGATCGTCACCGGCGGCACGCGCGGCATCGGCCGCGCGATCTCGCTGGCGCTGAAGGAGGCGGGCGTGACTGTCGCGGCGACCTACGCCGGCAATGACGAGGCGGCGAAGGCCTTCACGGCGGAGACCGGCGTCAAGGCTTTCAAATGGGATGTCGGCGACTATGAAGCCTGCAAAGCCGGCATTGCTGAAATCGAAAAGATGCAAGGGCCGACCGACATTCTCGTCAACAACGCCGGCATCACGCGCGACGGCTTCTTCCACAAGATGAAGCCGGAACAGTGGCGCGAGGTGATGCGCGCCGATCTCGACAGCGTCTTTAACATGACGCACCAGGTCTTCCCCGGCATGCGCGAACGCGGCTTCGGGCGCATCATCAACATCTCCTCGATCAACGGCCAGA
>CAZHUI010000032.1:0-31863 GCA_964535605.1 uncultured Caulobacterales bacterium
CTTCATTTCCGGTGCGCTCTGTCTCTGCGTCGGGGTTCTCTACGACCGCATCCACACGCGCGAGATTGCGGCCTATGGCGGGCTCGTTCACCGCATGCCGTTCTATGCGTTCCTCTTCCTGTTTTTCACGATGGGAAATGTCGGATTGCCGGGCGTCTCCGGCTTCGTCGGCGAGTTCCTGACGATGGCCGGCGCCTTCAAGGTCAATTCCTGGATCGCCTTCTTCGCCGCCTTCGGCGTCATTCTTTCCGCCGCCTATGCGCTGCGCCTGTTCCGGCAGGTCATGTATGGCGATCTGACGAAATCGAACCTGATGGCCATCGCCGATGTCGATACGCGCGAGGCGGCGATGCTGGGGGCGCTTCTCATTTTCGCGCTCGTGCTGGGCGTCTATCCGAAGCCCGCGCTCGACATTTTCGCCCCTTCGGTCGAGGTCCTGCTGCAGAATTTTGACGCGGCGGTTTCCGCCGGGGCTGGGCGCTGATGCCGATCCTGTCCGATCTCAGCTACCTGATCCCCGAATTGATGCTGGCGGTCGGCGCGATGGCGCTGCTCATCGCCGGCGTCTTTCTGGGCGACAAGTCGGCGCGCCTCATCTCAACCGTCTCGATCGCGCTCCTCGTCGCGACGCTGCTCGTCGTCGCCGCGATGAGCGGCTGGCCGGAGCGCGACGTCTTCGGCGGCGCCTTTCGCATCGACGCGTTCTCCTCCTTCGTGAAAATCCTCATTCTCGCGGCGGCCGCGCTCGCGATTTTGATGTCCGACAAATATCTCGCTGGCGAGCAATTGGGGCGTTTTGAGTATCCGGTGCTGATCGTGCTCGCGGCGGTCGGCATGCTGCTGATGGCGTCGGCGAATGATCTGATCGCGCTCTATATGGGCGTCGAGACGCAGAGCCTTGCGCTTTATATCCTCGCCGCTTTTCACCGCGACAGCCGCCGCTCGACCGAGGCGGGGCTCAAATATTTCGTCCTCGGCGCTTTGTCGTCCTGTCTCCTCCTCTACGGCGCCTCGCTCATTTACGGCTTTACCGGGGCGACCAATTTCGACGCCATCGCCAGCGTCAACGCCGCGGCGGAGAAGAATGTCGGCTTCATCATCGGCCTCGTATTCCTCATTTCCGGTCTCGCCTTCAAAGTGTCGGCGGCGCCGTTCCACATGTGGACGCCGGACGTCTATGAGGGCGCGCCGACGCCGGTGACGGCGTTCTTCGCCGCCGCGCCGAAGCTCGCCGCGATGGCGCTCTTCGCCCGCGCCATGATCGCGCCGTTCCCGGGCGTCATCGATCAGTGGGCGCCCATCATCGCCATTCTCGCCGTCGCTTCGATGGCGGTCGGCGCTTTCTCGGCGATCGTGCAGACAAATATCAAACGTCTGATGGCCTATTCCTCGATCGGCCATATGGGCTTTGCGCTGATCGGTCTTGCGGCGGGGACCGAGCAGGGAGTCACGGCGACGCTCATCTACATGGCGATTTATGTCGTCATGACGGTCGGGACCTTCGCCTGCATCCTTCTGATGCGCCGCCGTGGCGGTATGACCGAGACGATCGAGGACCTCGCCGGCCTCTCGAAAACCAATCCCGGCCTTTCGCTGATCGTCACGGTGCTTTTCTTCTCGCTGGCGGGCGTGCCGCCGATGGCGGGCTTCTTCGGCAAGTTATTCGTCTTTCAGGCGGCGATCGAGGCCGACATGGTCTGGCTCGCGGTCGCCGGCGCGGTGCTGAGCGTTGTCGCCGCCTATTATTATCTCCGCGTCATCTGGATCATGTGGTTCAATGAACCGTCGCCGGTGTTCGAACGCGAACAGGGCTCGCGCCTCGGCATCACTGCGTTCGTTTCGGCGATTTTGATCCTGCCCGTCTTGCCGGCGCTGATGGGGCCTTTGGCGCTCGCGGCGGAGCGCGCCGCCGCCGCGCTCTTTTGACGTGACGCCGGCTCGCAAACTCGCGCGCATCGAAGTCTTCCCGACGCTCGATTCGACCAGTCTCGAGGCGAAGCGCCGCGCGAGCGTCAGCGAGGCTGGACCGCTCTGGATCGTCGCCCTGAAGCAGACGGCTGGCTATGGACGCCGGGGCACGGCGTGGGAGCAATCCGAGGGCGACATCGCGTCGACTTTTCTTTTTCGCCCGAAAGCGCCGCCGGAACGCCTGCCGGAACTTTCCTTCGTCGCCGCGCTCGCGCTTGCGGACGCAGTTCTTCGCTTTGCGCCGCGCGCGCCGCTTACGTTCAAATGGCCGAACGATCTCCTCGCGAGCGGCGCGAAGCTGGCGGGGCTGCTCCTTGAGCTCATTGGCGAGGCGCCGCTCGTCGCGCTCGGCGCCGGGGTCAATGTCGTTTCAGCGCCGCAAGGCCTTGCCTATCCGGCGGCCCGCCTCATCGATTTCATGGACGGCGCGCCGCCCGCGCCGCGCACCTTCGTTGAAACGCTCGATGAAACCTTCGCCTTCCGTCGCCGGCAATGGAGCGAGGAGGGGTTTGCGCCGATCCGCGAAGAATGGCTCAGCCGCGCGCATGGGAAAGGGCGCCCTATTCGCCTTGAAACGCCCGCAGGCGTCGTCGAGGGCGACTTCGAAGACCTCGATCTTTCGGGGGCGCTCATACTAAACTCCAACGGCAATCGCCGCGTCATCGCCGCCGGAGCGGTGCTGCCGCCTGCGGCGCGGAGACCTCAATGCTGATCGCCATCGATGTCGGCAACACCAATTCGGTCATCGCCCTCTATGACGGCGACACCGCCGTCATGCAGTGGCGTATCTCGACCTCATCGACGCGCACGGCGGACGAATACGCCGCCTGGCTGTCGCAGATGATGGCGATGAACGGCTATCGGCTCGACCAGATCACGGACTGCATATTGTCGAACGTCGTGCCGCAGTCCCTTTTTCACTTCCGCAATCTCTCGCGGCGCTATTTCAAGTGCGAGCCCTTCGCTGTGACGGCCGCGTCGATCCCTGGCGTCGAAGTCAGGATCCCGAAACCTTCGGAAGCGGGCGCCGACCGGCTCGTCAACGCCGTCGGCGCATTCGTCAATTACGGGGGGCCTTGCGTCGTCGTCGATTCAGGCACGGCGACGAATTTCGATCTCGTCGGCAAGGACGGCGGCTTCGAGGGCGGCATCATCTCGCCCGGTATCAATCTTTCGATGCAGGCGCTCCATGACGCCGCCGCGCAATTGCCGCGCGTCGCGATCGAGCGCCCGGCGCGCGTCATCGGCAAGGATACGGTCGGCGCGATGCAGTCGGGCGTCTTCTGGGGCTATATCAGCCTCATCGAGGGCCTCGTCGCGCGCATCAAGGCGGAATACCCCGAACCGCTGAAGGTGATCGCCACCGGCGGCGTCGTGTCGCTGTTCGAGGGCGCGACGACATGCATCGATATTTTTGACGCCGATCTCACTATCAAGGGATTGTTCGAGATTTACAGGCGCAGGAGAGCGGCACGCTGATGGCGAAAGACGAACTCGTTTTTCTTCCCCTCGGCGGCTCCGGCGAAATCGGCATGAACATGAACCTTTATGGGTTCGGTCCGCCGAATGCGCGCCAATGGATCATGATCGATTGCGGCGTCACCTTCGGCGATCTGTCGACGCCGGGCGTCGAACTCATCTGCCCCGATCCGACCTTCATTCTCGAGGAGCGCGACAATCTTCTCGCGCTCGTCCTGACGCACGGCCATGAAGATCATATCGGCGCCGTCGGCCTCCTTGCGCCCGATTTCAAATGTCCCGTCTACGCGACAGCGTTCACGGCGAAACTTGTCGAGAGCAAGCTCGAAGAGCGCAGCGCAAGGCTCGACATGAAAGTGATCGATCTCGGGGCGCGCCTCAAGATTGGGCCGTTCGATCTTGAATTCGTCACGCTCACCCATTCGATCCCGGAACCGAACGGCGTCATCATCCGCACCCCGCTCGGCATGGTCCTCCATACGGGGGACTGGAAGATCGATCCGGAACCGACGCTCGGCCCCGTCACGGACTCGCCGCGCCTCAGAGCCATCGGCGATGAAGGCGTCCTCGCGATGGTGTGCGATTCGACAAACGTCCTGTCGTCCGGCGAGTCGGGCTCGGAAATGCGCGTCAAGGAAAGCCTCACGAAGCTGATCGCCGCGCAGGAGGGGCGCGTCGCCGTGACGACGTTCGCGTCGAACGTCGCGCGCGTCGTCTCGATCTGCGAGGCCGCCTACGCCGCCGACCGATCCGTCTGCCTTCTCGGGCGCTCGATGCACCGCATCGTCGGCGCCGCGCGCGAGGTCGATCTTCTTCCCGCCGGCATCCGCTTTGTCGAGCCGCAGGAAGCGGGGTTCCTGCCGCGAGAGCATGTTCTCTATCTTTGCACCGGCAGCCAGGGCGAGCCGCGCGCGGCGCTCGCCCGCATCGCCCGCGACGATCACCGCGACCTGGTGCTGACGGAAGGCGACACCGTCATCTTCTCGTCGAAGATTATTCCCGGCAATGAGCGCGGCATCTTTGAGCTGATCAACGATCTCGTCGAGCTTGGCGTCAATGTCATCACAGAGAAGGACGCCTTCACCCATGTTTCCGGCCATCCGAACCGCGATGAGCTGAAGAAAATGTACGAATGGGTGCGGCCGCGCTATTCGATCCCGGTGCATGGCGAAGCGCGCCATCTCGAACTGCACGCGGATTTCGCGATGACGCTCGGCGTCAAGGACGCCATCGCGCCGCGGAACGGCGATATGATCCGCCTCGCCCCGGGCGACCCTGAAGTCATCGACGAAGTGCCGGCGGGCCGCTGGATGCTCGACGGCGATCTCCTGCTGCCGGAAGGCGCGGGGCCGATGCGCGAACGCAGAAAGCTCGGATTCGCCGGCGCTGTGACGGTCGCGATTTCGATCGACGAGCATGGCGATCTCGCCGCCGAGCCGGCGGTCGGCATAATCGGCGCGCCGAAAGAGGCGCCGGGCATCGATGACGTGGGCGCGCTTGTCGCGGAGAAAGCCGGCGCGGCGACGCGCGGCCTGTCGAAAAAGCAACGCCTCGAAGACGAAGCCGTCGATCTCGCCGTCACGCGGGCGGTGCGCACGGTCATGACGGGGTTCTGGGGCAAGCGCCCCGGCGTCGCCGTCCTCATCCAGCGGGTGTAGGCCGATGGGGCCGGTCGAGATCGTCATTATCTTCATTCTGATCTGGTGGTGCGTGTTCTTCGCCGTGCTGCCGTCAGGCGTGAAGGGCCGCTGGGAAAGCGACGCTGACGGCGTCGCCGGCGCCGAGCCCGGCGCTCCTGCCGATCCGCAGATGAAGCGCAAGGCATTGTTGGCGACGGGCATCGCCGCCGCGCTGACGGCGGTCGTCGCCGCGATCATCTCCAGCGGCGTCGTCAGGTTCGGCGCGTAGTGCGGCTTGATCCCTCGCGCGGTCTGACCTAGCAGACGCGCTGACTTCCATCGTTCCATCGTCAGACCCCTCAGGCGAGCCATGTCCGATCAGGCCTTGCTCGACGATCCCGATGACGGCCCGCGCGCGCCGGGCGAGGCCGCGCGCGAAGAGGAAACGACGCTTGCGGAGCAAAATGTCGGCGCGTTAACGGCGGCGATCGAGGCCGGCGACGTCGGCGCAATCCAGGCGATCATCGACGATCTCCACCCGGCGGACCTCGCGGACGTCATCGGGCTCTTGCACGAAGACGACCGCATCGCCCTGATCAACCTTCTTGGCGGCTCGCTGCCGGCCGACGTCCTGCCCGAGCTTGACGCGAACCTCACCGAGGAAGTCGTCAGCGCGATGCGGCGGGAGGCCGTCGCCGAGGCCGTTTCCGAACTCGACACCGACGACGCGGCGTTCATTCTCGAAGATCTCGACGAGGACGTGCGCGCCGACATCTTGTCGAAGACCGCGGTCACGGACCGGATCGCGCTCAATCAGGCGTTCGACTTCGAGGAGGAATCCGCCGGCCGCCTGATGCAGCGCGAGGTCTTCGCCGCGCCCGCCTACTGGACGGTCGGCCAGATCATCGACCGGTTGCGCGGATCGGAGGATTTGCCGGACCGATTCTACGAGGTTTTTGTCGTCGATCCGGCATTCAAGCCGATCGGTTCGGTGCCCCTGTCGACGCTCCTCAAGACGCAGCGCGACGTGACGATTGACCAGATCATGAACGAAGATCTGACCGTCATCCCGGTGTCGATGGACCAGGAAGACGTCGCCTACAAATTTGAACAATATAATCTCATCTCCGCGCCGGTCGTCGACGAGGCCGAGCGCCTTGTCGGCATGATCACCGTCGACGACGTCGTCGAGATCGTCCACGCGGAAAGCCAGGAAGACATGCTCGCGCTCGGCGGCGTTGAGTCGGACGCAGGCCTCACCGACACCGTCGTTGAAACCGTGCGCTCGCGCTTTTCCTGGCTCGCCGTCAATCTTGCGACAGCCTTAGCCGCTTCTCTCGTCATCTCGATCTTCGACAAGGCGATCGAACAGGTGGTCGCGCTGGCCGTGCTGATGCCGATCGTCGCCTCGATGGGCGGCAACGCCGGCACGCAGACGCTGACGGTCGCGGTCAGAAGCCTCGCGACGAAAGACCTTTCAGCGTCGAACGCCGCGCGCATCATCTGGCGCGAGACGATCGTCGGCGGGCTCAACGGCATTTTGTTCGCGCTGATTATGGGCGCGCTCGCCGGCCTCTGGCACGCGAGCACGGGAGCCAGCGTCGATCAGGCGATCAGGCTGTCTCTCGTTATCGGGGCGGCGATGATCATCAATCTGCTTGCGGCGGGACTTGCCGGCATTCTCGTGCCGCTCGGCCTCCAGCGCGCCGGCGCCGACCCCGCAGTCGCCTCGGCGGTGTTCGTCACCACGGTGACGGACATTGTCGGGTTCTTCGTGTTTCTGGGGCTCGCCGCGCTGGTGTTGTTGTGAGGTGAACGGGGAGTGGAAGATGAGGCGATAGCCTTACCAATCCCCATTCAAGCCAATTCACGCCCGTCGCCGTCGCCCGAGGATCAGCCAGATCGCCGGCAGCGCGACGAGGAGGATCAATAGCGTCGCCGGTTCCGGCACATCGGTCGGCGGCGGAGGCGGCGGACATTCGGGGTCCTTGGTCGGATCGCAGGGGGGCGGGGGTGGCCCCGGCGGCACAACGCCGCCCGGCGGGATGAAGCCCGGATTGTCGAAAGGCGGGATATAGGGCGGCGACCAGGTGTTGGTCGGCGGCGGGAAGACAGGCGTCGGGGTGACGGACGGCGGGATGCCGGGTTCGGAGGGAACCCGCCCTGGTTCGCGCGGGACCGGCGTATAGCCGGCAAGCCGCGTCGGAACGGGGCGGGCCCCTAAAAAGGGCGGGCCTCGGCTTTCTTTTCGCCTTCGCCGCAGCAGCCGCAATTGATGACGATGTCGTTGCGGATATCGCCGACGGCGCGCGCATACATGGCTGCGAGCGCCTTTTCGTCGACCGCCGGCGCGCGCCCGAAATTGTTGGACCAGGCGATCGCAAGTCCGATGATCGCCGCCGCGACGATGTTAGCCAGACCATTACCCATCATGGGGTCACCTTACTTCCCGCCCGGGAACTCAACTATGCGCGCCCGCCAAGCCCACGGCGCAACGCTTGCCAAAACGGGAAGATGGCCTGGGCGCCAGCTTCCCGCTCCCTGCCTTCCAAGCTTCGTGCCAACCCGGAACGATGAAGGCCGGCCGCGGTCCAAAGCGGGACGGCCCTCATTTTCCCCAATAGAGGCTGGCGGAACCCGTCCGGTCAGGCGTCCAGTCTGGCGCGAATCAGCGCCCCGGACCAGATGAGGCGATTTCGTCACATTTTCCGGGGACGGCGGCGCCGCGGGGCTTGCCAACTACCCTTGCGGGAGGCCTCATGCTAAGAATCGTTAACGCAAGTGCGTGGGGAAGTCCGGTCGGGGTGGTCCAGTCAGGGTCCGCCATGAGGCTTCAGTCGCGTTAGAGGGGTCAAGGCGGGTCAGCATGAAGACGGGAACGACCGGTCTCAATCTGATCAAGGGCTATGAGGGGCTCCGAATGTCGGCGCATTACACGCCGAACGAGGAGTGGACCGTCGGCTATGGCCATTCCTCGACCGCCCGGCATGGCATGAGCGTCACCGAAGGCGACGCCGAGCGGCTCCTCCGTCAGGACGTGCAGCCGATCGAAAAGACCATCGCCGACACGGTTCGCGCGCCGCTCAACCAGAACGAACACGACGCCGTCGTCTCCCTGATCTTCAATATCGGCGAGGAAAACTGGAAGCGCTCGACAGTGCTCCGGAAACTGAACGAGGGCGACAAGCTCGCGGCCGCGCGCGCCTTCGAGATGTGGACGAAAGCGCGCGTCAATGGCGAGCTTGTGCAGCTCGACGGCCTGGTGCGTCGGCGCGCCGCCGAGAAGTCGCTGTTCCTGATGCCGACCGACGCCTCGCTCGTAGTGCCGACGGCGGACGTCCGCCCGGCCTCCGAATGCGAGCTTGATTTCAAATCGGACCGCGAGCTCAAAGCCTCGCCGCTCGTCGATTTCGACCGCAAGGCGGACGGCAAGGCGCTTGTCCTGTCGGAAGAAGAACGCTCGGCCCGCGGGCGCGCGCTCTTCGCCGCGACGCAGGCGCTCTCCGTCGATCCGACCAAGATGATCATTTCCAAGGCCGAAGAGCACGCCGACATGGGCGTCACCATCGGCGCCATTCTCGCCGGCCTTCTTGCGCTCTCCATGACGCTGCTCGGCGCGACGCTCCTGATCGGTCAGGAATTTCCCGGCGTCGCCGGCATGGTCGGCATCAGCTATGAGAGCTTCGTCGCCTTGTTTGAAAACCTGCCGATGTGGCTGGCGGCGGTCGGCGCGGCGATTTGTTATTTCATTCTCTATATCCTCGTGAAGCGCGTCGCGCGGCACGACCTGAAGCGCCAGCGCGCGCAGGAATTCGCGCGCCTGCGCGTCGTCGAATAAGGCCCGGCGCCGGAGGCATGGCGTTGCACCTCCTTAAGCTGTGCGTCGGCGCGTCGAGCGTCGCGGACATGGAAGACTGGGTGTCCCGCCGGGCGGCGGCGAACCTCGGCGCAGGCAAAGGGCCTGTCACCCAGCACACGACGCGCATGTTTCCGAAACGGCGCGACGAACTTCTAAACGGCGGCTCGCTTTACTGGGTGATCAAGGGCGTCGTTCTGATCCGCCAGCGGATCGTCGATCTTTGCGCGGTGACCGGCGCGGACGGCGTCGCGCGCTGCGAGATCGTCCTTGATCGGACGCTTCATCCGACGCAGGCTCAGCCGCGCCGGGCGTTCCAGGGGTGGCGTTATCTGACGGCGGAGGACGCGCCGGCCGATCTCGATCAAAAGGGCGCGAAAGCGCCGCCGGAGTTGCGCGCCAAACTCGCTGAACTCGGGCTGTTATAAAAGGGGCAGGAAATGGTTAGGCCATTGATCATGGGGCTTGGCGCGGCGGGCGCTTTGTCGGCGGCGACGCTGACCGGCGTTTCCGTGATGCAGCCGGAAAAGCCTGTGGAAGCTGCGCGCGCGAGCCTCGCCAACGCGGCCGGCGACACCGTCTGTATCAAGAGCAATGTGCGCCTGGTCGAAGGGATGAGCGCAGCGTGTTATGGGCGCGCGCAATATGAATCGATGCGCGACCGCGCCGTCGTCACGGCGGACGGCGCGCCCGTCCGCGTCGCGCTGGCGCACCCGACCGACGCGCGCGCGCCCGCCGAGACGGCGTCGACCTGCGCCGAATATGACTCGCTGATCGCCGAGGGCTGGGAGGCCGTCACCAGCGCCGACATGCGGCGCGAAGAATATTTCCGCCGAGCTTGCGGCGCCCTCGACATGCTCGTCAAAGCGCGCCCGGCGCGACGGTCGCATTTCCTCGACGGCAAGGCGGCGCCCGAAGACCTCGTTTCAATGGCCGCTGCAGAGGCGACCGGTTTTGGCGAGACCGACGCGTCGGTCCCTGTTGAGGTGTCGGCCGCCGGCGAGGGCGTCTGGAAGCTGACGATCGGTCAGGGCGAAACCATGGTCTTTGAAATTGCCCATGCCGATTTCACTGGCGACGGCGACGGCGAAATTCTCGCTTATCTCTCGGTCGGCGCCGCTGGCGGAACGGCGCGCACGGGGACAATCGGGCTCATGGAAAAGGCGTCGGCCGGCGGTCCCTGCGGGTTCAGCCCCCGTTAACCCCGGCGGCGGCAGAAACCTTGCTCAATTGATCGCGAGGCCGGGCTTCCGGCCGCGACTGAAGAGCACCCGCCATGGCGCAAAATCGCCGTCCGAACCTCTTTCTTGTCGGCGCCATGAAGGCGGGCACGAACACGCTCTACCGCTTGCTCGACGCGCATCCTGACATTTACATGTCGAAGAAACCGAAGGAGCCGAGTTGGTTCGCCGGTTCAAACAGCGGCAAGAGCGAGGACTGGTATCTCGGGCTCTTCAGCGACGCTGGCGAGGCCCGTTATGCCGGCGAAGCCTCGACCGACTACACGCGCCGCCCCCGCCTCAAAGGCGTGCCGGAGAAGATCAGGGCCTATGCGCCGGATGCGCGCATCCTTTACATCATGCGCGACCCGCTCGACCGCGCGCTTAGCCATTATTGGTGGGATGTCCAATATTCCGCGGAAGGACGATCGTTCAAGGACGCCGCGAGCCGGTCCCGGGAGATCCTCGATGTCGGTCATTATGCGATGCAGATCGCGCCTTATCTTGAAATTTTCGGGCGCGAACGCGTGCATGTCGTGACGCTGGAGACGCTGACGTCGAACGCGCCGGCGACACTCCGCGCCGTGTGGGACTTTCTCGACTTGCCGCCTGCTGACGTGACCGGCGGCGCGTCCCCGCCGCGGTATAATCCGGGGCGTGCACAAGTGCCCCGCCTTCCGGGCGCCGGCTTAATTTCGCATCTCAAGGACACGCCGGTCTGGACTGCCGCCAAGGCGTTCGTCCCGCCGCAGATGCGCAAGCGCGCCATCGCCTCATTGGCGAGCCCCGTCGAACGGGTGATATCGGCGGACGAGATCGTTGACGCGGCGGCGCATCTGCGCCCCCGGCTTCTGGAGGAAACGCGGGCGCTTTCGGCGCTGCTCGGCCGCGAGTTTCCGGAGTGGGCGTGGCTTCATGGCGGGCCCGCGCCAACCGCGCCGAATTGAGATTTCCTTTGAACGCCCGCCGGCGAACGCTATCGACAGTCGCATGACGACGCGCCCCCTTCGCATTGCCTGCGTGACGGAGAAGCCCGACCCGTCCTGGGTCTGGCTGAAAGACAAGGTCGCGTGGCGCCGTCCGCTTGAGTGGGCCTTCTTCCGCCCATTGCCGCGCGGCGCGATCGACCGCGCGCTGAAGAAACCGCTCATCGGCCGGATCTCGGAAGGCTTGCGGCTGCGCGAGGCGGCGCGCGCGGGCGCATTCGATCTCATTGTCACCCATCTTCCCTATGTCGCGGCTTGGATGTCGGACTTCGTCGGCGATAAGGCCGGCGGGGCCCAGCGGCTTGCCTTCGCGTTCAATTTCACGGACATGCCCGCAGGCGCTCAAGCCGCGCGGATGAAACGCGCCTTCGCGCGCATTGACCGGTTCACCGTGTTCTCAACGCTTGAACGCGATCTTTATGCCCGTCAGTTCAATATTCCCGGCGAGCGGATCGAACTCGTCTTATGGGGCGCCAATCCGCCGATCGGGACGCCGGGGCCGAGAACAATCGCCGAGCCCTACATCGTCGCGCTCGGCGGCGAGGCGCGCGACTATGCGACCTTTCTGGAAGCGGCGCGTCAGATGCCGGAGACGACATTCGTTGCGATCACGCGGCCATGGAGCCTCGACGGCCTTGAGGTTCCGGGCAATGTCCGTCACTTCGTCAATCTTCCGTGGGCGGAGGCCTGGTCGCTCGTGAGTCACGCCGCCGCCGCCGTCGTGCCGCTGCGCGACGATCTCGCGCCGAACGGCATGGTGACCTTTGTCGGCGGCATGCATCTCGGCAAGGCGCAGGTCACGACCCGGTCAGCGGGCCTTGCCGATTACGCGATTGACGGCGACACGGCGCTGACGGTCCCGGTGGGCGAGGCCGGCGCAATGGCGCGGGCGTTAAGACGGCTGCTTGCAGAACCCGATCTTGTCGCCCGCCTCGGCGCCCGCGCCAAGGCGTTCGCCGCGGAACGCTGCAGCGAGCAGGCGACCGTCGCCTATTTTCGCGGATTTCTCGACCGCACTTTCACGGATTGATCCTCATGACCGCTGCGCGCCGCCCCAATCTCTTTCTCGTCGGCTCGATGAAATGCGGCACGACGAGCCTGCACAACATGCTCGCCGCGCATCCTGCGATCCATATGTGTCAGAACCCGAAAGAACCGGCCTGGTTCGCGGGCGGCAACAGAGGCAAGGACCTTGGCTGGTATCTCGAGCGCTTCGCCGATGCGCGCGGCGAGCGTTATGTCGGCGAGTCCTCGACCGACTACACGAAAGCGCCGCGCCTCGGCGGCGTCGCCGAGAAGATCAGGAACTTCGCGCCGGACGCGCGCATTCTCTACATCATGCGCGATCCGCTTGCGCGCGCCGTCAGTCATTACTGGTGGGAGGTCGAATATTCCGCTGAAGGACGATCGTTTCCTGATGCGATGAAATCGTTACGCGAGATCGCCGATGTTGGAAATTACGCGATGCAGATCGCGCCTTATATCGGCGCTTTCGGAAGAGCGCGCGTCCACTGCTTGACGATGGAGGCGCTGACAGCTGATCCAGCGCGCGAGATGCGTCTGATCTACGATTTTCTCGGGCTTGAAACCGCAGAGACGGCGGCGGAGGAACTGGCGCACGACAATCGCGGCAAGAAGACTGTGCCGCGCGTCTCGGGACCGTTTTCGAAACTCAAGGGAACGCCGCTATGGGCGGCGGCGAAGGCAGTGATGCCTCCGGACTTGCGCAAACGGGCGATGACGGCGCTCGCCAAGCCGGTGGAGCGTGCGATTCCCGAAGGCGACCTCGCCGCCGGCGTCGCGCTCATCCGGCCGCGGCTGATTGAGGAAACGTCGGCGCTTTCGCGTCTTCTCGGCCGCGACTTTCCCGAATGGCGCTGGCTTAACGAAGGCGTCCCCAGCGCTGCTGACTAGGCGCCCGTCTCGACCGGCCAGTTGTCGATCAACCGCGTCTTTCCGACGATTGCCGCGACGAAGACGCGCGAGGGTTTTGTCACTGGCCCCGGACCCATCGGCTCCAGGAGATCGCTGGAGCGCACTTCGAGATAATCGAGACGATCGACGCCGGCGTTTTCAATCGCGCTGCGTCCTTCGGCGACGACCGGACCGACCGCCGCGCCGCCGCCGATTTTTTCCGCCATCCCCGAAATGACGCCGTTCAGTTTGCCGGCGACGGCGCGCCCTTCCGCCGAGAGATAAGCGTTGCGCGAGGACATCGCGAGGCCGTCCGCTTCGCGCAGGATCGGCGCGCCGATAATGTCGACGCTCATATTGAGGTCCTTCACCATGCGCCGGATGACGAGGAGCTGCTGGTAATCTTTCTCACCGAAAATCGCGGCGTCGGGCCGCACCTGATTGAGGAGCTTGGCGACGACTGTCGCAACGCCGCCGAAAAAGTGCGGGCGCGAGGCGCCGCAGAGGCCCTGGCTGACGCCGCTGACGGCGACCGAGGTCTGGAAGCCGTCGGGATACATTTCCTCCGCAGACGGAACAAAGGCGAGGTGGCATCCCGCCTTTTGCAGCATTTCGAGATCGGCGCTTTCCTGCCGGGGATAGGCGCCGAAATCTTCGGTCGGGGCGAATTGGGCCGGATTGACGAAGATGCTGGCGACCGTGCGCTGGGCGTGCTGGTTCGACTGGCGAATGAGGGAGAGGTGCCCGTCATGGAGGGCGCCCATCGTGGGAACGAGCCCGACGGTAAGCCCCGAGGATCGCCAGCCGTCGACCCGCGCCCGCAGCGCTTTTACGGTTCTGGCGACCCCCATTTGCGAATCGACGGCGGCGGCTGGCATGCTATAGGTCCTGAGGGGGGCGTGGGGCGGTAGGTCGGAGCAGCTAATGCGACAAGCTTTCGGCGCTTTCAAGGCGATGCCGATAGCGGCTGCCGGGCGAGCCGGCAGGCGGGCGGGCGCTTTATGCCTGTTCCTGCTCGTCCAGTCTTGCGCGACAATCTTCGGCTCTGAGAAAGCGGACCTTGTCGCAAGCCAGGCGGTAGAGCTCGACACGATCCGCGCCGAGCGCGCCGGATTGCAAGCGGAAGTTGAAAAGCTGCAGGCCGAAAAGTCCCGCCTCGAAACGCAGCTCGCCGAAGCGACCAAGAAAGCGGCGCGCGTCGCCGCCGCCGGGCCGGAATTGCCGCCGGCGCCACAAGCCTCCGATCAAAAACTCGCTGCCGCCGAGCCGGTCGAAAAACCGCTCTCGACCGCGCCGGCCGCGCCTGTCGTCGCTGCCCCGTCGGCAAACGATTCGCTCCCGGCAGCGCCGGTCCCTGTCGATGAGCAGCCGCGGCTCGTGCAGCCGCGGTTCGCGTCGTCGGAGGAAATTTTCGAGAACGAGGCCGCAAACCCGGAAATCAAGATGACGAGCGTCCTGTGGGGCGTTCATCTGGCCTCTTACCGGCGCATGGATGAAGCGAGCGCCGGCTGGGCGAAGCTGCAACGCGACAATCCGGACGAGCTTGGTCTTCTCGAGCCGCGCATCGAACGCGTGGCGATCGACGGCAAGGGCGCTTATCTGCGTCTTGTCGGCGGCGGCTTCTCCTCGCGCGAGAAAGCCAAGGCGCTGTGCGACGAACTGGCGATGAAGGGCGTGTTCTGCCGCGTCGCCAATTTCGGCGGCGAGCGTCTTTCAATGCTCGACATCAGCGACCTGCGCTGACCGGCGCGGGTTCGGGCGGCCCGATTTCAAAGGACTTTTCAGCCAGCGCGCGGCCGCCGGTTTCGCCGTCGGCGGTGAACGTCACGCGCAGCGTTCCGCCCGGCAGATGCTCGCGCCCAAGCGGCAAGGCGAGGCGCCGCGCGCCCGCGTCGGGATAGACGGCGATATTGGCGATGCGCGCGATCCGCTCCGTGCGGTCTCCGGAGACAAGGATCGCTTCAATCGTTCCGTAAGCGGAGTATCGCCCCGCGCTTTTGAGCGTCGTTTCGAAAACAAGGGCGCCGTGGTCGTCGCGCGCGAGTTTTGACTGGTCGAAGCCGACAGCCGGCGCCGCATAGCCGCCGCGCAGGATGACCGGGGTCGAGACGCCAAGGCCGACATCGGCTTCGAGGCCGGCGCTCGCCCGGCGCAGCGGCGTGCGCGCAGGGCTCGTTTCAATGAGAAGGTGCGAGCGACGTTCGCCCGCGGGAATGGCGGCGCCCTTTTTGAGGCGCACGACAACTTCCGCGCGCGCGCCCGGTTCAAGGCGAAGGCGCGCCGGCGACACGACAAGCCAGGGCGCGGCGCTCAAGTCGGGCCGCGCCGACGCGCTTGCGGTCACATAGCCGTCGGGCGTCGCAGACAGGTCGATCCAGCCGACCCGGGCGTCGACAAACCGGTCCGAGGGATTGGAAATCTGGTAGCGGGCGACCGGGGTCTTGGCGGTGATCACCTGCCGCAAAGGCGCGACGAGGAGCTCGGCGGCGGCGCCCTGCGCGGCGAGGAGGGCGGCAAATCCGGAAAGGAGGGCGATCGCCTTCATGGTAAACCTCGCGGCGTTGTCTAGAATCGGGTGAGGCTCCGTCTTTCGCCATCCGCCTTGCAAAAGGGCGGCCCCGATCGGACCGCTTTGGCGGCGCGCTTGCCGGCCGGGGGAAAATCACGGCGTTGATAGGGCCCGGCGCAGCCGGGGGAGAGCCCAGAGGATACCCCGCGTGACGCACGTCATCGTACTCGGCAATGAAAAAGGCGGATCGGGCAAATCGACCGCCGCCATGCACATTACGGTCGCCCTATTGAAGTCAGGCAATCGCGTCGCCGCGATCGACCTCGACATGCGCCAGCGCAGTTTCTCGCGCTATATCGAGAACCGGCGCACCTTCGCCGAAAAGCGGCCTTCGAGCATCGTCTTTCCGCTGACGCCGGTTATTGCGCCGTCCTCGCTCGACAGCCGTGAAGAGGCGCGCCGGCAGGAAACGGAGCATTTTACCGGGATGCTGCAGACGCTCGCCGACTGCCAGTTCGTCGTCATCGATTGTCCGGGCGCCGATACGCATCTGTCACGGCTCGCCCATGCCCATGCCGACACGATCGTCACGCCCTTGAATGACAGCTTTGTCGATTTCGATCTGCTGGCGCGGCTCGATCCGGCGACGGGCGCCGTCATCGGCCCGAGCCTTTACAGCGAGATGGTGTGGAACGCGCGCAAGCGCCGGGCGATGTCCGGCGTTCCGGGCGGCATCGACTGGGTCGTCATGCGGAACCGGCTATCCGCGACGCGCGCCAACAACAAGCGGGCGATGGGCGAAAAACTCGACGACCTGTCGACGCGCATCGGGTTTCGTCTCGCCCGCGGCTTTGGCGACCGCGTCATCTATCGCGAACTCTTTCCGATGGGGCTGACGCTCCTCGATCTCGGCGGCGAGGATGCGCCGCTGCGGCTCTCGACCATGAGCCATGTGACCGCGCGGCTCGAAATCCGCTCGCTGATCGCGACGCTGAACCTTCCGCGGCCGGCGCACCACCTTGGCGAGGCGCCGGCGCCGGACGGGCGCGCGGCGGCCTGATTTCCGGCGATCCGCCTGCGCCGGAGGTTCCGTCGCTCCGGGGTTTGAGGCATGGTGCGGCGTTTCGCAACGCAACAGGGCCTTGATGCTCGGCGCCGTCGTTCTCTTTCTTGCCGCCGGCGCCGCCATTTGGGCGCTGATGCGCGCCGGCAAGGCGGGGGCCGCCGCCGGCGGGCAGAACCGCAGCGTCTTCATCCTGAAAGTCGTCGTCCTGCTTGGCGTCGCCGCCGCCTTGTTCGCTACCAAGGGATGGCCGCTCGCGCTGATGGTCATTCTGGCGGCGGGCGGGGTCACCGCCATCGAAGTCTGGCGCGACCGCGCCATCGGCGGGCGCGAAGGCGACGGCATGATCCCCGGCGCGGGCGCGGCGCGCGTTCCGGCGACAAAAGCCGCCGCGACGCTCGAAGAAGCGAGCGCGATACTCGGCGTTCCGGCCGATGCGAGCGCCGAGGATATCCGCGCAGCGCACAAGAAGCTGATCGGCCAGCTTCATCCGGACAAGGGCGGCACCGATTATCTCGCCGCGAAAATCAACGATGCGCGGCGAGTGATGCTGGAACGCCTCGGCGCGGGCGCGGGCGAATGACCATCAGCGGGCGGACACCATGAACCAGTTTGAAACGATCATTGCGGGCGTCGGCTCGTTCCTGCCGGCGCGCACGGTGACGAACGCCGACCTTGCGCGCCGCATCGACACGTCCGACGAATGGATCCGCTCGCGCAGCGGCATCGGCCAGCGGCAATTCGCGAGCGAAGGCGAAGTGACGTCCGACCTCGCGACGAACGCCTCGCGCGCCGCGCTGAAAGAGGCAGGGCTCGAACCGCGCGATATCGGCCTCATCATCGTCGCGACGGTGACGCCGGATAAAACCTTTCCGTCAACGGCGGTCTATGTGCAGCAAAAGCTCGGCTGCCCGCCGGGGATCGCGTTTGACGTGTCGGCGGCCTGCGCCGGATTTCTCTACGCAACCAACATCGCGCATAATTTCATCGCGACGGGACAGGTGCGTCACGCGCTCGTCATCGGCGCGGAGACGCTTTCTTGTTTTCTCGACTGGGAGGATCGCGCGACCTGCGTCCTTTTCGGCGACGGCGCGGGCGCGGTCATTTTCTCCGCCGCCGCGCCGCACACGGCCGCCGCGCCGCGCGGCATTCTTGCGACCTATCTTTCAGCGGACGGAACGCTCGCCGACCATCTCTATGCCGATGGCGGCCCGTCCTCGACGCAGACGGTCGGCAAGGTGCGCATGAACGGCAAGGAAGTCTTCCGCAACGCCGTGCAGGAAATTTCGAACGCCGTTCTCGAGGTGACCGAACGCGCAAGGGTGAAGCGCGAGGAAATCGACTGGTTCGTACCGCATCAGGCGAACATCCGCATTATTGAGGCCTGCGCCAAGCGTCTTGAGCTCGATGAATCGAAGATCATCGTCACGATCGAGAAACACGCGAACACGTCGTCGGCGTCGATCCCGCTCGCGCTCGACAAGGGCATTCGCGACGGGCGGATCAAACGCGGCGAGCTTCTCGTCTTCGCAGCCCTCGGCGGAGGTCTTGCCTGGGGCAGCGCGCTGATCCGGTATTAAGCTGTCAGCTGACCCTGCCGGTCCTTCCCGCGAGCAGCCGTCGCGCGAGAAATTCCGGCGTTGCGTCGATGAGGCCTTCGGAGATGAAGGGCGTTTGCGAGAAGTGCGCGAGGGTGAACTTCGAGGCGAAGGCGGCGGAAAGCGCCGCGCCGATGCGGCGCGTTGCGTCGAATTTGGTGATGATAAGGCGGCGCGCGCCGAACTCGGCGAAGGCGGCGGCCCAGTCCTTGAATTCTTCCGGATCGCCGCTTGCGGGCAAGACCAGCACCGGCTCGCCGCGCGTCGCTTCCTGAAAGGAGCGCAGCGCCGCAAAATCGCCGGGGTCATAAGGGCTCACCCCCGGCGTATCGAGAACGACGGCGCCGGTCGGGCGTTTGGAGCGCAGGGCGCTCGCGACTTCATGCGGCGTTTCGGTGATGTAATAGTCAGCGCCGAGCGCGTCGCCATAGGCCTTGATCTGGTCGATTGCGCCGGCGCGCCCGACATCGGCGGTCATGATGAAGGCGGTCGAGCCCCGCGACAGCGCAGCGGCGGCGAGCTTGGCGCCGCAGGAGGTTTTTCCCGCGCCGGTCGGCCCGACCAGCATCACGGGCGTCAGCGGCGAGAAATGCACCGGCGCGAAATCGAACGCGCTCCCAATGCCCATCTCGAGCCGGTAAAGATCGTCATCGACCTCCGCGCCGCGCGCGCCGTCGATGACTGCAGCGATCAGCTCGTCGGAGATGCTGTGCGGGCGAAGCGCATCGGCCATCGCGCGCGCCGTTCGATCCGACATGTCGATCAGCCCGGTGCGGTGCGGCCGGCCGGAAAGCTCGCTCGATAGTCGCGCAAAGGCGTCCTCGGCGAATTTCTGCTCGAGCGGCTCGTTGAGCCGCGCGCCGAGCGAATAGCTGCCGCCGCGCAAGGGCGCTTCATCGAGCACCTGCCGCGTGTGATCGCCGAAGGCGGGCTCAACCGCCAGGGGCGGCGCCGCCGGCCCCGGCTTGTCTGACGCGGAGACTTCGACATCGCCCGAGGGAAGATTCCGGACCGCGACAATCGAGGCGCTATCCCCGAGCGCACGGCGCGCCTTGGCCTTGGCGGCGTCGACGGTCGGGGCGATGAATTTCATCATTTGAGGCGGGGTACTGGAGCGACAGGCGACAGTATCGGGCGCGAGGCGCGCCCGCGCAAGGCCGCTAGATGGACCCCAGGTTCCGCAAGCGCACTTGCGGATGAATTTCGGCCTGCGACAGCACCATCGTCTGCGGCCGCACGCGTTCGATGACGGAGCGAACGAAAGGCCGCGCCTGCGCGCTCGTGACCAAAGCCGCCGCATAACCGGCGCCCGCCGCGTCTTCGAGCTTCCGCAGCGCCGCCGTGACGAAATCTTGAATCTTCGACGGCGCCATCGCCAGCTGGCGTTCCGCGCCCTGACCGATGATCGTTTCGGCGAAAGCGCGTTCCCAGTCCTGCGACAGCGTGACGATCGGCGCTGCGCCATCCGCGGCCTTGATCGCGCCGCAGATCTGGCGCGCAAGGCGCGCGCGCACATGTTCGGCGATTTGCGCGACGCCGGCGCCGCCCGGCGCCGCCTCGGCGATCGCTTCAAGGATCGCGGGTAAGTCGCGGATCGAAATGCGTTCGGCGATCAGCGCCTGCAGGACGCGTTGCACCGTCGATACGCTGACGACGGAGGGGATGATGTCGGAAATGAGCTGACGGCCGCGCTCGCCGAGCGCGTCGAGCAGCTTCTTGGTCTCGGCGTAAGAGAGGAGTTCCGGCGCCTCGGCGCGGATGATTTCGGTGAGATGCGTCGTCAGCACGGTCGCCGCATCGACGACCGTCAGTCCGCGCAGCGCGGCGGCCTGGCGCTGCGTCTCATCGATCCACATCGCGTCGAGGCCGAAGGCGGGTTCCTTCGTCATCTCGCCGATGAGATCAATACGGCTGCCCGACGGATCCATGACGAGCCAGAAGCCGGGCTTGACCGTGCCGCGCGCGATTTCCTGCTCTTTCAGGCGAATGACATACTCATTGGGGCCGAGCTGCATGTTGTCGAGAATGCGGACTGGCGGCGTCACGAAGCCGATATCCTGCGCGATCGCGCGGCGCAGCGCCTTGATCTGGTCGGTCAGGCGCGGTCCGGCGCCGTCGGCGATCAGCGGCAGCAGACCGTAGCCGAGTTCGATCTTGAGATCGTCCATGGCGAGCATCGATGCGGGATCATCCTCGGCCTTCTGGCGCGCGCCTGTCTGGGTTTTCTTCGCATCGGCCGCCGCCTTCGCGGCGTTCTTGCGGATTGCGCCGGCCGCAACGGCCCCGACGATAGCCGCAAGGATGATGAACGGAACGAACGGCATGCCCGGCAATACAGCGAATACGGCGAGAACGCCCGAGACGACGGCGAGCGCGCGCGGATGCTGCGCGAATTGCGCGAGCAGCGCCTTTTCGGCCGACCCTTCGACGCCGGATTTTGAAACGAGAATGCCGGCCGCGACGGAAATGATGAGCGCCGGTATCTGGCTGACGAGCCCGTCGCCGACGGTCAGGAGCGTATAGGTCTCGCCCGCCTCGCTCAGCGTCATTCCCTGCTGCATCACGCCAATCAGAATGCCGCCGATGACGTTGATGAGCGTGATGAGAAGCCCAGCGATCGCGTCGCCGCGCACATATTTCGACGCGCCGTCCATCGCGCCGTAAAAATTCGACTCGTCTTCGAGCTGCTTCCGGCGCGCGCGCGCGTCGGTTTCGTTGATCAGGCCGGAAGAAAGATCGGCGTCGATCGCCATCTGCTTGCCGGGCATGGCGTCGAGGGAGAAGCGCGCGGCGACCTCGGCGATGCGCCCCGAGCCGCGGGTAATGACGACAAAGTTGACGATAACGAGGATCGAAAAGACGATGATGCCGATGACGAAATTGCCCTGCATCACAAAGCCGCCGAACGCCGCGATCACGGCGCCGGCGGCATCCGGCCCTTCATGCCCGTTCGCCAGAATGAGCCGCGTCGAGGCGACGTTCAGGCCGAGGCGAAAGATCGTCGCGATGAGGAGGATCGCCGGAAAGGTCGAGAATTCGAGCGCCTTCTTCGTGAAAAGCGCCGTCATCAGGACGCTCGCCGCAAGCGTGATCGACAGCGCGAGCAGAAGGTCGAGAAGAAATTTCGGAACCGGCAGCACAAGAAGGGCGATCATCGCCATGATCGCGACGGCGAACAGAATGTCGCTCGACGCCGCCAGCCGCCATCTGGCGGGCGACAGGAACGACGCCGGTCCTGCGGCGGGTTCGGCCATTTAGGCGCTCGCGCGTTCGGCCGGCGGCGGCACGGCGACGCCTTCCTCCGTGTACTGCTTCAGCTTGTTGCGCAGCGTGCGGATCGAAATGCCGAGAATGGTCGCGGCGTGCGTGCGATTGCCAAGGCAATGACCAAGCGTTTGCAGAATAAGCGCCTGTTCGACTTCGGCGACCGTGCGTCCGACCATCGTCTCGCCGTTTTCGCCGGCGGGAAGCGCGGCGAGGGGCGGGCCGTCGGAAAGGCGGATCGCGTCGCGCCCGATTTCGGGTCCCTGCGCGAGCAGCACGGCGCGATGAACGGCGTTTTCAAGCTCGCGCACATTGCCGGGCCAGGCCGCGCCGGCGATGGCCCGGCGGCCGTCTTCGCTGATCGGGCGATAAGCGACCCCGTTCAGCTCGGCAAATTTCCGCGCGAAGTGCTCGGCGAGCGCGATGATGTCGCCAGGGCGATCGCGCAGCGGCGGCACGACGAGATTGACGACATTGAGGCGGAAAAAAAGGTCCTCGCGAAAACGGCCGGTCCGGACGTCTTCCTTCAGATCGCGGTTCGACGTTGCAAGCACGCGGATGTTGATGCGGATCGGCTTCGAGCCGCCGACGCGGTCAATCTCGCGCTCCTGCAGCACGCGGAGCAGCTTCGCCTGCAGGCGGACGTCCATCTCTGAAATTTCGTCGAGGAGGATCGTACCGCCGTCCGCTTCCTCGAACTTGCCGACGCGGCGCGCGACTGCGCCGGTGAAGGCCCCCTTTTCATGGCCGAAGAGCTCCGATTCGAGGAGATTCTCCGGGATCGCCGCGCAATTGATGGAGATCAGCGGCTTGTCGGCGCGCCGCGAGTTCTCGTGCAGATATTTGGCGATCACTTCCTTGCCGGAACCCGATTCGCCGGTGATGAGGATCGAAGCTTCGGATCTTGCGACCTGATCGGCGAGGGCGATCACTTTCTTCATCGCCGGATCGGCGGCGATGAGATCGCGGCTCTCCTCAACGACCGCTTCGAGAACGGCGGCGATGAGCTGCGCGTCCGGCGGCAGGGGAATGAATTCCTTGGCGCCGGCGCGAATGGCCGCGACGGCGGCGTCTGCGTCGCTTTTGACGCCGCAGGCGACGACTGGAATGGCGAAGCGCTCTTCGGCGAGACCGCGCACCAGCCGCGCAATGTCCTGGCGCACGTCGACCATCAACAGATCGGCGCCCTGGCCGCGGCGCAGCGCCGACAGCGCCGCTTCGACGTCGCCGGAAAAAGCGACGCGCGCGCCGCGATCCATCGCGATTTTCGCCGCCGCCGAAAGCTGGCCCGACAATCCGCCGACAATCAGGAGTCTCATGGGGGTCGCCTTCAGCTTTCCGTCGAGCGGACGATTTCGGTCATGGTGACGCCGAGGGCGCCGTCGATCATGACGAGCTCTCCGCGCGCGATAAGGGTGTCGTTGATGTAAAGATCGATCGGTTCGCCGACGCGCCGGTCAAGCTCGATGACGGCGCCGGCGCCCAGCGCCGTCAGTTCGGCGACGCTCATGCGCTTCTTGCCGAGCACGGCGGAAACCCTGACGGGCACGTCAAGCACGCTTTCAAGGCGAGAACGCGCGACCGGGGAGGGCGCGGTGTCGCTTTCAGCGATGTCAGGAAGGACTTCGGTTGAGACGGCGGTTTCGGTGCGGGCCATTATGTCTGCTCCCTGTTCGCGCGGAGCGAGCGGATCAACGCCGCCGTCGCATCCGTGATTTCGCGGCGCGTGCGTCTTGCCTCGCCGCCGCGCCATTCGAGACGCATTTCCCCGCGATCGAGCGAGGGGTCGAATTCAAGCGTGACGAAGTCGCCAAGACGGCGCTCCTTGATCGCGGCGTCGATTTTCGGCGCGAGCCGGTCACGGCTGGCGCGCGCAATGACAAGGCGCGCGGCGCGCCGGTCGTCCGAATGCGCTGTCAGTCGCCGCAGGAGATCGAGCGCCGCTTCCTGTTCGCGCTTTTCGGCTAGGCCGGCGCAAAATTCTTCGAGGACCTGCGCCGCCACGCCGAGCATCTCGTTCTGGTCGCGCGCACGCGTCTCTATAAGGAACGACTTGGCGTCCTCAAGGGCGGCGGCGATCCGGGCGAGGGACGCAGCCTCGTCGGCGGCGATCGTTTCCATCGCCAGGCGCCGGCCTTCGATGACGCCTTCGGCGCGCGCTTCCTCCGGCGAGGGGCCATGCGCCTCCGCTGGCGGCGGCGCCGCAATGTCGGCGCCGGCGGCGGGTCCGCCGAAGTCGCGAAAGTCAAACGGCTTTGCGTGCGCGCTCATCAGTAGACGAGCTCCTCGGTGTCGTCTTTCGAAAGCACGATCTCGCCTTCGTCCGAGAGGCGCTGCGCGGTTTCGACGATCCGCTGCTGGGCCTGGTCGATGTCCTTCTGGCGCACGCCCCCCATGATCTCGATATCGTCGCGGAGAATGCCGGCTGCCCGCTCGGACATGTTGATATAGAACCGCCGCGCCACCTCGGCGTCAGCGCCCTTCAGCGCCAGCGCGAGGTCCGACTTGTCGACGAAACGAAGAAGCGTCTGCATGTCGGCGGGGTCGAGATGGACGAGATCTTCAAATACGAACATCAAATCGCGAATGCGGCTTGCGGCGTCCGGGTTTTTCATCGCCAGCGCCTCCATGAAGCGCCGTTCGGTCGTGCGGTCGAACTTGTTGAAGATCTCGGCGATCGCCGCATAGGGATCGCGGTCTTCGCCGCGCGACAACGCCGCCATGAATTCGGACCGCAGCGCCAGCTCGATCTGGTCGATGACTTCTTTTTGAATGGGTCCGAGCGTCAGCATTCGCGCAATGACTTCCTCGGCGAAAAGGCCCGGCAGCGCCGCCAGCACGCGCGCGGCGTGATCGGGACGAATGCGCGACAGGATGACGGCGACCGTCTGCGGGTGCTCGTTGCGGAGATAGGCGGAAAGCATGCGCTCGTTGACGTTGCCGAGCTTCTCCCACATCGTCTTGCCGGCCGGTCCTTTAATGTCGTCGAGAATCGACTGCGCCTTATCGGCGGGCAAGACATGCTGAAGGAAGCGCTGTGCGGAGGCTGCGGATCCGGAAATGGCGCTGGTCGTCGAAAGGCTCGCCATGAAATCCTGCAGCAGCCCGTCGACGACGTCGGGCGCGACGGACCCAAGCTTTGAGATCGCGCGCGTCACTTCGCGAATCTCGTCCTCGTCGAACGAGGCCCAGATCGGTTTTGTCGCCTCCTCGCCGAGCGCAAGCATGACGACGGCGGCGCGCTCCGGCCCCGTGAGCTGATCGACGGCGGTGATCGACTTCGCGCTCATGACGCCTTCCTGATCCAGTCTTTGAGAATGCCGGCCGATTCATCGGTGTTCGATTTGACGATGTCGGCGGCGCGCCGAAGCGACGTCGCTCCCAGCGCGAGGCCGGCGTTGTCGCTCGCCGGCAATGCGGGCGTGCGCGACGGCCCGGCGAGCGGCGCAGGCGCGCCGGCCGCCGCAACCTTCGGGCCGGCTAGCAGCGGCCGCAGCACGAAAAAGATGAGCGCGATGATGACCGCGGCGAACGCCGCCAGCTCGCCTGCACGCAAAAGGGCGTCGCCGCTGACTGTCGCGGCCGGCGCTGACGCGGAGGTTCCGGCGCCCTCCGGCGCCTCGGCGCTTTGCGGGCTGAAAGCGGTTTCGATGACATTGATCTGATCGCCGCGCGCGGGATTATAGCCGACGGCGGCCTGTACGAGAGATGCGATGCGTTGCAGTTCGGCCGGCTCGCGCGGGCTGGCGCCGGCGTTCAGCGCGACAGCGACGGAGAGCCGGCGAAGGCCGCCGATTTCGCGCACTTCGTTCCGGACCGTGCGCGTCATCTCGAAATTCGTCGTCTCCTCGATCCGGCGGGCGGAGGATGTCGAAGACTCGCCTGCCTCCGCCGGATCGACCGCCGCCGTCTGCGGCAGCTGGTTGGCGATCGTCACGCCGCGCAAGGCCGAAGGATCGCGGTCGTTGGATTGGTCTTCGACCGTAGTCGAGGACAGCACGGTTTGGCTGTCCGGATCGATAATGTTCGCGGTCTCGGTGATGCGGCTGAAATCAAGCTCGGCGGCGACCTGCACGCGAAGATTTTCAGCGCCGACGACGCGCCCGACAATGTCTTCGACCGTGCGCCGGATGCGCGCCTCGGTTGCGGCGATACGCTCGTCGACGCCGCCGCCGGCGCTCAAAGGGTCGTCGCCCTCCTGTCCTGAGGCGAGCAATTCGCCCGCCTGGTCGAGGACGGTGACGCGCGCCGGCGCCAGACCGGGAACCGCTGAAGCGGCGAGATTGACGATCGCGCGCACGGAGCGCTTGTCGAGCCCGCCCGGCGCGTCGATCACGATTGACGCGCTTGCGCGTTCCTTGTCGCGCGAGAAAAGCTCGCGCTCGGGCAGGACGAGATGGACGCGCGCCGAGCGCACGCCGGAAAGCGTGGCGATCGTCCGCGCGATCTCGCCTTCAAGCGCGCGCAGCTTGTTGACGTTCTGCTGGAACGACGTGACGCCGAGGGCGTCCTGCTGGTCAAAGATTTCGTAGCCGATCGCGCCCGACGTTGCGACGAACCCGTCCGCCGCCAGCAGAAGCTTCAGCCGTGAGCGTTCGTCGGCAGGCGCATAGACGGAAACCTTGCCGTTCGTCTCGCGCACTTCATGGCGAACGCCCTCGGTCTCCAGCCGCTCGGCGACTTCAGCGCCGTCGGTCAGCGTCAGGTCGGCGTAGAGAAGCGCCATCGGCGCGGCCGTCGCGCGCATCGCCATGACATAGATCATCAGCGCGACGGCCACCGTCACGCCGGCGATCATAAGCAGTTTGACGATCCCGAAGGACCGCGCCATCCCCATCAACTCATTCACGGCTTTCGCCCTCACAGCGCGTACGCCAGTCCCTAGCCCTGACGACGACCGGCAAAATTTGCCCTGTGCAGCGTAAAGATTCCGTTAGACCGCTTTGCCGCGCGCAAATGAAAACCCCGCGCCGGCGCCGGCGCGGGGTTTTGAAATCCTAACGGAGAATGAAGACGCCTAGCGGTATTGTTGCACGCGCGTCGCGCGCAGACCTGGCATGCCGAACTGGTCGATCGCTTTCTGCCAGGCGAGAAACTCCTCGACCGTGAGCTGGTAACGGTCGCACGCTTCTTCCAGCGTCAACAGTCCGCCGCGAACGGCGGAGACGACTTCCGCCTTGCGGCGAATGACCCACCGCTTGGTCGAGCGCGGCGGCAAATCGGCGAGCGTCAGCGGCAGTCCGTCGGGGCCGATAACGTAAGGCTCCTTCGAACGCTGCGGCGTTGCCTGGTATGCGGCGGACGTCATGATGGGTCTTCCCTCAAGATACGCAACTACAGCCTCCGACAATAGGCGACCGCTTTTAAGATAGCGCTAAACGCCAAGGTAAATTGCGCCCTAAGACATTGACGGTTCACGGTAAAACATCCGTCTACGGAGCGTGGCTCAAGGCGGGACGGCCGCGTCCGGAAACGGCCCTTACGCGGCCGTTCCGACGAGCGTCCGCCAGAGGTCGTCGGCGGTCGAAAGAATGCGCGCGCCGGTCGCATAGGCGCGCTGGGTTGCGATCAGGGCTGAAAATTCCGCGCCGAGATCGACGGTCGAGCCTTCGAGCGCGGAACCTTCGATCGCGCCCGCGCGCCCTGTCTGCGCAGCGGCGATCTGCGCCGCCCCCGACGCGGCCGTGGCGCGGACCGCGGTGCGGTCGGCAAGCTCAAGCCCGTCCTCGTTTACGAAGAGCGCAAGCGGAATGCGAAAAATTGTATGGACCGCGCCGCTCGCATAGGTCGCGTTGACCGCGCCGTCGCTCGCGATTTCGATGCCGGCAAGCGCGCCGAGGAGGGCCGGGTCCGCTCCCGCCGGCGCCCGGTTGACATTGATCGTCTGTAGGCCCTGCAGGGAAACGGCGCCGCCCGCCGACGCGACTGCGCCCTGCAGGTAGAATCCGGCGGCGTTGACGAGATTGCCGTCCGCGTCCGGCGCGAAATCGCCCGCGCGCGTAAAGAGAAGATCGCCTGCCGACGCCGCGTCGGGCGTTCTCGAAATGATGAAATAGCCGTCGCCGGCGACGGCGACATGCGTCGCCTGCGTGTCGCGCGCGATGGCGCCCTGTTCGCCGAAGAGCTGACGCGCGCCGGCGGCCGCGCCCGTGCCGGCAGCGCCCGGGCTGACCAGGCCGCCCCCTGACCGCGCCGTCGGCAGCAGCGCCTCGAAATCGGTCCGGATGCGCTTGTAGCCCGCGGTGTCGCTGTTCGCGACATTGCTCGAGATCGATTCGATGCCCCGGGCGAACGCCGTGAGGCTCGAAACGCCGATCGCGAAGATGCTCGTGAAGCTCATTTGGGGTTCCTATCGGTTGGCGATGACGCGCGTGACGTCGGCAAGCGCGATGTCGCCGAGCGCAGTCGAAAGAAGCGGCGCGCCGCCCGCCGTCGACACGCTGGTCACGCCGGCGAGAGAGCGCGCGGCGGCGGCAAGGCTCGCGCCGTTGCGATCGACGGCGGCGATCCCAAGGCGATAGAGGCCGCCTTCGGTTCCGCCGGTCCATTCGAATTCGTGCTCGCCGGCGACAGGCGATCCTGTCGCCTGCGCGACGACGCGGCCGTCGCCGTCGATGACGGTCAAGGCGACAGCGCTCGCGCCGTCGGGAACCGCATAACGCCAGCGGGCGGCGCCGTCTTCGACGATCGCGCGGTCGCCGGCGAAGACGACTGTCTCGCCAAGGAGCGCGAGCGCGTTCGACGTCTGCGCGCTCGACTGCAGGTCGATCAGGGTTTGCAGATTCTGGTTCGTCTGAATGGTCTGTTCGACCGACGAGAACTGCACAAGCTGGGAGACGAATTTGTCCGTATCGAGCGGATCGAGCGGATCCTGATTTTGCAGTTGCGCCGTCAGCAGCGTCAGGAAGGTGTCAAAGTCGGCGGCGATGCGCGTTCCGGCGCCGCCGCCGGTCTGCGCGCTCGCGATTGCTGTAATGTCCATGGTGGCCTCCTAGGCGCGAATATCGACGGCGCCGCGATGAAGCAGGGCCGGTGTTGTCATTGAAATTTCAGCGATTGTAGCGGCGTTCTGCGCGGGGTCGCCGGCGGGTTGCTGTTCGCGAAAGCTGAACTGCAGATTTCTGCCGCCGAGATCGAATCCGGCGTCGGCGAGCGCGAGGCGCAGCGCCGCCTCGTCGCGACGGAAAAGATCGTAGGCGGAAGGGTTGTCGAATGACAGCGAGAGCACGGCCTGCCGGTCGTCGGAGAGGGTGAGGCGGCCTTCGATCGATCCCAGCGCGGGGGGATCGAGCCGCAGGTCGAACTGGCTGGCGTTGTCGATCCGCTGCGCGAGAATTTCGGCGAATTGTTTCAAGGCGCTCGCCGGCGCCCGCGCCGGGACGCTCGCCAGCGCCGCTTCCGCTTTCAGGCGGAGCGCCCCCTCGCGCAGGCCGGTCGCGGTGAGGGGCGCGGACTGCGATAGCGCGACCGGCGCCGCTGGCGCCGCGATAGCTCTCGTGACGGAAGCCGACGAAGCCGGCGCCACATAAGGCGCAAGGTCCATCTCTTTTACGGGTCGCTGGGATGCAGCGTTCTGTTCCGACGCGGCGGGCTGTGCCGTCGCCGCCCGGCTATCGCTGTTCGTCGCGCTTTCCTGCGTAACGGCGGCATCGGCGGTTGGCGCGACGCGATCGGCGTTCACGGCAGCTTGCGGCGCGCCGCCATGAATTTCGAGCGACCGCGCCGACTGCCGCTCAAGCGCCGCAACGGCGTTTTCGTAAGAGAACGCCGATGGCCGCCGCGCGGCGCCTGCCTGCGGTGCGGCGAATGAGGATACGGAAAGGGGCGAAGGCGCGTTCGGCATGGCGGAGGCATTGGCAAGGACAAGGCCATGGTTCGAAACGGCGGAACTGCTGGCGGCGCGTGGCTAACAGGGCGTAAATATCTGCTTTCCCCGGCAAGAACCCGCCAGCAAGAATTGCCGGTTGGCCGACAAGGAGGCCGCCCAGCGCCTGGATCGGGGCGCGGATCAGACCGTGACAGGCCTTGGTTGCGATCACCTCAAATTCGTCTATTTTCCCGCGCCATTGGGGTTGGGCGGAAGAGGCGGTCCTGCAAGGCGTTGCCGCCGCAGGTTCGGCGTGGAGCAGTATCAGCGTGAAGTCGGAAATTCTGGGAACCCTTTTGAAATCAACATCTTTTGGATTGCTGGCGGCGGTGCTGGCGACGTCGGCGCTTGCGCAGGGCGAAACGGCGGAGCCCGAAGACCGCAGGGGCATCCCTGCTTCCTATCGCGGGCCGGCGAGCGCCGTGGCCGCGATCGTCAACGATACGGTCATCACAACCTATGATGTCGAGCAGCGCTTGAAACTGATGATCATTTCATCGGGCGGGCGGATCAACCCTCAGGTCCTGCCGCAATTGCAGGATCAGGCGGTGCGCGACCTCGTCCAGGAACAGCTGAAACTGCAGGAAGCGAAGAAATTCGAACTCGAAGCCCCGGCGTCAGCGATCGATTCCGAGCTGCGCGGCATGGCGGGCCAAAGCAATCTGACTGTCGAGGAGCTGGAAAAGACGCTGCTGGCCGACGGGGTCGGCCTGCAAGCCCTGCGCAATCAGATCGCTTCGAGCATTGTCTGGCCGGAACTCGTGCAAGGCCGCTACGGCAAGCGCGCGCGCGTCACCGACGACGAGGTCGACCAGACGCTTGAGCGCCTCCACGCCGACGCGACGCAGGAGCAGATGCTGGTTTCCGAAATCTGCATTCCGGTGCCCTCGCCCGATCAGGCGCAGGAATATTATCAGGGCAGCCTGCAGCTCATCGAACAGATGCGCAAAGGCGTGCCCTTCGCCGTCGTCGCGCAGCAGTTTTCCGCCTGCACGAGCGCGGCCGCCGGCGGCGACATGGGCTGGGTGCGGCCCGGCGAATTGCCCCCGTCGATTGACGAAGCCGTGCGCGAATTGCCGCCGGGCGCTGTCACCAACCCTATTCTCGCCGAAGGCGCTTTCATGATCATGGCCGTGCGCGACAAGCGCGCCGCCGTCAAACAGGGCGAAAAAAGCTGGACGCTCGCCTATGCCGGCGCGCCCTTGTCGATGGGCCGCGCCGCGGCGCGCGTCGCGCTTGAAAAGCTGGCGACGGCGGAAGCTTGCGGCGGCGGCCGGACGTTACGGCAGGATCTTGGCGCTGGCGTCGGCGTCGCCATTATCGAGAACGCCCCGCTCGGCGCCATCGACGAACGCTTTCGAAGCGCCGTCGAAGGGCTCGGCCGCGGCGATCTCAGCGACGTGATCGAGGCCGACGACGGGCTCCACATTCTTTACGCCTGCGACGTCGACGAGGGCCTCGGCATTCCGTCGCGCGAGGCGATCACCGACCGGCTTTACAGCCGCCATCTGCAGCGGATCGGCAATCAGTATCTGCGCGACATCGAACGCAAATCGACGGTCGATATCCGCCTTGAGGCGCCCGTGGCGGGGCGGCAGGCCGCGCAAACCCCGAATGGCTAAGCCTTGCCGCACATGACGCTCCCGCTCGCGCTGACGATGGGGGAGCCGGGCGGCGTCGGACCGGAAATCGCGCTTCTGGCCCATGCTACGCTGAAATCGTCCGGGCCCGGATTTTTCATCATCGCCGATTCGCGTCTCTTCCCGGCGGACCGCATTGAGATTATCGGCGCGGCGTCCGGCGCGGCCGCCGCGTTCCCGCGCGCATTGCCGGTGCTCGACGTCGAAATCGACGCGAAGGGCAGGGCGGGCGTCGCCAATCCGTCTTCGGCGCCGGCTGTCATCGCGTCGATCGAGCGCTCGGTCGCTCTGACGCTGAAGGGCGAAGCCTCAGGCGTCGTCACCAATCCGATTGAAAAGTCGAGCCTTGCCGCGTTCGGATTCAAATGGCCGGGGCATACCGAATTCGTCGAGCATTTGACTCAGGGCGCGAACATGCCCGCGGGACGCCAGCGCGGCGCCGTTATGATGATCGCCGGCCCGTCGCTGCGGACCGTGCCAGTCACGATCCATCAGTCGGTGCGCGCGGCCGCGGCGTCTCTGACCGCTGAAGAAATTGTCGCAAAGGCCGTGATCACCATGGAAGCGCTCGGCGCCGATTTCGGGATCGTCGCGCCGAGGATTGCGATCTCCGGCCTTAATCCGCATGCAGGTGAAAAAGGAACGATGGGGCGCGAGGATCAGGAGATCATTGCGCCGGCCGTCGCCGCCTTGCGCGCGCGTTACGGCGCGGCCGTCACTGGCCCGCATCCCGCCGACACGCTCTTTCACGAAGACGCGCGCGCGCGCTATGACGCCGCGCTTTGCATGCTGCACGATCAGGCGCTGATCCCCGTCAAGACGCTCGCCTTCCATGAAGCGGTCAACGTCACGCTCGGCCTGCCGCTCGTGCGCACGTCGC
>CAZHUI010000033.1:0-31097 GCA_964535605.1 uncultured Caulobacterales bacterium
TCTTGTAGGTGATGTTCGCCTTCGCCGCGATCGCCTGGCGGATCGCCATCGACCCGGAGTGATACCACGTGCCGTCGCCGAGATTCTGGAAGATATGCGGGCGCCCTTTCAGGAATCGCGATTTGGCCGCCCAGTTGACGCCTTCGCCGCCCATCTGAATGAGCGAAGAGGTGTCCCGGTCCATCCACGACGCCATGAAATGGCAGCCGATCCCGGCGAGGGCCTTCGATCCTTCCGGCACTTTCGTCGACGTGTTGTGCGGGCAGCCGGAGCAGAAATAGGGCTGACGTTTCGCGCCGCCTGGTGCGGCTGCAACCTCCGACAAGCGCCTCAGCCGCGTCAACGACTCTGAAAAATCAAGCTCGGGAAAAACCTTCGATAATCGAGCGGCGATGATCGGCGCGAGCGTCGATGGCGACAGCTCGTCGACCCAGGAGATGAGCGGCGCGTTCCGCTCGTCGTGCTTGCCGAGGATCAGCTTCGGCTTTTCGACCGCGCGGTCGTAAATATATTCCTTAAGCTGACTTTCGATGATGCCGCGCTTTTCCTCGACGACGAGCACTTCCTCCTTGCCCGCCATGAATCGCTCGGCTCCGGCGTTCTCAAGCGGCCAGATGATCCCGACCTTGTAGACGTCGAGACCGATCGCGCGCGCGCGCCGCTCGTCGACGCCGAGAACAGCGAGGGCCTCCATCACGTCGAGATGGGCCTTGCCGGTGGTGATGATCCCGTAGCGGGCGCCTTTGACGCCCCAGATCGCGCGGTCGATCGGGTTGGCGCGCGCAAAAGCCCTGACGGCCTCTTTCTTGAACTTCATCCGGCGTTCGATCTGCATGCCGGGCAGATCCGGCCAGCGGAAATTCAGCCCGCCCTCCGGCGGGTCGAAATCGGTCGGCGTGCGGAAGGACGGCGGCGACGACAGCGCGACGCTCGCTGCGCTTTCGACCGTCTCCGAAATGCCCTTGAAACCGACCCACATGCCGGAAAACCGCGAGAGCGCGAATCCATAAAGTCCGAAGTCAATATATTCTGCGATCGAAGCCGGATTGAGCGTCGGCATGTACCAGGACATGAAGGCGACGTCGGACTGGTGGGACATCGACGATGACGCGCAGCCGTGATCGTCGCCCGCGACGACGAGCACGCCGCCGTGCGGCGATGAGCCGTAAGCGTTGCCGTGCTTCAGCGCGTCGCCGGCCCGATCGACGCCGGGCCCCTTTCCATACCACATGGAAAAGACGCCATCGACGGCGCGATCGGGTTCAAGCTCGACCTGCTGCGTGCCGAGAACAGCGGTCGCAGCAAGGTCTTCGTTGATCGCCGGCAGGAACTCGATTTGCTCATCAGCCAGAAAATCCTTCGCGCGCCACAGCGCCTGATCGACGGCGCCGAGCGGCGACCCGCGATAGCCGGAGACGAAGCCCGCCGTGTTCAATCCGCGCGCGCGGTCGAGCCGGCGCTGATGCAGCATGAGCGCGACGAGCGCTTGTGTGCCTGTCAGGAACACGCGCCCCGACATCCGGCGGTAGCGGTCATCCAGAGAATAGTCGTCAAGCGTTTGGCTCGCAGCGGACATCATCGCGTCTCCACCATCGCGGCAGGAATACCCGATTTCATGCGAACGAAATCGGGCTTTTAGCGACTGGCCGGCCCTCGGGACGATGAGAATATTGCAAAAAAGCAAGATTACGATACGAATGTTTCGAAATGGACCTGGATGATATCGATCGCCGTCTCCTTTCAGCGCTTCAGCGAAAGGGCCGGCTTTCCGCGCAAGACCTGTCGGAGGCCGCCGGCGGCGTTTCGGCGGCGACCTGTTGGCGCCGTTTGAAAGCGCTTGAGGACGCCGGCGTCGTCAAGGGATATTGCGCAGTGCTCGACCGCGAAAAGCTGGGCTTTGCCGTCGTCGCTTTCGTTCATGTCACGATCGAGCGCCAGCACGCCAAGGCGGTCGCCGAAATCGAGAAGAAGATTCGCGCGCGGCCCGAAGTGCTCGACTGCTATGCGACGACGGGCGACGCCGACTTCACCTTGCGCATCGTCGCGAGCGATATCGCCGGATATGATCGCTTCCTCCAGAAATTCCTGCTCGAATTGCCGGAGGTCCGGCAGGTGCGATCAGCAATCGCGCTCAGGGAGATCAAGGCGACGACGGAACTGCCTCTTTAGAACATGTGCTTTCGCCGCCCGTTTAATCAGGTCGTTCCGTAGATCCGGTCGCCGGCGTCGCCGAGGCCCGGCAGGATGTACCCTTTCTCATTAAGTTGCCGATCGATTGCAGCGGTGAAGATCGGCACATCCGGATGCGCTTCCTCGACCGCAGCGATCCCTTCGGGGGCGGCGAGCAGGCACATGAATTTCAGGCGCTTCGCCCCGGCTTCCTTCAGGCGCTTGATGGCGAAGGCGACGGAATTGCCGGTCGCCAGCATCGGATCGACAACGATGACGTCGCGTTCGCCAATCGCATCCGGGAGCTTCAGGTAATATTGCACCGGCTTCAGCGTCGCATGATCGCGGTAAAGGCCGATATGGCCGACCCGGGCCTCTGGAACGAGATCAAGCATGCCGTCCAGAAGCCCGTTGCCGGCGCGCAGGATCGACACGAAGCAGAGCCGGCGCCCTTCAAGCCAGGGGAATGACCCGCGCTCTAGGGGCGTCTCGATGTCCCTGAAGCCGAGATCGAGGTCTTTGGTGACTTCATAAGCCAGCAGAAACGATATCTCGCGAAGCGTCTGCCGGAAGAGGGCGTTTCCGGTCGACTTCTCCCGCATGAGGGTGAGCTTGTGCTGGACGAGCGGGTGGCTGACGACGGTGACTGGCATGGGGCCGAAAGATTGCGTCGTCCCGCGGCTCCCGGCAAGATCGAACGCGGAGCCAGAATCTGAATTCAGCATGAATGCGCCGCCGCCTTTCGCAAAACCAGAAGTCCTGTCGCTCTTCCCGACATATGTTTTGGTGACTCGATTGCACGGCGCCGCCGCACTCAATGAGGCGCTAAAGTCAGCGATCGTCGCCCGCCGTGCGACGGATCCGGGTATCAAGAGGTCGAATCTTGGCGGGTGGCATTCGGATACTGAAATGCTCGCCTGGGGCGGCGAGGCAGCGCGGCAACTCGGGCTTGCGACGCTTCAATTATGCGCGGCGCACACTCATGACCGGGGGATGCGCGGCGATACGCCCCGCTTTGAAATGCGCTTGCAAATGTGGGCGAATGTGTCGCCGCCAGGCGCATCCAATCAGGCGCACGCGCATCCTGGCTGCGTCTGGTCGGCGGTCTATTACGTCGATGACGGGGGCGACCAGGAAAGCGGCAAGCTTGTGCTTAATGATCCGCGCTTCCCGATGAACAGGATGGGGGCGCCGGATCTCCTCTTCGTCGCCGACGGCGTCGCCGAGGAAATGCGCGTTCAGATTGCGCCTGAACCCGGCAAGCTTGTCGCCTTTCCGTCGTGGCTCTTGCACGGGGTCAACCCGCATAACGGAACTCGTGACCGGATTTCAATCGCGCTGAACGTGATCGCAATCCATGTCCGCAAAGATCAGACGGCCCGCCAATGACGCTGTCGGGCTGGGACCATCGCTTCGCGGAACTTGCATTTCTTGAAGCCAAGAAAAGCGCCGACAATGGCGGCTTGCCGATAGGCTCGGCGCTGGCGGCGGGTGAGCGCCTTATCGCCTCGGGCCACAATCAGCGCGTCCAGAAAGGCGATCCGATTCTGCATGGAGAAATGGATTGCCTGCGCAACGCCGGGCGCCAGAAAACCTATCGGGGCATGACGCTCTATACCTCCCTGTCGCCCTGCCTGATGTGCGCGGGCACGATCGCTCAGTTCAACATCCCCCGCCTCGTCATCAACGACACGGTTAATTTCGGCGGCAATGAGGAATGGCTACGCTCAAAGGGCGTCGAGGTGATCGACCTGCAGCACAAGGATTCCATTGAGCTGATGGCGCGGTTCATCCTCGAAAACCCGGCGCTCTGGAACGAGGATATCGGCGTTTGAGCGCGTTCATTGACATTTAACCCGGGCCCGCCCATATGCGCGTCATCGTCTGCCGCTTTTGCGGCGGCATGACGGGGGCGGCGTGAAGCGCTGCGGGGAGAAATCCCGACATTCGAGCCCCCGTCTTCAGATTTGAAAATCCCCATACGCCCTGAATCACGCGGGTCGTTCTCTGAACCCGGGCTTCGCCCTTTCGGCGCGCAATCTGTTGCGTCCGGCGGGCGCCAAGCCATGTAACTCGACTGGACACTCTTACCTTGACCAATTTCGCTTCCCTGAACCTCGCCGCACCGATCGCCAAAGCCGTCGCCGCCGAGGGCTATGAAACGCCGACCCCAATCCAGCTTCAGGCGATCCCGCCCGTGCTCGCGGGAAAGGACATCCTCGGCATCGCCCAGACCGGCACCGGCAAGACGGCGGCGTTTGCGCTGCCGATCCTTGATCGGCTGGCGCGGAACCCGAAGCCGCTGCGCCCGAAATCGGCGCGCGTGCTCGTTCTGGCGCCGACCCGTGAACTCGCTTCGCAGATCGCCGCGTCGTTCTCCGCCTACGGAAAGAATATCCGCGTCTCCGTCGCGACCGTCTTCGGCGGCATCCCGATCAACCGCCAGATGCGCGACATGCAACGCGGCGTCGATGTCCTCGTAGCGACGCCCGGCCGCCTGATCGACCTTATCGAGCGCCGGGCTGTCTTGCTGAACGCCGTCGAGGTCGCCGTGCTCGACGAGGCCGACCAGATGCTCGATCTCGGCTTCATCCACGCCTTGCGCCAGCTGATGCCGCTGCTGCCGAAGGCTCGCCAGACGCTCCTGTTTTCGGCGACCATGCCGAAAGCGATCGCGGCGCTCGCCGACGCCTATCAGACCGATCCGGTCCAGGTGGCCGTTGCGCCGGTCGCAACGACCGCCGAACGCGTCGAACAGTTTGCGACTTATGTGCGCGCGGCCGACAAACAGGCGTTGCTGACGCTGACGCTGAAAGAAGCGGCGATCGACCGCGCGCTGGTCTTCACGCGCACCAAACACGGCGCCGACAAGGTCGTGCGCAATCTAGAAAAAGCGGGTCTTCGGGCTGCGGCGATCCACGGTAACAAGAGCCAGCCGCAGCGGGAGAAGGCGCTTGAGGCTTTCCGGGCCGGAAAGACACGCATTCTCATCGCGACGGATATCGCCGCGCGCGGTCTCGACATTGACGGCGTCAGCCACGTCATCAATTACGAAGTTCCGAATGTGCCGGAGCAATATGTCCATCGTATCGGCCGCACCGCGCGCGCCGGCGCGGCGGGCGTCGCGCTGTCGTTCGTCGGCGAGGACGAGCGGGCCTATCTCCGCGATATCGAACGCCTGACCCGCCTCAAGATCGAGATCGCGCCCCTTCCCGAAGGGTTCGCGCCGCCGCCGGCCGCTTCCGCCAACCGCGGCGACACCGACAACCGCAATAAGGGCGCGCGCCAGCCTCAGCAAAAGCGGGGCCCCCGGCGCCGGCATCGCGGCGCCCGGCCGTCGGGCGACCGCCAGCCGGCTGCGGCCTGATCGTCCCGTCTGAATTGCATCCTCCGGCGAGGTCCGCCATAAGCGGGCCGATTTCCGACGCCGGAGGAGCAAGCCATGGACGCGCTTTACATGATCATCGCCTTTGTCGTGGTGATCGGATTGCTCAACGTCATTTCGACCGGCCGCGTCGATTAGGCCGACTTTCGCGCGGCCGTAGGCGAGCCTTCAACCCATGATCGGCGACGCGCTCTTTATCTTTTTGGGCCTTTCCGTCCTCCTGGTCGGAGGCGATCTCCTCGTTCGCGGCGCCGTCGGTCTCGCCAACGCCGCACGCGTTCCGGCGCTCCTCGTAAGTCTCACCATCATCGCCTTTGGAACCTCGGCGCCGGAACTCGTCGTGTCGCTGACGGCCGTTCTTGAAAAAGAGCCTGGCATCGCGATCGGCAACATTATCGGCTCGAACATCGCGAACGTTTTTCTGGTTCTCGGACTGCCAGCGCTCGTCTATCCGATGACGACGCAGGTGACGGGACTGAAACGTCACGGCGCAGTCCTGATCCTTGCGACAGCCGCCTTCGCCGCGATCGGTTACGCTGGCGGCGCGCTTGCGCCCCTTTCAGGCGCGATGCTGTTCGCCGGCATCATTGCTTATGTCGTCTTTCTCGGATTTATGGCGCGCGAAAGCCGCGGTCGCGATCCCGTGATTGATGAAGTCGCGGAATACAGCGACGGCGGCAAGACCGGCCTTGGACCGTCAATCGCCTATTTGGCGGCGGGGCTCATAGGGTTGCCGATCGGCGCCGACATCCTTGTCGTGCATGGATCGGAACTGGCGAGGTCGCTTGGCGCACGGCCTGAACTGATCGGGCTGACCGTCGTCGCCATCGGAACTTCGCTGCCGGAACTGGCGACCGTCGCCGCGGCGGCGCTGCGCAGGCGCTCGGAAGTCGCGATCGGCAACATCGTCGGCTCCTGCATCTTCAACATTTTTGCGGTTGGCGGCGCAGTGGGGCTCGCAGGCGGGGCGGCGTTCGGCGCTGAGACGCTGCGCTTCGAATTGCCGGTCATGATCGCCGCAAGCCTAGTGCTGGCGGCGTTCATTTTTCTTCAGCGCGACATCGGTCGGATTGCTGGATTCGTTTTCCTCACCGTTTATGCGGCCTTTATCGCCAGCCTTTTTCTTGGTTGGGCGCCATGATGCGATCCGTCCTCGTCACCGGCGGCGCGCGGCGTATCGGGGCGGCGATTTCTGCCCGGCTCGCCGTTGCCGGATGGCGCGTCGTCATCCACTACCGCCAGTCCCCGGACGAGGCGGAAGCGCTCGCAACGACCATCGGCGCGTTGACCATTGGCGCCGATCTCGAGGACGCCGCTGCAGCCGACGCGCTCCCGGCTCGAACGGCGGCGCTGCTCGGCGCACCGCTTGACGCCGTCGTCAACAATGCTTCGGTCTTCGAGTACAACACCGCCGCGACATTTTCTTCCGCCGACTGGGAGCGCGACATCGCCGTCAACCTTCGCGCGCCGGTCATGATCGCGCGCGCCTTCGCCCAGACCGTAACCGCGGGCAGGACAGGCGCCGTCGTCAATCTCCTTGACCAGAAGCTCTGGAACCTCAACGCCGATTTCTTCACCTATACGATCTCGAAAATGGGCCTTGAAGGCGCGACCCGGTTGCTCGCAAAGGCGCTGGCGCCGTCCGTGCGGGTCAATGCTGTCGCCCCGGGCCTCGCGCTGCCGAGCGGAGACCAGACGCAGGAAGAATTCGACGCCGTTTCCGCGAAGTACAATCTCCTGAAGCGCCCCATCGATATCGACGCCATCGCGGGCGCCGTTCAGTTTCTCCTTGAAAACGGCGCCGTCACCGGCTCAACCCTTCTCGCCGACAATGGACAACACATGGTCGCGTCGGATCACGACATCATGTTCACGACAAGAGGACGCGCATGAACCGCCCGCTGCTCGCCAAAGGGCATTATTACATTATCCTCGACCGTTACCGGCTCGACGTGTCGATCGGCATCCATGATTTCGAGCGCGCCAAGCCGCAGCCGGTGAGCGTAAGCGTCGCCGTCGCGTTCGCGGAAGCAGACGCCATCCGCGACAAGATCGCCAATGTCATCGACTACGATTTCCTGCGCTCCGAGATCGCCGCGCTCGTCCATGGCCGGCATATCAACCTGCAGGAAACGCTGTGCGCCGCGATCATCGAAATCTGCCGCAAGGGCGGAGCGAAGGGCGCGATTGCCCGCTCTGAAAAAACCAATGTCTATCCCGACACCCAGTCGGTCGGCTGCGAGATGAGCTGGTTCGACGACGGCGTCCTTTTGAAAGCGTAAAGACCGTGTACGAACAAAGTTACCAGTTCGCGTTTGAAGCGGCGCACGACCTCGCCGACAATGTGAAGGGGGAGAGCGATCATCCCTATGCGCGCGTGCACGGCCATTCCTTCATCGTCACGCTGACGCTTCGCGCCGCGTCCCTTGCGCCTGAGGGTTGGATCATGGACTACGCGGCGTTACGCAAGCTATGCGACGGCGTGCGCGACCGGCTCGATCACCGCCTCCTCAACACGATCCCCGGCCTTGAGCGCCCGACGCTTGAGAATACCGCCGCATGGATCTTCAAGGCGTTCGAAAGGGAAACGCCCGCGCTCTGGCGTGTTGAGGTCGCGCGCCCGACGCTCAACGAGCGCGTCGCATATTACGCGAAATCCTGACTATTCGGCCGGCGCGTAATCGGAGGCGCGGCGCCGCCGCGGCGCGGTAAGGCCGTCGATCTTCATGGTGAGCCGTATGACGCCGGCGAGGCCGATGAAAACGAGAAACCCGCCAAAGCCAAGCACCAGCGCAAAGACAATTGGACTGCCGCCGGGCTCCAGAACGGCGACGGCCCCGTCGTCGGGCGAGACGAACACCTTGGTCTTGGCGCCGGGATGATAGGCGACGCCGCTGGGGTTGAAAGAATTTGTCCAGTACCGAACGCGTTCGCCCGTGTGCGAGCGTTCGTCGGCGAACCAGGCGTACCGGACAGCGTCGCCGCCGCTCAGCACATGCCCGTCGACCGCCGGCCAGTCGCGGCTCGCGCGCGCCTGTGCGTAATCCGATACGGCGGCGTAGCAGGCGATCATGCCCGTAAAGACAATCGCGCCAAATAGCGCCAGCGCGCCGGCCGCTCCCTGAACGTCTTGTCGCCGATCCATGATTTGACCCGCCCAAAACCAAGCGATACCGGAGGTTTATGGCAGGCGAAGATAACGAGGCGTTAACAATCGCCGGCGAAAGCGCGTCTGCGCAGGCGCTGACCGGCGCGGCGCTGATCGCCGACGAAGTCTCGCGCCTGCCGGGGCGGCCGGGCGTTTATCGCATGATGAACGCCGAAAGCGACGTCCTTTATGTCGGCAAGGCGAAGAGCCTCAAGGCGCGAGTGTCTTCCTACGCGAAGGCCGGCGGCCATTCGAACCGCATCATGCGGATGATTTCGGAAACGGCCCGGATGGAGTTCGTCGTCACCGCGACGGAGACCGAAGCGCTGCTTCTTGAGGCGAACCTCATCAAGCAGCTGAAGCCCCGCTATAACGTCCTCTTCCGTGACGATAAGTCCTTCGCCTATATTCTCATCGCCGACGATCACCCCAGTCCGCAGATCCTCAAACATCGCGGCGCACGCAAGCGAAAGGGCGCCTATTACGGTCCATTCGCGTCGGCGGGGGCCGTCAACCGCACGCTCAATACGCTGCAGAAGGCCTTTCTGCTTCGATCGTGCACGGACAGCGTCTTTGAAAGCCGATCGCGGCCCTGCCTCCTCCATCAGATCAAGCGTTGCGCCGCCCCTTGCGTCGGCCTGATCGGCGAGGCGGAGTACCGCGCGCTTGTCGACGAGGCGAAGACCTTCCTCGACGGCGACTCGCGCGCCGTGCAGCAAGGACTGTCGAAGGAGATGGAGATCGCCGCCGCCGCGCTCGATTTCGAGCGCGCCGCACGCCTGCGCGACCGCATCCGCGCGCTCACCTATGTGCAGGGCGCGCAGGATATCAACGCCGAAGGCGTTTCGGAGGCGGATGTCTTCGCCATCCATGCGGAAGGCGGGCAGTCCTGCGTACAGGTGTTCTTCTTTCGCGCCGGCCAGAACTGGGGGAACCACGCCTATTTCCCGAAGCACGACCGGGAGGAAGAGCCGGCGGCCATCCTCTCGGCTTTCATGGCGCAGTTTTACGACGGCCGCGAACCGCCTGCGCTCCTGATCGTCAATATCGAACCGGACCAGCCGGCCCTTCTCGCCGAGGCTTTCACGCTGCGCGCCGGACGCAAGGTGACGATCCTTCCGCCTCAGCGCGGCGAGAAAAAATCAATCGTCGACGCCGCCGCCATGAATGCGCGCGAGGCGCTTTCGCGGCGCATGGCGGAAAGCGCCAGCCAGCAGAAGGTCTTTGCGCGCCTCGCCGAAGCGCTGGAGCTGGACACGCCGCCACGCCGCATCGAGGTCTTTGACAACTCGCATATTTCGGGGACGAACGCTGTCGGCGCGATGATCGTCGCCGGTCCGGACGGCTTTGAGAAAAAGCATTACCGCAAATATACGATCAGGTCGGAGACGCTGACGCCGGGCGACGATTACGCAATGATGCGCGAAGTGCTGACGCGCCGTTTCGCTCGCCTGATGAAGGAACCGGACGAGGAAACCCGTCCCGATCTCGTCGTCCTCGATGGCGGCAAAGGGCAACTCTCGGCCGCGCTGCAAGTGTTTGCGGACCTCGGATTTGATCCGCAAGCGGAGGGCGTGACGGTTATCGGGGTCGCCAAGGGGCGGCGCGAAACGGAAAGCGGCGACAAGCGCGTCGACCGCACCATGGGCGCGACGGGCGAACAGATCGTCATGCCAGGGCGAGAGCCGTTCCTTCTTGGGCCGCGCGACCCGGCGCTTTTCTATCTCCAGCGCGTGCGCGATGAGGCGCATCGCTTCGCCATCGGCGCGCACCGCGCCAAACGCGCCAAGGCGATCAGCGCCAATCCGGTCGATGAAATCCCCGGCGTCGGACCGGGGCGCAAACGCGCGCTTCTCAACCATTTCGGTTCAGCGAAGGCGATTGCCCGCGCCAAGCCCGAAGACCTCGCGGCAGTCGAGGGCGTCTCGGAAGCGCTCGCCCAGCGGATCTATGATTTTTTTCATGGGGCGTGAGGGGGGAAGCCGGGCTCTTTTTCGCCTCCCCCTTGCGGGGAGGCCAAAACCGCGCAGCGGTTTTGGGTGGGGGTGACATGCGACGTCGCGAGAGCGATGCCGTTGCAGCGCAGATGACCCCCACCCGAAATTTGCTTTGCAAATTTCGACCTCCCCGCAAGGGGGAGGTAAAGGCCGCCCTCTTTCCTTAAAATTGTCTCTTCCCCCTTTGCCCGCCTTCAATGAACGGGGCGTAATTTCAAATCTGAACCAGTTTGTTGCGAGGGGCGGACGGGCCCGTCCGGAAGGGCGGGCCGGTTGAAGGCGAAGGCGGGCGCGGTGATCGGCGAGATAGCGGGGCGACAAGGTCTTGCGATCATCGCGCCGCCCGCCGACAGACGGATGACCCAGCGGCTCATCGAGGTCTGGTTGCGCACGGCGCGCGGCCGATTCCCCAGCTGGGCGGACATGCGCAGCGTAGATCTCGGCGACGACTGGAACTGGGTCTTCGTCGTCGATCTCGAGAAATCCGCCGACTATCCTCATTTCATCTATCTCGGATCGCGCCTCGCGCAGCTTGCCTCCGTCTATCTGGCGACGGCGTCTGACTTTTCGCTGTCGCTTCTCGACGAGGCGGCGGCAGGCATCCGCCTCGCGGTGGAGTCGGGGGCGCCGCGTCAGGCGTCGAATGAACTCTCGCTGACGGACGGCAGAAAAGTGCATTTCCGGTCGATGACGGCGCCGCTCGCCGAAGACGGGGAAACGATCACCCATGTCGTCGGCTGCGCTTTCGGGCGCATCGAGGGCGAAGCGGGACCGCAATTGCGGCTCGTCTGACGGCGCAGCGACGCCGGTTGCAGGGCCCCGGCGGACACGCCATTCTCCCGGCATGGTTCTCGACACCGATTTCGTACGCGCACAGTTCCCGGCTTTCGCCGTGCCGGCGCTTCAGGATCAGGCGTTCTTCGAAAACGCCGGCGGATCCTATCCCTGCCGGCAGGTCGTCGATCGCCTGACGCGGTTTTACCGCGAGCGCAAAGTGCAGCCTTACGGGCCCTATGACGCCTCGCGCCGCGGCGGCGAGGAGATGGACGAGGCGCGCGCGCGGATCGCCGCGATGCTCGGCGTTGAAACAGAGGAAGTGTCGTTCGGCCCTTCGACGACGCAGAACACCTATGTGCTGGCGCAGGCGTTTGCGGAGGTTCTGCGCCCGGGCGATACGATCATCGTCACCGACCAGGATCATGAAGCCAATTCAGGCCCGTGGCGCCGGCTCGCCGCGCGCGGCGTCGACATCCGCGAGTGGAAACTCGATGCTGAGACAGGCCATCTGCCGCTTGAGGGCCTGAAGCGGCTCCTTGACGGCGCCGTCAAGCTCGTCTGCTTCCCGCATGCGTCCAACATCGTCGCCGAGATCAATCCGGTCGCAGAAATTGCGGCGCTCGCTCACGCGGCCGGCGCCGTCATCTGCGTCGATGGCGTGTCCTATGCGCCGCACGGCTTTCCGAATGTCGGCGCGCTCGGCGCGGACATTTATCTGTTCTCGTCTTACAAAACTTACGGCCCGCATCAGGGGGTGATGGTCATTCGCCGGGCGCTTGGCGAGAGGCTTCCCAATCAGGGGCACTATTTCAACGGCGAGACGCTCTACAAGCGGTTCACGCCCGCCGGACCCGATCATGCGCAAATCGCTGCCGCCGCCGGCATGGCCGACTATGTCGATGATCTTTATGCGCATCACTGCGGCGGATCGGCGCCGCTCACGGTGCGCGCTGCCGCCGTTCACGATCTCATGCGCAACCATGAAACGGCGCTGCTGCAGCCGCTTCTCGACTTCCTTTCGACAAAGAACTCCGTTCGCCTCATCGGTCCGCGCGACGCGGCGCGGCGCATGCCGACTGTCGCGATGCTGCTGAAAGCGCCCGGCGCCGAGGCGGCGGCGCGGCTTGCGCGCGACGGCGTCATGTGCGGCGGCGGGGACTTCTACGCCGGACGCTGTCTTGCGGCGCAAGGAATGGACGCCGATCATGGCGTGTTGCGGGTAAGCTTCGTGCATTACACGACTGCCGCGGAAGTCGATCGGCTGATCGGGGCCCTTGACCGCGCGCTTTGACGCATCCCGGACCTCCCCGTTTCGCCAGTCCTGCCGCCTTGCCCGCTCCGGCGCCCGCGCCTAGGGTCCGCGAAAATTTCCAGTCGGATCAAGCGGAGACCTCCATGAAAGAGATCGGGCATTTCGTTTCGGGCAAGCGCGTCGCCGGCGCCTCGGGCCGGTTCGGCGACGTTTTCAATCCGACGACAGGCGAAGTGCAGGCGCGCGTCAGCCTCGCGACCCGCGCCGAGGTGACGCGCGCCATCGACGCCGCCGAGAAGGCGTTCCCGTCCTGGTCGTCGACGAACCCGCAGCGGCGCGCGCGGGTGATGTTCCGGTTTCTTAATCTCGTCCAGAAGGACATGGACAATATCGCGCGCATGCTCTCGTCCGAACACGGAAAGATCTTGCCGGACGCGCGCGGCGACATTCAGCGCGGCCTTGAGGTCATCGAATTCGCCTGCGGCGTGCCGCATCTGACAAAGGGCGATTATACGGAACAGGCGGGCCCCGGCATCGACGTCTACTCGATGCGCCAGCCCCTCGGCGTCACCGCCGGCATCACGCCGTTCAATTTCCCGGCGATGATCCCGATGTGGATGTTCGGCGTCTCAATCGCCTGCGGCAATACTTTCATCAACAAACCCTCGGAACGCGATCCGTCGGTGCCGCTGCGCCTTGCCGAGCTGATGATGGAAGCAGGCCTCCCCGAAGGGGTGCTCAACGTCGTCAACGGCGACAAGGAGGCGGTCGACGCGTTAATCGAAGACCCGCGCGTCAAGGCGCTCTCGTTTGTCGGCTCGTCGGACATCGCGCAATATATTTATGCGAACGGCGCGGCGAACAACAAGCGCGTGCAGGCCTTCGGCGGCGCCAAGAACCACATGGTGATCCTGCCCGACGCCGACATGGAGAACGTCGTCAACCAGCTCCTCGGCTCGGGCTACGGCTCGGCGGGCGAGCGCTGCATGGCGACGCCGGTCGCTGTGCCGGTCGGCGCAAAGACCGCCGATACGCTCATTGAAATGCTGAAGCCGCGCGTTGAGTCTCTCCGGATCGGCCCGTCAATGTCCGAAGATTCCGATCTCGGCCCGCTCGTCACCGCCGCCCACAAGAAACGTGTCGAGGGCTACATCCAGATGGCGATCGATGAGGGGCAGACATGCGTCGTCGACGGCCGCGGCTTCAAGCTGCAGGGTTATGAGAACGGCTTTTTCCTCGGCGGCACCCTCCTCGATCACGCAAAGCCCGGACATAAGTCGTATAATGACGAAATCTTCGGCCCTGTGCTGCAGATCGTGCGAGCGCAGAATTTTGAGGAAGCGGTCGCGCTCCCCTCAAAGCATCAATATGGGAACGGCGTCGCCATCTTCACCCGCAACGGCGACGCGGCGCGCGAATTCGCGCGCCAGGTCAATGTCGGCATGGTCGGCGTCAACGTGCCGATCCCGGTGCCGGTCGCCTATCACACCTTCGGCGGCTGGAAACGCTCCGGCTTCGGCGACACCAACCAGCATGGTCCGGAAGGGATCAGGTTCTGGACCAAGATCAAAACAGTGACCTCGCGCTGGCCGGAAGACGTGCAAGGGAGCGAGTTTGTGATCCCGACGATGGGGTAGGTAAAGCAGCGGTATCTGGCTCGGATGTAACCGCGGTCACAACTCTGACCGCAGCATCGATTTACCGGTCATTTGGCGTGCGCTAGCTGAAAAGTGCTCTTTAAGCGCCCGGCGAGGAGGGGATCGAATGCCGATAGTCCGGTTAAGGCTGGCTGCCGAGCGAGTCTTAAAGGCAGTCGCCATTATTGTTCTTTTGGCGACGAGTTTCGGGTGTGAGACGCAAGTAAAGCGGGAACAAGCGCCGGTGGTAAGCGCAGCGATAGGTAAGGCGGACGGCGGCTGCAAATCTCTTCTCCGCAACGATCAAATACCAGCCCGCTCAAACAACCCGGGTGAAATGATCCGGAATGCGATTGCGTCCGTGGATCAGAAAAACATCGGTGCCGTAATTGCGATGCTTTCGTCCTACGAAACACGGGATCACCGCGCGCCGGACTACGGTTATGTCGATTGCCTTATTGTGGCGATGTCGGCAGTCAGGGACGCTGCTGGCAGTGATCTCGATATCCAAATAACCAAAATTGCTCGTACCGATGCGGACAATGCTAGCTATCAAACTGGCCAGCCATCGATCGTTGTTTCACTGACGGGCGCGCAAGTCCCTTCGGAGATGGTAATTCTCGGCGCGCACCTAGACTCCGTTAATGACAATGATTGCAGCTCCCCGCCGCCGCCATTCTGTCCCGCGCCCGGAGCCGACGACAATGCATCTGGAGTCGCCGTCTTGGTCGAAGCGTTTCGTCTATTGTCGCATTCGCTTCCAGCAAAACGTACGATCGAAATTCACTTCTACGCTTCCGAAGAAGAAGACCTTAGGGGGTCTAGACATGTCGCCAACAAATATCTGAACGGCGGCAATGACGTCGTCGCCTATTTGAACTTTGACATGGTGTCTTTTCTAGCTTCGGAGGATGATCGCTCACTATTCATCGTCGAATCGGGTGACTCGGAGGACCTATCACTAGTCACTTATCTCCAGACAGAAGTCGCGCCATTCATTGAGGTGCCAATCGTTGAGACGGCCTGTTCGTACCCTTCCGATCACCGCGCATGGACAGGCAGACGGCATTTTTCCGCCTCAATGATTGAGGGCGATTGCCATTTTTCGAGCCAGTTGTCTTCCGAACGCCACCGCAGCGGCGATACAATGTCCGCGCACGGGATAGACATGTCGCATGCGACTGATTTTGGAAAGCTTGGCGCGGCATTTGCGCTCAGCGTCGCGAATTCGAGTATCAGATGATGCGATTTCTAAACTGAGTTCACAGGAGGAGAACGTCAATGGCGGAGTTTAATGCGGAATTGCTCAGGGCGTTGGGAATGGGACCGGAGCCGAGTCTTTGCTTTTTAAAGGCAATGGAAGAGAAGATTCGGCCAGATAACGAAGCGATACAAGCGTACCTGAAGTTTAGGGACAGCTGGACGGCGCCGCAAAAGGAGCTTCACGACCTATCCAAAGAACTTCTATATGCGGCGGTTATGTTTCGAGCGGCCGCGTTGCTTGAGCATTCAGGTCAAAACAAGATTGATCAAGAAGAACGGATGACAGAAGCTTCCGTCTGCCTTCGGATAATATCTCAGTCATTTAATCAACCTGCCAACAAACACGGCGCGAAGGGCGAGACTGGACACGAAAGGAGTAATCCTGCCCGAACTTCCTTTCTGGCGGCGGGTGCCACTGACAACAAAGTACTGGTTACGACATTTGGCATTGATGAAGATAAATATGCGTCCTTAGCTCTAAAGATGTTCTCGGAGAGTGGCCTCGCCTGCCCACCGGACTGAAGGCGGGCCAACAACTATTTCCGCGCCACTCTCGTGTTGAAAGGCGCAAATGGACAGCCGATCCGCTCTACGAGGTCGGCTGTCTGCGCATTGTATATGATATCACGTCTTGCATCGACCTGTTCGGCGACGAGCATCTCCTGGCAAGCGCGCTCTTCAAGTCCCTGTTCCTTGTAAGCGAGCGCCTTGCCGATGTGATTTTTCACTTCCATGTTTTTGAGATTATTGTAGCCGAATGACCGCGCACCGCGGGCGATATCGAGGGCCGTCTGGAATGTCTCTTGCGCTTTGACCGGATCGCCGAGTTCGACTTCGATGAGGCCGATGTAGAAGTAGACGTCCGCGAGCCCGACGGGCCTTCCTTCCTGCAGTTCGAACTCCAGCGACCGCTCGAACAGTTTCCTCGCTTCGACGAAGTCCTTCTCGTCGAGCTTGATGCGGCCTAGCGCTGAATAGGCGAAGGCGATTTCGTCGGGATTCTCTGCGCCGCGGCCGAATCCGATGACCGCGGACAACGAGCGCTTCGCGGCGTCGAAATCCTTTTGCTTCAACGATACGTAAGCGATCCGGTTGTGCGCGAGCATGGCGAGACTGTCCCAGCCCCGCGCCTCGGCCTCTGCGAGCGCTGAGGATAGCATCGCGCCGGCCTCGGCGTATTTTTCTTCGATTGTCAGGGACGCCGCATGTTTGATGATTGCGTAAATCTCTTGGTCGCGAAACGGCGAGCCGATCTCAAGTGCCCGCTTGAACGCGAGATCGGCGCGTACATATTCCGACTGGCTGTAATAGAGTTCGCCGAGGCGGACATGGGCGAGAAAATGTTGCGGCGCTATGTCGAGGACTGCCCGGTGAAAGGCGATTGATTCGCCGGGAGCATGATCGAAGGTGAGAGCGCCTAGCGCCAGCAGTCTCGAGACCTTCTCGACCTCAGCCATGGTCTCTTTCCGCGCCTCGTAATCCTCGCGCAGCAGCCGGACCGCCGCGGTGAGATCTCCGTTCGTCAGTAGATTGAAGATTTCGCGATCGAGCGTTTCGCCCGATCGTCGCAGTTCCGTGAGGATGCCCCTCAGCCATGCGGTGTCGCTTGGGGCGCGCAGAGGCGCTTTTAACATTCTGAATGCGGCGGAGATCTCCGTGGCGTCCTGCCCGCTGACTGCGTAGTGGTCGGCAGCCATAGCCGCCTCGGCTGCCATTCCTTGCGTTGGCGCAAGTTGCAGGTTCGTCGCAGTGTAGATTGCTGCAAGAGCGCCAAAAAGAAGGATTGCATAAAGCGGGCGGGCTGCGCGCAATCGGGAAACAATTCGCCGCCAGCTAGTCTCGTTTCGTCCCGACCGCGCATCAAACGCCACCACCGGTTCATCAATGTTCCGCAGCGCAAGCGCCCCGCGCCTTGAGAATTGCGCGCCAACCGACCCCCTCACCAAATTCACCGCCGCGAGCGACACCAACACCCCGTTCGGCTCGGCTTCGCCTTGCAGGCGTGCGGCGATATTGACGCCGTGGCCGAGGAGGTCGCCGTTCGGCTGTTCGATGACGTCGCCGGCGTGGACGCCGGCGCGCACTTTTGCGCCGGGATTGATCGGCGAGAGTTTGTCGCGCGCCTTCATGTCCTCGACGAATTCAAGCGCGGCGAGGACGCCGTCGGCGGCGCTCGGAAATTCGGCGAGGAAGCCGTCGCCGGCCGTGTGGAACAACCGGCCGCGCCGGCGTGCGACCACCTGTTCAAAGGCGGCGCGCACGAAATTCACCGTGCGGATGGCGGCGTCATCATCGATTTCGGCGAGCCGCGAATAGCCGCAAATATCGGCTGCGACGACTGTCGTCAGCCTGCGCGGCGCCGCGTCGAGGCGCGGCTCGGCCAAGGCTTCGCTCATTGCGGCGCTCATCCCCCGGGCGACGGCGCAAGCTACACCATGGAGGCGAATTAAAGAACAAGCACAATCGCGTGTGACAGCTGTTACAGTGTATCAGCGATCGGTCTGGCAAAAGCTTGGTGGCGATGGACCTATTTCCGGCCCCGAACGCTTGAGGCGCAGCTTATTTCGCCAGGAGGCGGCAAGATTTCCCCGCGTTTCCAGCTTTCCCTGGCTTCTATCGCCGGCGCCTTTGGCGCGGCGGCCGTGGATTTTCTGATCAACGGGGACGCCTCCGGCGTTACCAAGGCTGTCGCGCTTGTTAGCCAAACAGGGCAAGGCCGACTATCGGCACTGACCGTCGCATGGTTTATTTTTGGACTCCTCGGGTTCCTTTCAGCCGTCTATTTCAAGCCGCTGACCCGGCGCAGCGCTTTTTCGGTCGCGTTCGGGATGGCGGCCGTTATTTCGATTCTGACGCCCGCCGTATAACGGCCAGGCGCGAAGACGCTGACGAGATTGCGATTTTACGTCCGCAGTATTCAGTCCGACACCGGGGCGAAGCACAATGTGCGGCCGGCATGAAAAACCTGACAGCTTTCAAATTCACTGGCGCCGGTGAGTGGCAAGTCGTCGGCGCAAATATCCTTGCTGGGGCGCCCGCAAGTGGCCTCGAAGGATTTCTCAGCGTTGTCTGCGGCGGAGCCGACCCAGTCGCCTCTGCGACGCTGCGCGGAGTCGCCAGCAATGTCCGCTATGCCACTGGCGCAGAAGTAAAGTCGCTCCGGTCGGTGCAAGAGGGGCTCGGGCGGCCGGAGGCGACTCTGGCCGCGCTGATCCCTATCTCAAAATCAGAGACCTGGTGGGCGCTTGCGCAAGACGAACGCCGGACGATCTTCGAGGAACAATCGCGCCATCATTCGATCGGTATTCGCTATCTCCCTGAAATCGCAAGGAAACTATATCATTGCCGGGATCTGGGAGAACCGTTTGATTTCCTGACCTGGTTTGAGTTTGCTCCGGAGCATGAAATCCTGTTCAACGGGCTCCTTGAACAGCTTAGGGCGAGCCGGGAGTGGACTTACGTGACTCGGGAAATTGATATTCGGCTCCTGCGCGTGAACGGCTGAGAAGCGCCTTTCAATGATTTATATCCTCGAGCTTCTGGCCGTCGTGATCTTCGGCCTGATCGCCTTCAATATCTGGCGATCGTTCAATAGTCCGCGCCGGACGGGCGCGCTTCCCGCCGAAGACCGCGTTCCCCTGTCCCCGGGGCGGGAAGCGGCGGAGGCGCTCGGCAATTTCGACAATGTCCGGGCTGGGCTGAAGACGCGTTACCCGGCGACCTTTGCAATGCTCGGCGGATACATGAACGCGCACACAATCGCCGAGGCCGGCGGTATTGAAGGGGCCGCGCGCGAAATGATCACAGATTGGGCGCCGCGCCGCGAAGAGGCGGCGCGGGAGCTTGCGCTGCTGCTCGCAGAAAACGAGACTGAGGAGGAAATCCGGGCGGTTGTCGCCGCCGCTTCCGATCTCGACCTTGGCGCCGAGAGCTACCGGTCCTGGCTCGCAGGGCTAATGGCGAAACTGAGCGCCTGACGCGCGAGCATGAGACCGGGAGGATTGCAGGCGACCATGAGCGATTTTTCCGGGCGATGTTTGTGCGGCGCGGTGGAATTCAGCGCCAGGCGCGACGGATCTTCCGCCGAGGCTTGCCATTGCGGCCAATGCCGGCGCTGGAGCGGCCATTATTGGGCCTCGGTCAATGTCGACGCCGAGACGCTGAAATTCACGAAAGGCGAGGCCGGCGTCGGCTGGTTCCGGTCGTCCGATCTCGTCCGCCGCGGATTTTGCCGGAACTGCGGCTCCGCCCTGTTCTGGCAGGCCGACAAACATCCCGACCATGGTCACCGTATCGCGATTGCCGCCGGCGCCATCGACGCCCCGACCGGGCTTGCGCTCAAAGAGCACATTTTCGTCGCCGACAAGGGCGACTATTACACCATCACCGACGGCCTTCCCCAAAAGGGCGCGTATTAGGAGCGACTGCTTGTTCGGCCTTTTTCCGGAAGATATCGCGCAGCTGACCGGCTGGGCGCTGTACCTGTCGATTTTCCTGCTGCCGTTCATTCAGGAGGACGCCGCCGTCATCGGCGCGGCGACGGCTTCTATTCTCGGCCTTGCGCCGACGTCTTTTCTGATCGCGGCGATCATGACCGGCCTTGTCGCGTCGGACGCCTGGAAATACTGGATCGGCCGGCTGGCGCGGCGGTACCAATGGGCGCACCGCTTCGCGGAAAAGCCGGGCGTCTCGGTCGCGGGCGATCTTGTCCGCAAGGAATTCCTGCAGACGATGCTGACCGCGCGCTTCGTTCCCGGCACGCGCATTCCAACCTATGTCGCTTGCGGGTTCTTCAAGGCGAATTACGCCAAATATGTCGTGGTGCTCATTCTGACTGCCGCGATGTATGTCGCTATTATGTTCACGCTCTTTCACGTCGGCGGCGAAGTCGCGGGCGAGCGTGCGAAGGTCTGGCTGCCGGTCACCGCGGTCACGCTGCTGGTCGCGTATGTCGCGTTCCGCTGGTACACGCACCGTCAGGGCCGGCACGGGCCGATGACGCCGCTGACCGAAGAGCGCGATCACCCTTTGCCGGGAATGCCCGGGTTCAACGGAACGCCGCTTGAAGGGCATGAGGACGACAAGAAGGAATAGGCCATGGATTTCGCGCTGACCGAAGAACAGGCCGCCATTCAGGAAATGGCCCGCAATTTCGCGGCCGAGGAACTCGCGCCCTTCGCCGCCGAGTGGGACGAAAAAAAGCACTTTCCCGTCGATGTCATCCGGAAATCCGCCGCGCTCGGGCTTGCGGGCATTTACACCCGCGAGGACGTCGGCGGCTCGGGTCTTGGCCGCCTCGACGCGGCGCTGATCTTCGAGGCGCTGTCGGCGGGATGCACATCGACCGCTGCTTACATTTCAATCCACAACATGTGCTCGTGGATGATCGACCGATTCGCGTCGGAGGCGCTGCGCGCGAAATATTGTCCGCGACTGACGACGATGGAACTCCTGTCCAGCTATTGCCTGACGGAACCGGGATCGGGATCCGACGCGGCGTCGCTGAAGACACGTGCTGTGCGCGACGGCGATGATTACCTGCTGAACGGGTCGAAGGCGTTCATCTCCGGCGCCGGTGTGACGGACCTTTATGTCGTGATGGTGCGCACCGGCGGGGAAGGGCCGAAAGGCATTTCGACCGTGCTCGTCGAAAAGGGCACAAAGGGCCTTAGCTTTGGCGCCAATGAGCGCAAGATGGGGTGGAATTCCCAACCGACCGCGATCGTCACTTTCGAGGACTGCCGCATCCCCGTTTCGAATCGCGTCGGCGAGGAGGGCGACGGATTCAAATTCGCGATGATGGGCCTTGACGGAGGACGCCTCAACATCGCGGCCTGTTCGCTCGGCACCGCCTCGGCGGCGATGAAAGCGGCGCTCGACTACGCGAATGAACGCCGCGCCTTCGGCAAGCGCATCAACGAGCAACAGGCCCTGCAGTTCAAGCTTGCCGACATGGCGACAGAATTGGAGGCCGCGCGCATTCTCCTCTATCAGGCGGCGTGGAAGCTCGACCATAAAACGCCTGACGCAACGAAATTCTGCGCGATGGCCAAGCGGCTTGTCACTGACAAGGGCTTCGACATCGTCAACGAGGCGCTGCAGATTCACGGCGGGTACGGCTACTTGCGTGATTATCCGCTGGAGCGGATGCTGCGCGACGTGCGCGTCCACCAGATCCTTGAGGGCACGAACGAAATCATGCGCGTGATCGTCGCGCGGGACCTGCTGCGCGAGTATCAGGCGTGACAGGCGCCGCCCGTCCGAAGCCGCTGCGATCTGAAGAATGAACGCCGCACATCAGGCGCTGCGCGACGCGCTCGCCTCCGCCGCCGTGTTTCCCTTTCACTATGACGCCGCGGCCGGGCAGGTGACGATCGTCGCGCTTGGACCCGGCGCAATTACGAACGCCGCCTTTCTCGATCAGCGGATTCTCCCTCAGGCCGCCGGGAAATCGACGGTCGCATTGGCGGACTTCGATGCGGCTGCATCGGAGTTGCCGGCGCGCCTCCCGAACCTGATTTTCCATCAGGGTCATTGCGGATCGACGCTGATTTCCCGGCTGATCGCTTCTGCGTCGGGTTCACGCGCGGTGCGCGAGCCTCTCGTGCTGCGAACGTTTGCAGAGCTTTTGTCGGACACCGGCGCCGGCGCATCGACCGTGGCGCCGCTCAAGGCGGAGGAACGGCTGAGGCTGTTCCTGCGGTGCTTTGCGCATGGCGCCGCGCCGTCGGTCGTGAAGGCCTCGAGCATTTGCACGGACCTCGCGGCGCCCTTGTTGCGATCCGACGCCCAATTGCGCGCCTTGTTCGTCTTCGTTCAGCCGGAAGTCTTTATCGCGACGATGCTAGGCGGGCCAAACAATCGCGTCGATATGAAGGCCTTTGCGGGACTGCGCCGGAAACGCCTGCGCAATGTCGGCATTGAGACGCCGCCGGCGTTTTCGCTTTCAGACGGCCAGCTCGCGGCACTCACCTGGATTTGCGAAGCCGTCAGTTTTGGCGCCGCGCCGGATGACGGGCGCTGCTTGCCCGTGAATTTTGACCAGTTCCTCGCTGCGCCGGCGCCGTCGCTGATGGCCGCGGCCGCCCATCTCGGACTTGAGATTGATCTTGAGAAGGCGCGCGCGGCGACCCTGGGTCCTGACATGCGGACCTATTCCAAGGCTCAGCAATATGATTTTTCGCCCGGCCTTCGGGCGGAGGTTTTGCAGGAGGCCCGCCAAAATTTCGGCCCGGAGATCAACGCCGGGCTTGTCTGGCTTGAAGGCTTGGCGGCCCGCCATCCTGCAGCGCGCGCAGCCTTGGAAAAGCTCGGCGCGCCGGAATTCAGCGCGCGATAACGCCTTGATATCGCCGGCGACGTCGAACGATCAGCTCGACCACATGCGATGAAGGCTGTGGCGGACATGTTCGAGCTGGACGCGGTTGCGCCAGTCCATATTGCCGCCTTCAAGCGCGGCGACTTCGTTCAGCGTGAACAGCAGGTTTCGTTTGGTCTCGTCGCTGATCTGGCTCTCGATGAACGTGATCGCGACAAGGCGGACGCCGGCGGTCACTGGCGTCACCTCATGGATCGTCGTCGACGGATAAACGACGGCGTCGCCCGCTGGAAGTTTCACATCGACCTGACGATCGCCGAGGTGAATTTTGAGCGCCCCGCCTTCATAGCTCGCGGGGTCGGCCAGAAAGATCGTGCACGAGACGTCCGAGCGCAAAGGGCCCATGCGCGTATTGACATAGGCCGAATCCGGATGCGCGCCGTAAGCCATGTCTTTCTCGTACCGGCAAAGCATCGGCGGGGCGAAACGACGTGCAAAGGTGAGGCCCATAAATTCAGGGTTCCGCTGCAGCGCTTGGCCGAGAATTGTCGAAGACTCCGCATAGGGCGCGGACGACACGTCAAGCTGGCGGTTGTTTTTTGACGGGTTGTTGGGCGCGCTGATTCTGCCGTCGACGAAGGCCGCGCCGGCGGCTATCTGAAGCAACTTCGAGATTTCGGCTGGTTCCAGCAGTCTGGAGATTGTATTGATCATGCGGCCTCGGCGTCGGTTCTTTTTCCATTATGCTGCGCCGGGTTCGGCGTTGGCAACCGTCGCGCTGGACGTGCGTCAAAGCGGCGGAGGCGAATAAGGTCATGACCCTCGACGTCCTGTTTTCACGGGTTAACGAATGGGGCGTTGTGACGCTCAATCGTCCCGAAGCGTTGAACGCGCTCACCTGGGAGATGGTCCGGGGCCTTCGCGCGCAACTGATCGAATGGGAGCGGTCTGCGGCGGTGAAAGCCGTCCTGATCAAGGGCGCTGGCGAAAAGGCGTTCTGCGCGGGCGGCGATATTCGATGGCTTTACGACAATGCGCACAAGGACCCGGCCGGGGCGTGCGAGTTCTTCCGTGACGAATACCGGCTGAACGCGCTGATCCATCATTTCACCAAACCCTATGTCGCGCTGATCGACGGCATCGTCATGGGCGGCGGTGTCGGGGTTTCCGTGCATGGCGATTTTCGGGTCGCTGGCGACCGCACGCTGTTCGCGATGCCCGAGACGGGGATCGGACTTTTCCCGGATGTCGGCGGCGGCCATTTTCTACCGCGGCTGCATGACGGGCTCGGTCTCTATTACGGCCTCACAGGCGCGCGGGCGAAGGCGGCGGACTGCATGGCCGCGGGCGTTGCGACGCATTATACGCCGTCCGCCGAAATCCCGGCCTTGGAGCGCGAATTGCTGGGTCTTGCGTTCGGCGGTCATCCGCATGCGGATATTGAAGCGGTGCTGGACGGCTTCGCCGGAGATCCGGGCGAGGCCCATGTCAATCAGATCCGGCCGGCGCTAAAAAAACTGTTCGCCGGTTTCGACGCATTCGACAGTTTTTACGTCGGCCTGAAAGCGGACGGCCATGATGTCGCGGGCGACATGCTGCGTATTCTCGCGCGCATGTCGCCGACATCGCTGAAACTGACATTCGAACAGCTAAGGCGCGGCGCGCTCCTCGATTTCGACGAGGGCATGAGAATGGAATTCCGGATGGTGCGCCGCGTCATGGAGGGACATGACTTTTTCGAAGGCGTGCGCGCGGCGATCATCGACAAGGACAAAAACCCGCGCTGGTCGCCGGCGGCGCTGGACGGCGTCAGCGAGCGCGACATCGACCGGTATTTCGAGCCGCTGGGACCGGCGGAGCTCAGCCTGCCATGAAGCTTTATGGATCGCTGACCTCGCCATTCGTGCGGACAGTCAGAATCGCCGCGATTGAACTCGGCGTTGATGGCGAAATCGACCTCGTTCCAACCGTCGTAAAGCCGACGCAGCCCAATCGCGCCTATGGCGCATCGGTCAATCCCTTGCGGCGCGTTCCGGCGCTAAAGACGGACGGCGGCGACATCTTCATCGACAGCCGCGTCATCGTCGAACTCCTCAACAAGGCGGCCAAAGGCTCGATCGTGCCGAAGGGCGCGAGCGCGCGGATCGCCTGTTTTAACCGGCACGCGGTTCTTTCCGGCGCGACCGAAGCGCTCGTGTCGGCGATGTACGAGCTTCGCTTGCGGCCTGAAGAACGCCGGTGGCCCGAATGGGCGGCCGATCAGACCGACAAGGCGCAGGCCGTATTCGATTGGGCGGAAGCGCATCTCGACGATATCGCGGCCGGCTTCGATTTGTCAGCGATCGCGCTTGTTTCGCTGATCGGTTATGCGCAGTTCCGCTTTTCGTCAGTGGACTGGCTCGCAAGTAGGCCCAAGCTCGCCGCGTTCGCGACGAGCGCTGGCGCACGCGCCAGCGTGGCGGCGACAATTCCGGCGGAGTAGGCGCGTAGGCTTCAATGTTTGCGCCCCAATGCGAAGAGGAAAACTGCAGATGACGACGATTGCTTTCATCGGCCTTGGCAATATGGGCGGCCCGATGGCCGCAAACCTCGCCAAGGGCGGCTTTGACGTCGGCGCCTTCGACCTCTCCGCCGAGGCGGCGGCGAAGGCGGTGGAAGCCGGCTGCGCGCGCATGCCGACCGTCGCCGCGGCGGTGAAGGCCGCCGATGTCGTCGTCAGCATGCTGCCGGCGGGCAAGCATGTGCGCGCGGTCTATACCGGCGAGGACGGCGTCATCGCGCACGCAAAGCCCGGCGCGCTCTTCATTGATTCCTCGACAATCGATGTGCAGTCGGCGCGCGATGTTGCGGCCAGCGCGAAGGCGAAAGGGTTCTCCATGCTCGACGCGCCGGTTTCCGGCGGCGTCGGCGGCGCGACGGCGGGCACGCTCACTTTCATGGTCGGCGGGGAGGCGTCCGCGTTCGCGCGCGCGGAGCCGGTCCTGAAAAAAATGGGCAAGAATATTTTTCACGCCGGCGCCGCCGGCAACGGACAGGCGGCGAAGATCGCCAACAACATGCTGCTTGGCATAACCATGATCGCGACCTGCGAAGCCTTTAATCTCGCCGACAGGCTCGGGCTTGATGCGCAGACTTTCTTCAATATCGCGTCGACCGCGTCCGGCCAGTCCTGGTCGATGACGAGTTATTGCCCGGCGCCGGGCCCGGTGCCGAATGCGCCGTCAAACCGCGACTACAAACCCGGTTTCGCCGCGGCGATGATGTTGAAGGACATGCGCCTCGCGCAGGAGGCCGCGCATGCGGCGAAAGCAGCGACCCCGCTTGGCGCGCAGGCCGAGGCGCTGTACGCGCTGATGGAAGCGGCCGGCAAGGACGATCTCGATTTTTCCGGCGTGATGAAGCTGATCCGCGGCGATCTTTAGTCGGCGTCAAACAGCAGTCCGGCTTCGCGTTCCTTTTGCCAGACGACGCGGGCGCGCCGGCGCTCGCCGGTAAGCTCGATCCGCAAAGTGACGACGTCCGACAGCGAAGCTTCGCCCTCGAAGACGACGCGCGCGCCGGTATCGCTGAGATCGCGCAGAATGCAGGCATGTTCTTCGCGATTGCCGTTCAACACGCGCCCAAAGCGGTAAGTCGTCTTGCGATCGGCGCCGCGCTTCTTCTTGCGAAGACTTTTCGCCATGGCGCCGGCCTCGACCGGCCTTGCGGCTGCGAGCGCGGATAGGCGCCGGGTCATACGGTCGTCCGTCTGATTCGCCACGCAGTCTCCCGATGCGTTGTCTCCGCCGACCCTAAGCCGGGTATCGCTCACGCCGGGTTAACAAGGGAGCGTTTGCGAATGAGCTCTGAGACAGGTTAACAGGACATTATGAACCGACGCCCGAATTCGCGCCCGCCGACAGGGAAAGCGGCTGCGCCATGACGCCTTTTGATGAAATTGCGCCGAAGCCGCAGAATTTCGGCTCGGTCATCGCACGGATGATGCGAATTCTCTGGCGCCCGGCGCTCGCGCGCTGGCGTCCGCGCATGGCGCTGGCCCTGTTGGTGACCCTTGTTTCAAAGGTGCTGGCGGTCGGCGCGCCGGTGCTTCTGGGCGACGGCATCAACCGTGTCGCGGAAGGGCAGGGGGCAAGCGCGGCAACCCCTTCTTTTGTCGCTTTCTTCATCCTCTTCGCGGCGGCGCGTTTTCTCTCCAACGGGCTGCCGCAGGCGCGCGACGCTTTTTTCGCGCGTGTGACGCAGGAGGCGAACCGCGCTGTCGCCGTCGAGGCGTTCGGCCACGCGCAGGCGCAGGCCCTTCAGTTTCATCTGACCCGCCGCGCGGGCGCCATCAACCGGATCATCGAGCGGGGCGCCGGCGCGATCGAATTCCTGCTGCGCTTCCTCGCCTTCAATATCGGTCCGACAATTATTGAGCTGGCGCTCGCGGCGGCCGTCATGGCCGCGCTTTATTCGTGGAAACTCGCGGCGGCGGCGGTCGCGACGATCTTCGTCTATATCGTGTTCACGGTGCTCATCACCGAGAGGCGCAACGTGCAGCGGCGCTTGATGAACGAAGCCGACACGAACCTTCGGGCGATCGCCGCCGACACCATGACGAATTTCGAAACGGTGAAGGCGTTCGCGGCCGAAGAACGCGAAACGTCACGTTATGACGCGGCGATGCAGGTCTACAATGACCGCTACGTCGTGCAGATGCAGTCCCTGTCGCTGCTGAACGCCGTGCAGGAATTCGTGATGACGGCGGGCCTCCTCGCCGCGGCGTTGATTGCGGGATTTGGGGTTCGCGACGGGTCGCTTAAACCCGGCGATATCACCGCGGTCATCCTGATGCTGACAAACATCTACCGCCCGTTGAATATTCTCGGATTCGCGTGGCGCGAGATCAAACAGGGCGCCGTCGATATCGAGAAGCTCTTTGAGCTTCTCGACCTCAAACCGGCGATCGCCGACCGCCCCGGCGCCGCGGCGCTGGAGGCGGGCAGAGGCTCGATCCGGTTTGAGAATGTCAGCTTCGTTCATGAAGGTCGCGACGCAGGGCTCGACGGCGTCAGCTTTGACATTCCCGGCGGCGCCTATGTCGGGATCGTCGGACCAAGCGGCGCCGGCAAGTCGACGATCCTGAAACTGCTTTTCCGCTTTTACGATCCTGCAGCGGGACGCATTCTGATCGACGGGGTCGATATCAGCGCGGTCACGCAGTCCTCGCTCCGGTCGGCGCTCGGTCTCGTTCCGCAGGAAGTCGTGCTGTTCAACGACACCCTTCGTTTCAATCTCGCCTATGCAAGGCCGGACGCGAGCGAGGCGGATATCCTCGAAGCGGCGCGGCGGGCGCAGCTCGGCGATTTTATCGCCAGCCTGCCGCAGGGGTTCGACACCCGTGTCGGCGAGCGGGGCTTGAAGCTATCCGGCGGGGAAAAGCAGCGCGTCGGTGTCGCGCGGGCGGTCCTCCTCAACCCGGCAATCCTCGTCCTCGACGAAGCGACGTCGTCGCTTGATTCCGGGACAGAGGAAGAGGTGCAGTCGGCGCTCGCCGAAGCCTCAAAAGGGCGCACGACTATTGCCGTCGCGCATCGCCTCTCGACGATCGCGCGCGCCGACAAGATCATCGTGCTCGACAAGGGCCGCGTCGTGGAGCAGGGCGATCATGAAGCCCTGCTGCGCGCGGACGGGCTCTATGCACGCCTCTGGCGCATGCAGACGGAAGAAGGCGACGCCAACCCGGCGGCCGGTGTCGCGCGCTCAGGAAACTTCGCGTTTGCGGGCGGCGGCGCCTAGCCAGCGAAGCAGCAGATTGCGCAGCGGGGCCGGCTTGACCGGCTTCGGCAAATGATCGTCCATTCCGGCGTCGATGCAGCGCTGGCGGTCATCGGCCATCGCATGCGCGGTGACGCCGATGATGGGAACGACTATCCCAGCGCCCGACTGCAATTTCCGGATGCGCGCCGCGGCTTCGACCCCGTCCATCACGGGCATTGAAATGTCCGTCAGTACAACATCGGGACGATCGCGTTCGAAGAGGTCGACCGCTTCGGCGCCGTTCGACGCCATTAATACGATGCATCCGAGCTTTGTCAGCATGGATGAGATGACGAGCTGGTTGACCACATTGTCCTCAGCGACCAGCACCCGGACGCCGGCGAGGAGATTGTCGTCACCGCCGCCTCCTAGCATCGCTTTGGCTTCATGCGCCCTTTCGACGGCGCGCCCTTGCAGGCAGGCGACGGCGGCGTCGAACAGCATGGAGCTGCGGGCCGGTTTGACGAGATAGGCGTCGAAAAGCGCGTCCGCCGGCCCCTCCGGCGCGCCCTTGCGTCCGGACGAAGTCAGAAGGATGAGCGGCGTCGCGATCGTCGCCGGATCCGCGCGCAGCCGGCGTGCGAGTTCGACGCCGTCCAACTCAGGCATCTGGTGATCGAGAATCGCAAGATCGAACGGCTGTCCTTCCTTAGCGGCGCGCTGGGCGGCGGCGAGCGCCGCTTGCCCAGACGCAAAGGCTTCGGGCTGCAGTCCCCACGATGTCAGTTGCTCGATCAGAATGTCGCGATTGACGGCGATGTCATCAACGATCATCACGCGCGCGCCGACGATCTCGACGGCGTCGGGCGCAATCGCCGGCGCCGCGGGATCAATGCGAAGCGGCGCGCGGACGACAAAGCGCGATCCGGCGCCGACGCTGCTCTCGGCGTCAATTTCGCCGCCCATCGCCCGCACGAGCTGGCGCGTGATCGCAAGTCCAAGACCTGTCCCGTCATGACGGCGCGCGGCGGAATTGTCGGCCTGTTCGAAAGCGTGAAAAATGGTTTCGAGCTTGTCCTGCGGTATCCCGCAGCCCGTGTCTTCGACCGCGATCTCGACGTCGGCGGTCTCGCCGCGGCGGCGGCCGGAAACAGTGACGAGGACATGGCCCCTGTCCGTGAATTTAACGGCGTTGCCGAGCAGGTTCGTGACGACCTGCCGGATGCGGCCCGGATCGCCGATAAAACTTTGTCCGAGCGCCGGCTGATACCGGAGGATCAGCTCAAGACCCTTCTGCTGAACGCTGGCGTTCAAAAGCGCGACGACGTCCTCGACCGCCGTGCGCAGATCAAACGGCGTCTCGGCGATCTGCATCTTGCCCGCCTCAAGCTTCGAAAAGTCGAGGATGTCATTGATGATTGTCAAAAGATTGTCGCCGCTATTTACGATCACTTGCGCCATTTCGCGCTGTTTCGGGGTTAGACCGGTGTCGAGGAGGAGCGACGCCATGCCGACGACGCCGTTCATCGGTGTCCGGATTTCGTGGCTCATATTGGCCAGGAACGCGGCTTTCGCCTGCGCCGCCGCTTCCGCGCCCTCCTTTGCGGCCGTCAGTTCGATGGTCAATTGTTCCAGCTGCTGTTCGCGCTGCTTGATCGCGGTGACATCGGCGTAGGTCGCAACATAGCCGCCGCTCGGGCGCCGGCGGATATTCTCGGTGACGACGCGGCCGTCCTTCTGGTTTCGCACGATCCTGAAGATGCCGGCGTTTTCGAGCGAGACCTCAAGATCCTCAAGATAATCGGCGATCGATCCATAGGGATAAGCGCCGTCTTCAATCCATTGGCGAACGAGCGGCACAATGTTCTCGCCTTTGCGCCATGAAATCGACGGCAGGCCGGAAAGTGCCGCGGCCTTCGCGTTCGCCGTCACGATACGCAGATCGTCGTCGAGAACGGCGAGCCCGTCCGCCATCGACGATATCACCTCGTCAAGCATGGCGTTGCGGTTGAGCAGCTCGGCGGTGCGGTCGGCGACCGTCTGTTCAAGGCGGGCGTTCGCTTCCGCCAGCATGCGCCGGTTTCGCTCGGCTTCGTTTCGCGCCTTTATTTCAGCGGTGACGTTGCGCGCCACGCCGCGATATCCGGTGAAACGGCCTTCGGCGTCGAAGACCGGCTTGCCGCTGCGGGCGATCCAGAGCGCCTCGCCTTCCGGCGTCGACAATTCGCTGATTTCGTCCTTGAAAGGCCGGCGCTGTTCAAGCGTTTCACGATAGCGGCGAAGGTCCTCGAACGAGCCACCGCTGCGATTGGCGCCCAGCTGCGCGCCGATCTGATTTTCATGATCTACGCCTGTGATGTCGCGCGCGCGGGCTGAGATAAACGTATAGCGAAGCGACGCGTCCGTCTCCCA
>CAZHUI010000034.1:0-30609 GCA_964535605.1 uncultured Caulobacterales bacterium
ATCCCGTTGTCGCGGAAATATTCCGCCATGGCGCAGCCTGCGAAGGGCGCCAGGAACTGCAACGGCGCGGGCTCCGACGCGGTCGCCGCGACGACGATCGAATATTCAAGCGCGCCGTTGTCCTCGAGCGTCTTGACGATCTGCGCGACGGTCGACCGCTTCTGGCCGATCGCGACGTAAACGCAGTAAAGCTTTTTCTTTTCGTCGCCCGACGCGTTGATCGCCTTCTGGTTGAGGATCGTGTCGATGCAGATGGCGGTCTTGCCGGTCTGGCGGTCGCCGATCACCAGCTCGCGCTGGCCCCGGCCGACGGGGATCATTGCGTCGATCGCCTTGATGCCGGTCTGCACCGGTTCGTGCACGGATTTGCGCGGCAGGATGCCCGGCGCCTTGACGTCAACGACGCGGCGCTCGGTCGCCGCGATCGGCCCTTTGCCGTCAATTGGATTGCCGAGCGGATCGACGACGCGGCCGAGGAGGCCCTTGCCAACCGGTACGTCGACGATCGATTTCGTTCGCTTGACGGTGTCGCCCTCGCCGATGGCGCGGTCGTCGCCGAAAATGACGACGCCGACATTGTCGGTCTCAAGGTTCAGCGCCATGCCTTTGACGCCGTTCGAAAACTCGACCATCTCGCCGGCTTGGCACTGGTCGAGACCGAACACGCGCGCGATACCGTCGCCGACCGAGAGCACCTGGCCGATCTCCGAGACTTCGGCGTCCTTGCCGAAGTCCTTGATCTGCTGCTTCAGAATGCTCGAAATTTCCGCAGCATTAAGTTCCATTAGCGTCGCGCCTCTTTCATCACGGATTTAAGCCGGTTGAGTTTTGTCTTGAGAGAAGAGTCGATCATCGTCGAACCGACCTTGACGACCATGCCGCCGAGTAGTTCGGGATCGACTTTCAAAGTCAGGTTGACGGCTTTGCCTATCACGCGCTCGATTTCGCCCCGCAGGCGCTTTGCCTGATCGGCGCTGAGGGGGGCGGCCGAGCGCGCTTCGGCGGAAATCTCGCCGCGATGCGCCGCGAGGCGCTGCATGAAAGCGGCAACAATTTCATCAAGCGCGAACAGGCGCCGGTTCTTCGCGACGACGCCGAGAAAGTTCCTCGTCAGGGCCGAAAGGTGGAGCTTGGCGGCGATGGCCTCGATTGCACGCGCTTTGTCCTCGGCGGCGTAAACCGGGCTCTTCAACATCGCTCGCAGGTCAGCGGACCCGGCGATCACGGCGCTCAGGCCCTTCAGGTCCGTCTCGACTTGCTCAAGGCCCTTACCATCAGCCGCCAGGTTGAAAAGCGCTTCAGCATATCGGGCGGCCGGGCCGGCCATCCGCATCGGGGCGGTGGAGGGAGCGCTCGTTGAAGGGGTATCCGCAGGCATAAGTCGGCCCGTTGCTCCCGTACGGTCCGGCGCCAGGGAATAGGGCGCCTAGTCCATTGAATTTACAGCGAAATTGGAGCCAAGCGGCAGGCCTGCCGGGCTCCTCGACGCGAATTGGGGCGCGCATAGCACGGCCCCCTCGGCGGCGCAACAAACGTGGCTGCGGCGGAATGGCCACCACCCCAATTCCGAACCGCCCTATAGACCCGCGGCTGATGAAGATCCTCTATTCACACCGCACCAAATCCGCAGACGGGCAAGCGGTGCATATTCGCGCGCTGACCGAGGCTCTCAACCGGCGCGGTCATGACCTCGCGATTGTCGGGCCGGACGATGCCCGGGCGGCGGACAAACTCCTCGATGCGGCGGTGGGCCAAGGCTTGCGCAGGTTCCTGCCGCCTGCGGTCCATGAACTTGCGGAAATCGCCTATTCGGCGCCGGCCTACTTCAAGCTCGCGGCGCGCGCAAAAACGTTCTCGCCCGACATTCTCTATGAGCGGTACAATCTCTTCCATCATGCCGGCGTTCGGTTGTCGCGATCGATGTCGGTTCCTCTTATTCTCGAGGTGAACGCGCCACTCGCGGTCGAGCGCGCCCGCCATGGCAAGCTCGCGCTCAAATCGATCGCCGCAGCGAGCGAAAGCGCAATTTGGCGCGCTGCAGACCGGGTGCTTCCGGTGACAAGGGTTCTCGCGCATCATGTGGAAGCAGTGGGCGTTCCGCCGGAGCGGATTGCCGTCATTCCCAATGGCGTCGAGGCGTCGTTTCTGGCCGATCATGACGGCCGGGCTGTGCGATCGCGCTACGGTCTCGACGGGAAAATCGTTCTCGGTTTCACAGGATTTGTGCGCGACTGGCATGGGCTCGACCGCGTCGTCGCGTTTCTCGGCGACCGGCGCCGACAGGACATCGCCCTTCTTATCGTTGGCGACGGCGATGCGCGCGCAGGGATTGAACGCCAAGCGAAAGGCCTTGGTGTCGAGCGCGCGGTCATTTTCACCGGCGTCGTCCAGCGCGAAGCAGCGCCCGCGCATCTTGCGGCGTTCGACATCGCGCTGCAGCCGGCGGTGACGCCCTACGCCTCGCCGCTGAAGCTCATGGAATATATGGCGGCCGGGCGCGCGATCATCGCGCCCGACTCGCCGAATATACGTGAAGTGCTGACCGAGAACGAAGCGCTCCTGGTGCGCGAGGGCGACCAGCCGGCCTTTGTCGCCGCCCTCGATGCGCTTGTCGCCGACGCCGGATTGCGCGCACGGCTCGGCGCCGAAGCGCGCGCCAGCCTCCTGCGACAGGACCTTACCTGGGACGCCAATGCGCGGCGCGTGGAGGCAATCGCCGACTTGGAGCGTTCCCGGCGCACCCGGGCCCCCTAGGCGCTTTAGCAATAGTCGATTATATTAGCCGGTAAATAAGATGGTGATCGCTGCATTGAGCCCATCTGAACTTGGGGGAGTTTAACATGAACCGAGCCAGTTTTCTCGTCGTTTTGGCGACGCTTGTGTCGACGTCTTTTGCGGCGGCCGCGGCCGATACAGTTTACGGCGTCGAGATTTCGCCGGGCGGTAAGCATTATGCGGTGCTCCGCGACGCCGGCGCGCAGAAGGCCTTTGCGATTTACGCCGTTGATGATGTCAGCTCGAAACCAGCAGCTGTTGGGCTCGGGCAAAATGAAGTCGAAGACTTTGAATGGGGCGGCGACGACCACATTTTGTTGCGCATTTCCGGCGCGGTGGACGGCGTCGATACGGTCGATGGCCTAAAGACGCTCACCTATAGTCGCTGGCTGTCGATCTCGCGCCTGTCTGGTGAATTCCGCACCGTTTTCGGAAACGAGCAAGGCAACGACTATTTTTATCTGATTACATCTGCTGGAGCGCTGATCGCTACCCTTCCGAGCGACAACGACCGGGCCCTGTTTGCCCGCCAATATGCGGCGATCAAACCCAGCGGACCAAGCAGGCTGAAGCAGGGCGAGGACGAACTTCTCTACTCGCTGATTGAAGCCAATCTCAAAACCGGTGACTCGAAGCGGCGATCGGACGGCCTCAAGAATACGATCGACTGGATCGTTACCGCCGACGGTCAGCCGGTGGCGCGCATTGATCAGGCGGCGAATTCGAAGACGGTTGATATTCTCGCCGCCAACGTCAACGGGAAAGGGTTCAAAAAGGTGGCGACGATTCCCAGCGACACGGTTGTCGCTGAGGGTATTCAGTTCTTAGGCGTTGGCGCGCATTCACGCGCGATTCAAGTGCTTCGCACCATCAGCGGCGAGCGGCGGGTCTATGACTACGACCTCGACACGGCGACCTATGCGGCGCCGGCGCCTGCGCCTGGCTCGGTAACCCGGGTATTTTACGACGCGCGCGCAGCGAAAGCGCGCGTAGTTGAGGTTTCAACGGCCAGCGGCGTCCGGCCCTATCACGTCGACGCCGATGACCAGAAGGTGCAGGCCTCGCTCGAAAAAGCGCTCGCCGGGGCGGCCGTTTCGATCGTGTCGAAATCGGCTGACGGGACGCGGATAATCGCCCGCGCCGACTACGCGAACAAGGGCGCCGAGTTCTACCTTTTTGACAGACCGGCCAAGCGGCTCGAACTCGTCGCATCTAATTGACGTGGGCGCGCTTTGGAAAGCCGCTGGCCCCGAAACGCCCGACCGGCAAATGGACACGACCTATCTGCGAGGCGCTTCTGAATGATGCTGGCAAGCACAAAGGGTCGCCCGCGGCGAAGCGACGATACCTGACTGGAATCGTTGTTGGTGGCTGAAAGCGCTTACACATGACTGTACGGTTTCCGCTACAACTCTCTTGTCTAATGTGCACTAGTGCGTGGTCTCGTTATTACTGTGGGGAGTCACTTTGAAAGCTTTGATCCTTTCCTCGCTCGCCGCCGCGTTATTTTGCGCATTCGCGGAGCGTGCCGACGCCTCCGAGATTCGCGATGCAGCCGTCTTTGGCGCGCTGCCGCATGTCAGTGAGGCTTCGATCTCGCCGGACGGCAAGACGCTGGCGCAAATCCAGTCTCTAGGAGACGGCAGGCGTGCGGTTGTCTTCATCGATATCGAGAACAAAATCGCGCCTGTCGGAATGGGCATTGAAGATGCAAAGGCGCGCGACCTCGTCTGGGCGGGGCCGGATCACGTCATGTTGCTGGTTTCGGCTGCGGTAGAAGAATCATTCGGCGACGGACTGAAAACTTATGAAATTTGGCGTTGGTTCGTCATCGATCGCGCTGCAAAAAAGAAGTCGGTGCTCTTCAAATCTGCCCGTAACAATTTTTACTATTTCGGCTCGGGCTCGATCGAATGCTTCGGCGCCTCCGATCCACGAACAATCGCAATGACGGACGCTGGGGGCGCAACCCTCTTTTCGATCGACCTTCTGGCCGGATCCGAGAAACAAATAAGGTCAGGTGACGTCAGGACATATGACTGGGTCCTCGACGGCGAATGCGAAGCGCTTCTTCGCATCGACTACGCCGCCGCAAAAGAGGAAATAAAATTCTACGCACCGAACGAGGCCGGACGTTTCGGATTAAAGTCCTCGATCAAGAGCAAGAAAGGCGACTTCGACACTATCAGCAACGTCGGCATTTCCACATTGACGGGAGGGTTCGCAGGTCTTGCGCAGAACGGCAACTTTATGGCTCTTCGCGGGCTTGACCTTGCAAACGGCGCGCTGAAACCGGGCGGCGAAGGCGTTCAGGGCTATGACATTTCAGCCGTTGTCGTCGACCCGCATTCGGATCGCATCAGCGGAATACGCTTCACCGACGATTTTCCCCGCACGCGTTTTCTGGCCGAGCCGCTGAAGGGTCTGCAGGACAAGGCGCAGCGAGCATTCAAGGACGCCTCTGCAACTATTACTTCCTGGTCTCGCGATTATAAGCGCGCCGTTGTCTCGGTCGCCTATCCCGACCATCCCGATCAGATCTTTCTCTTTGAGCCCGATAAGAAGAGTCTTTCGCTCATCGGTTCAGCCTACCCGAAACTCGATGGACGCGTTCAGCCTGTTCGGTCGAAATTCGACTATGTCGCGTCAGACGGAACAAGAGTTCCTGGATATTTGACATCGCCAGTCGGCGAGACCTCGGGGGCAAGGCCTATGATCGTCCTGCCGCATGGGGGCCCCGCCGCACGCGACAATCTCAGCTTCGATTGGTGGGCCAGCTTTTACGCCGCCAACGGATACCTCGTTTATCAGCCTAATTTTCGCGGTTCGTTTGGCTATGGCGAAGCTTTCCGAAACGCGGGCGATGGTCAGTGGGGCCGCAAGATGCAGGACGACATATCGGAAGGCGTTAAGGAATTGATCGCAACCGGCGCCGCCGATCCGGCCCGTATTTGCATTGTCGGCGCAAGTTACGGCGGCTATGCGGCGCTCGCCGGCGCAACCCTGACGCCGGAACTCTACGCTTGCGCTGTTAGCGTGAACGGCGTCTCGAACTTGCCTGCGGTAATTTCTTCCGAGAATGACTCGGTTGAAAAATATTGGACCAAACGCATTGGGAGCATTTTCAAGGACAAAGATGCGCTGGCGGCGGTTAGCCCCGTTAAACAGGTGTCCGGTGCGACGCCTCCAATCATGCTGATTGAGTCGACCGACGACGTCATCGTGCCGACAGGCCAAAGTGTCCTGATGCGCAAAGCGCTTCAGGACGCGAAACGCCCGGTGGTCTATGTGACGCTTGAGGGCGAAGATCATTGGCTGTCGCGCGAAACTACGCGCGTTGAAATGCTCGAAAAGTCCCTAACTTTTATCGGCGAGCATATCGGCGCGAACTAGTCGCGATCATGCTTCAGCCTCTCCTTGACGCCACCGCCGCCGCCGCGCCGTCGTCGAGCGCGCGCTCGGCGAGCGGGGGCTGCAGCGGGTTTTCGCTCAGCATGCCTTCCCATTTCGCGACCGCCGCCGTCGCCACCGAATTGCCGACGATATTGGTTCCCGAGCGGCCCATGTCGAGGAATTGATCGACGGCGAGGAGCAGGAGAAGCCCTTCCGCCGGCAGATTGAAAGCGGTGAGCGTCGCGGCGATGACGACGAGCGAAGCGCGCGGCACGGCGGCCATGCCCTTCGACGTAATCATCAGAAACAGCAGCATGGTCACCTGCTGCACGGCGGTCAGTTCGATCCCGTAGGCTTGCGCTATAAACAACGTCGCGAAAGCGCAATACATCATCGATCCGTCGAGATTGAACGAATAGCCGAGCGGCAAAACGAAACTCGCGATGCGGTTTGGAACGCCGAAGCGTTCAAGCTTTTCGAGGAGTTTCGGATAGGCGGCCTCCGAACTTGCCGTTGAAAACGCGATCGCGACCGGCTCGCGGATTGTAGCGATCAACTCGCCCGTGCGTTTGCCGATGACGAGACGCCCGGCGAAGGCGAGCGCCGCCCACAAAATCAGCAGCGATAAATAAAAACCGCCGACAAACTTGCCATAGGTGATGATGACGCCAAGGCCCCTGGTCGCGACGACCCCGGCGAGCGCGGCGAACACCGCGAAAGGCGCCAGCAACATCACATATTCAGTGATCTTCAGCATCAGATAGGCGACCTGCTCGGTCAGTTCGACGACCTTCGCCGCCTTCTCGCCGAGCTTTGCGAGCGCGACGCCGGCGAACACCGAGAAAATGACAATCTGCAGGATCTCATTCGTCGCCATCGCCTCGATGATGGATCGCGGTACGAGATGGGTGATGAAATTGGCGAGCGTGAAATTTTCCGCCGACGGTGCGCCCGAAGTTTCGGCGGGCAAGGTCGCATCAAAGCCTGCGCCCGGCTGAATGAGGTTCACCATGACAAGTCCGAGCGCCAGCGAAAAGAGCGACGCGCCGATGAACCACAGCATCGTCCGCAGCCCGACGCGTCCGAGCGCCTTGGGGTCCCGCATATGGGCAATGCCGACAATCAGCGTAGTCAGCACGAGCGGCGCGATCACCATCTTGATGAGACGCAGGAAAATGTCAGTGACGATTTTCATCGCCGCGGCGAATTCCGCCGCCCCTTCCGCGCCGACGCGATTATGAACGACCCAGCCGGCGGCGACGCCAAGCAACATTGCGATGATGATGATCTGAAAGAGGCGTTTCGCCATAAAGATTTTGTTCCCCTACGGAAGGTCGCGGGAAGCTATCGATGGTCGGGATTGAAGTCCACGGCTTCGGAGGCCGGACGACCGCCTGCTAATGCGAGTGAAATCGGAATATAAATTTTCGTTCCTGCGCGCTGACGCTCGCTACGCCGCAAGCCCGATTTCCTCGCGGAGCTGCGCTAAAACCGCTCGAGCAAACGTTCCAGATATTTTATCTCGTCTTCCGTGCGCTCTCCGTCCGAGAGCCGGCGACGGAGTTCTTCGAGCAGTTCGCGGGCGCGCTGGGCGTCGGATTTTTCCGGCAGGTCAACGCCTTGGCCGGTCGCTTCGCCTACCGGTCTTCCGAGCGGATCGCGCGCCGGCTGGCCGCCCTGGCCTTCCGACGCCTGCGCTTTGGCTCGCGCGGCCTTGGCGAGTTCCTCGGCGCCGTCGCGGAGATTGGCGATCGCTTCCTCCATGGCGCCGCGCGCGCCGTCGAAGTCTTCGCCAGACAGCGCGCCCTCAGCGCGGCGCATCGCCGATAGCGCGCGCGACAAGGCTTTGCCGCCAGCGTCGCCTTCCGCGCCTTCCTCAATTGACTGCATGAGGTTGGCAAGATCGCCGGCGAGAACACTTTCGTCGTCCGCAAGATCGTCGCCGGTCGCGCCTCGCTCTTCGCCGCGCCGGAAAGTCTCGTCTGAAAGCGCGCGCTGGCGCCCGATGAGATCGCCGACGGCGCCTGCTTGGCCGCCTTGGGCTTGTTGGCCGCCTTGACCGGCCTGGCCTTCGCCCGACCCGCCGGGCGCTCGCAGGCCCTCAAGGAGTTGCTCAAGTTCCGCTAGCGCTTGGCGCGCCGCGTTCGCCGCGCCTGACTTTGCAAGATCTCGGACGGAATCGAGCATCGCGTCCAAGTCGGCGGCGGTAACAGTTTGATCCGCAGGCGGCGCATTTGGGTCAATATCCGTACCCGACTGGGCGAGCGCCTCAAGATAGTTTTGCAGCGCCGCGCGCAGGCTTTCAGTCAACCGTTCGATCTCGGAGTCAGGCGCGCCCTCCTCAAGGGCCGATCTCAACGCCGTGCGGGCTGCGTCGAGACGTTGACGCGCGAGTTCCAATGTCTCGTCTTCGAGCTGCAAGGCGAGCGGCCAGAACTCCTCGACCGTCGAATCGTGACCTTCGCTGGCGCGCTTGTTCACGCGCCACATGGCGGTCCGCAGCAATAGATAGCCGGTCGGTCGGTCGAAGAAAAACTCGGGTCCCAGCGTCATGCCGCTCAGCGCCCATTCAACGCGACGCCACTCCGCGGGCGCGACCGCGAGCGTCTGGCGCTGCTCGATCACGGCCTTGGCGAGCGGATTGAAAAATTCCCGCGCCGGCAGGTTGAGCGCCGCGCCCGGTGTTCTTCCTTCCTGCCCGGCCGCGTCCGTCACCTTGACTGCGGCGATCACCGAAAGGCCCGCCCAAGGATGCGACGACAGATCGATCGCCGCCGCGCGAACGCCCGACGGGCCCCTCAGCGCGTCAAGCGCGATCATCTCGGTCTTTTCAGCGACCTCCGCGCCGAAGGCCGGGGCGTCCATCGGGCGCGGCTGGTTCGGGTCGAGCCGTAATTCAAGCGCGACCGCGTCCGCGCCATAATCATCATCGATCATTACAGCGATCGTCAGCCGTCCTTCTCGATCCGGGGCCGGCGGCTGATTGAACTCGACCGTCGGCGGGCGGTCTTCAAGGACGGTGACAGGCCAATTTGTCGAACGCCCGCCGGCTGACAGAGTCAGCGCGCCGCTCCGCGCGAGCGTCAGACTTGCGCGCGCAGTCCGGTCGCCACCTTCGCGCGCGGCTCTGACAGTTTCCGTTTCTGTCCGGAGACGCAGGCGGAAGCGGGCGCCTGGTTTCGTTTGTATGCGAACGATCGATCCCTCCGGCGCGTCAATCCGATCGCGAGCGCCGCCAAGGGCGTCGGATGCGCGAAGGAGATAGACCGGCGCCTTACCGGTGTAGGCCGGCGGCTCGATCCAGAGATCGGCAAATCCCCCGCGCGCGATTGTCGGATCGCTCGGCTTGAATGCGTCGGCGACGCGTCCGGGCGCAGCGCCGCCCGCGGCAATGGCGCCAATGAAAAGGACTCCAAGCGCCGCAAAGCGCAAACCGTAAGGATCGACGCTGTTGGCCGTTGGGGCCGGGGCGAAAAGTCGGGCGGTTGTTGCGCGTGCGCGCGCTTCGTCGAGATGCGATTCCCAAAGCGCATTTGCACCGCATGCGGGAGCGTCTTCCAGCGCGCGCAGCGGTTCGTGGCGCATCAGCCCGTCCCGCTCAAGCCGCGCGAGAGCGTCAGCGCGCGTCGGCCAGAAAGGCCGCGGCCGCCGGCGCCAGAACAGAACAACCGCGAGCGCAATAAGAAGGACCAGCGCCGCGGCGTGTGCCATCATGCCGGCGAACCGCCAAAGATCGAAAAGGCCCATCGCGATAATGAACGCCAGCGGCGCGGCGCCCAGAATGGCCGCCGGCGCGACGCGCTCGATGAACAGATAGAGCCGCGCGCGCGCAACCTCGCGGGCGCGCGCGCCCGCCGGGGGCGCCCCGTTCTGATCCGCCCTCCCGATATGCGTCAAATCGGACGTCATGCTTTTTGCAGTTTAGCCGCCGTCCGGCGCTGCGTCGATCATCGCCGGGCGCGACTTGTCCGGTTTCGCGCCGCGTTTCACCGCGAATTCCGGTCACATCACGGTTAACGGGAAGGTGAGCCCGCTTGGTTTCGCTGTTCAGACTAAGACCGCGCCAGCGCAGCCTTGGGGAACAGGCCGCCGACGCGCGTGCCGGTCTGCGGAACGGCGCAATCGCGCTTGCCGCTGTGTTTGTCTACAACATAGTAGGATTTCTCGATATCGTATCGACGATCGCCGCGATCGAACTTGGCCGCGCTGAGGAGGCCAATCCGTTGATGCGCGCTATCATGGACGCTCACGGATCCGGGTGGATTGGGGCGAAGCTGTTTTTGCAACTTGTCATTTCGGGGATGGTGCTCTGGTTTCCGCACCGGATCGTTGTCGCAGTTTTCACGCTGGCGATCACGATCAACGGATTAATTGTCATGAACAATTTCTGGATCGCCTTCGGCGGCCAGTGACGACCGGTGATCCTAACCTCTTTCAGCCCAGGGCCCGATTGACGGCGTGCGCCCCGTCCGCAATCGCCGCCTCCGCGACCGAAGAAAAATTGCAGAACGACACGAAGCCGTGAATCTGATCGGCATACTCGACATAGCGGCACTCGACGCCAGCATCGCTGAGCGCCCGCGCATAGTCGCGTCCTTCATCGCAAAGCGGGTCAAAACCGGCGGTGACGACAAGGGCGGGCGAAAGGCCGTGCGGCACGGGCGCTAATAAAGGCGAAATGCGGGGATCGGCGCGATCGACGGATCGGGGCAGATAGTGGCCGTCGAACCAGTCCATGGATTCCTTGGTCAGGAAATAACCATCGGCGAATTTCTCGCGCGACGGCGTTGAACGAACCGACTGGGTTACCGGATAGAAGAGCAGTTGATGCCGGATCTTCGGCGAGCCTTCGATCGCGGCGCGGCGCGCCGTGACAGTCGCCAGATTGGCGCCGGCGGAATCGCCGCCGACACCAATGCGGGTGCGATCGACGCCGAGTTCGTCCGCCCGCGCCAAAATATCTGTGATCGCCGCCCAGGCGTCATCCACGGCCGCCGGGAAGGGCGCTTCCGGCGCCAGACGATATTCGACGGAGATGACGCGAAGGGCGCCTTCGCGGGCGAGGCGCCGGCAGAGCTGGTCGTGGCTGTCGAGATCGCCGAATGTGAACCCGCCCCCATGATAATAGACGAGCGTCGGTCGCTCGTTGGTCGCCGCGTCATAGTCATAGAGCCGCGCGCGAATCGGATCTGCGCCGCCCGCCACGGAGAATGTCCGGTACTGCGGCGGCTCCGGCCAAGCGGCGTTGAGCATGTCGCGGCTGCGCGCCCGCATGTCCCGGAACTGCTGCGGCGTTGTTTCGCTAAGCGGCGGCGCGCCGAGCATCGCGATCATGTCTAGGAGAACGCGGGTCTTCGGATCGACGGCGGTCATGGCGGGTCCTTCGCGCTACGCGCGCGAAAGACTGCCGGAGGACGGCGCCAGGCGTAAAGGGCCGGGCGCCGTTCGAGGCGTCAGAGCCTGTCGAGCGAGGGCTTGTCTTTTCCGAGCCAGGCGCTCTTCATCAGGCTTACGGCGTATTTCTTCGCCGCCTTGTCCTTTTGAGCGCCATAGGTTTCGCCGAGGCCGTAATAGGCCCAGCCGTTGTTCGGGATTTCGGCGAGCGATTCGACGAACAATTGTTCGGCCCGTTCCGCGTCCCCGTGCTTCAGGACCATCGCGGCGAGCGTTTGTTTCGCAGGATAATACCAGTAAGGCGGCTCGGTGTAGTTGAGGCCTTTCTGCAGCGCGACCGCTTCTTCCATCAGCGTGATCGCTTGCGGCATATTTCCGTCGGCGGCGGCGGCGCGGGCCATCACGGTGCGATGCTGGATTTTCAGGATGTCCGGCGCCGGAATGAGGTTATCGGTTAGAAACTTGAAATCCTCGTCGGCGAGCAGCGTTTCGATCGCCTGCGCTTCCTTGCGCGCAGCAGCGGCGTCGCCCTGGCGCGCATAGGCTTCGCCGCGCGCGTAACGCCACGCCGCCTGCAGGAACGGCGCTTCGGCCCCGGGGTCTTCAAGCGCCAATATGTCCGCCGGCGCTGCGAACTGCGCCATGGCGTAATAGGGCGCGGCTTTTATGGGAGCGGCGAGCGGCACAGCGATCGCCATATCGACTGGGATCTTGGCGTCGAGCTTCTTCGCCATTTCGAGCGCTGTCGCGCTGTCGCCCGCCATCTGCGCCGACGTCATCACAAAATGGACGTTATGCACGTAATAGCCGAACTCAAACATCGGGCTTTGCGGACCGAGCGCGAGCGTCGCTTCGTCGGCCTTGACCGCTTCGATATTGAGATCGATCGACTGCTTGTAGCGGCCGATGCGCGCATAAGTGTGCGACGGCATGTGAATAAGATGCCCAAGGCCGGGTGACAGGGCGGCGAGGCGATCCGCATACGGAACGGCGCGAAACGGATTCGTTGTCGCTTCCGTCGTATGGATGTAAAGGTGGATCGCCGGTCGATAATCGGGGTTGCGGGACAGCACGCTTTCGAGCAGCGCGAGTGTCTTCGCGGCGCGGCCTTTCGGCGTGCGGCCGTCCGCCTCCCAGTAATCCCAAGGCTGCGTGTCCATATTCGCTTCGGCGGCGGTTGATGCGATGAAATCGTCATCCGGGAATTGCGCTGCGACTTTCTCCACCGCCTCGGCGAAAGCGAGGTTGAGCGGCGCGCGATCTGCCGGAACGTTTTTGCCGTAACGCACCTGCAGCGCCTCGATCAGCGCGCGCTCCTTGTCGCTGGCGTTCGCCTTGCGGTCGAATGCGGCGCGCGAGGCGAGGTAAGCGGGCGCGTTCGCTTCGTCCGCCATCGGCAGATTGATGTTCGGGCCGAGCGCAAAAGCTTCGCCCCAGAAGCACATCGCGCAATCCGGGTCCTCTGCCTGCGCAGCCTTGAAGGCGTTGATCGCTTCACCATGGTTGAAATTCCACATATGGGCGAGGCCGGCGTCGAAAAGCGCCTGCGCTTTGGGGCTCGCCGTCGTGATCTTCTGGCTGATGCCGGGAACAGGCGTCTTCAGGATGTCAGACGCGGGCGCCGCTTCTCCTTGCGCCGCCTGCGCTGCGCCGATCGCGGCGAAAAACTGCCGCCTCTTCAATCCGGCGTCCTGCGTCGAGCCGCACATGGCGCGGGCAAGGACTGACGGATCGACGAAAGGCGCGGGTCCGGCCGCAGTAAAGTCAAACGACGAAAACCCGATCGCGCCCGCAATGCCCGCGGCGCTCAGGAACAACAGCTTATTCATGTCAGCTCTCCCGCTTTGTCGCTCTGGCCGCCCGCCCGGCGGCCGTTTTTCTACGCAACTTCATTTCAGGAACAGAACCGTGCTTTAACCGCCCCATGGCGGCGCAATCAACCCACAACATCCACGAATATACGGTCTCCGAACTCGCCGGGGCTGTGAAACGCGTCATAGAGGACGGCTTTGGCTTCGTGCGCGTCAAGGGCGAGCTTGGCCGCGTCACTCGCGCGGCGTCGGGCCATCTTTATCTCGACCTCAAGGACGAGAACGCGACGATTTCCGGCGTCATGTGGAAAGGAACGGCGCAGCGTCTCAAGATCGCGCCGGAAATGGGCATGGAAGTTGTTGCGACCGGAAAGCTGACAACCTTTCCCGGTCAGTCAAAATACCAGATCGTCATCGACAGCCTCGAGCCCGCCGGCGCCGGCGCGCTAATGGCGATTCTGGAAGAGCGGCGCAAGAAGCTCGCGGCCGAAGGCCTCTTTGACGCGGCGCGGAAAAGGCCGATTCCCTTCCTGCCGGATGTCATCGGCGTCGTCACCTCGCCGTCGGGCGCCGTCATCCGCGACATTCTCCACCGGCTGCGTGAAAGGTTTCCGCGCCATGTCATCGTCTGGCCCACGCTGGTGCAGGGCAAGGGCGCAGAAGCGCAGATCGCCGCGGCGATTCGCGGCTTTAACGCGCTCGCCCCCGGCGGGGACGTTCCGCGTCCGGACGTTCTGATCGTCGCGCGCGGCGGCGGCAGCCTCGAAGACCTCTGGTGCTTCAATGAAGAAGCTGTGGTGCGGGCCGCTGCAGACAGCGCCATACCGCTTATTTCGGCGGTCGGGCATGAAACTGACACCACGCTTATCGATTTCGCAGCGGATTTGCGCGCGCCGACGCCGACTGCGGCCGCGGAAAAAGCCGTGCCGATGCGTTCCGAAATTCTGGCGGAGGTCCTCAACAAGCACCGCCGCATGATCGCCGCCGAAGGTCGACGACTTGAAGAGCGGCGTATCCGCATGATCGCGGCGGCGCGCGGCCTCGGGCGCCCTGACGATGTGCTTGGGGCCCCAGCGCAACGCCTCGACCGCGCCAGCGACCGTCTCGCGGCAGGCCTCGCCGCGCGCCGCTCGGAAGCGGCTAACCGTTTCGCGCGCACGGCCTCGCGCTTTGGGCCGCACGCTCTCTCGCTCGGGCGCGCGCGGCGCGACGGCGCGCTGGACGGTCTCGTAAAGCGTCTCAGTGTCGAGCGCCTGCGCCAGCGCGCCGCGGAATTCGCGCGAGCGCTCGCTCGCGACGCAGCGCGCCTCGACAGCGTGCGGGCGACGCTTCTCATTTTACCGCGCGAACGTCTCGCCGCGCTCGGCGGCCTTCTCAACTCGCTTTCTTATCGCGGCGTCCTCGACCGCGGATTTGCGCTGGTGAGATCGGAGGGCGGGAAGCTCGCCCGCCGGGCAGCGGACCTGCCGATGGCCGGCGCGGTCGCGCTGGTTTTTGCGGATGGCGAGCGCGCGGCTGTCCTCGGTGAAAGCTCTTCGAGAAAAGCGCCGGCGGCGAAGAAGCCCCTGCAAAAAAGCCTTTTCGACTGACGCGCCGCCTTTGACCCGCCCCCTTGCTCCGCGATAAACTCAATCCATGAACCCATTTGACGGTAGCGCGCAGAGCCGCGACGGCGAGGCAGTCCTTGAATACCGCGATGCCGAATTCGCGGTCATTCGCCCGGGGCGTTTCGTGCGCTGCGCGGTGACGGGTGCGAAGATCCCGCTCGAAGCGCTGAAATACTGGAATGTCGACCGGCAGGAGGCTTACGCCTCTCCGGAAGCGGCGATGACAGGCTTTGGCTACAAACCGAAATCTTGAGAGCATGGCGTAGGGGCGATCGCGATGAGAAAATTAGTCATGTGTCTGCCGGCGATTGCGGCGATGTGCAGTTGCGCCTCGGCCGAACCTGACGCCGTCACGGAGGCTCCTCTCGCCGTTCCGGTCACGGCCACAGGGGATGAGGGGCTCGCCAAAAAGGCGCGCTTTGATGGCGCGATGAAAAGCGTCGAAGAGCGCCAGAAAGTGTTCGACGATCCTGCGGCGTCGGTCATTCTTACCGGAGGCTTTGCGCAAGGTGGCCTCGTGCGCGGCCAGACTTTGCCGGGCGCCAAAGCGAGTCTTGACGGCGAGCCGGTTTCGGTCAGCGCCGATGGGAAGTTCCTTCTCGGTTTCGGACGCGATCATGGCGCCTCGGCGTTGCTCGTCGTGACGCTGGACGACGGCAGCGTGGTCCGCCGCGCACTCGACGTCGCCGACCGGGAGTTCAAGATCGAGCGCATTGACGGGCTCGATCAGTCCAAAGTTTCAGGCTTCACAGCGGAACAGCTCGCAAAAATCGCCGCCGACAAGGAAAAGAAATCAGCGGCGCGCGCCCTTCGCGCCGAGGAGCCGTTTTGGGCGACCGAGTTTTCCTGGCCTGTCACGGGCCGCATTTCCGGCGTTTTCGGTTCGCAGCGCATACTCAACGGTGAACCGCAAAACATGCATGGCGGGGTCGATGTCGCCGCGCCTTCGGGGACGCCGATCAAGGCGCCGGCGCCGGGCGTCGTGCGACTGGCCGAGCCGGACATGTATTTCGAGGGCGGCCTCGTCTTTGTCGACCACGGTCAAGAGCTTGAAAGCGCTTTTATGCATCTATCGCGCATTGACGTGAAACCGGGCGACCGGATCGAAAAGGGCCAGGTCGTCGGCGCCGTCGGCGCGACAGGCCGCGCCACAGGGCCCCATATGCACTGGAGCCTCAAATGGGCGGACACCCTAGTCGATCCGCAGCTGGTCGTCGGGGAAATGCCGAAGGCGGAAGGCGTCGGCGCAGGCGGCCAATAGGCCTAAACGTCGTTCTTGACAATCATTCGCATTTGCAGCACTGTTGCGGAGTCAGGCCGGGAGTTCTGGCCGAGGGCGGACTTCGCGGGATTTATGTACGTTTGCATCTGCAATGCGCTGAGAGACCGCCAGATCCGCGCGGAAGCGGGTGAGGTCAAATCCGTCGGCGAAGTTTTCCGCCGCTGCGGCACGCGCCCCCAATGCGGCAAATGCCTGCCCGACATCGCCAAGATGATCGAAGAGGCGCGCGGCTGCGAACACGCGAACGTCGCCGCCGAATAGCGTTGACGGCGCAATTCCGCCGTTACTGACTCTCATTCTCTCAGAAAATGCGCGACTGACAGTCGTTCGCGTCGTTAATCGTTGTGACGCGCGTCGAAATTCCTATGGTCGATTCGACAACCGGCAAGGAGAGCGACGCGTGAAAGGCGATCCCAAAGTCATCGACTACCTCAACAAGGCGCTGCGCCTCGAACTCACGACCGTCAACCAGTACTTCCTGCATGCGCGCATGTTCCGGAACTGGGGCTTCGAGCGTCTCGGCAAGATCGAATACAAAGAATCGATCGACGAGATGAAGCACGCCGACACGCTGATTGAGCGCATTCTCTTCCTTGAAGGCCTGCCGAACGTCCAGGATCTCGATAAGGTCTATATCGGCGAAAACGTGAAGGAGTGTCTTGAACTCGATCTCCGCGCCGAACACCGCGCCCATCCCCTCTACAAGGAGGCGATCGCCTATTTTGAGACGGTTCGCGATTATGTCAGCCGCGAGATCATGGAGCGCATCCTCGAATCCGAGGAGGAGCACATCGACTTCCTCGAAACTCAGCTGCAATTGATCGATAAGTTGGGGGTGCAGATCTACCTTCAGGCTCAGGTCAAGAAAGAGGAGGACTGAACGATGCGATTTTTGATCGCCGCCGGCCTGGTCCTTTTCGCCGCCGCCTGTACGCCGGCGCCGGCAAAGCCCGCTGCGGCGCCCTCGCCAGCGGCCGATGCGGCGACGGCGCCCGATCAAATAGCCTCTCTTCCCGTCGAGGAAGCGGTCGCCGAAGAAGGGGCCCCGTCGATTGCGATCGGCGAGCGCGGCGGCATGTGCGGCGGGATCGCCGGATTCCAGTGCAAGGGCGCGACCGACTATTGCGCGATGGAGCCGAAGGCCTGCGTCGAGATTTCGGACGCCGCCGGCATTTGCACGGAAAAGCCTATCGTCTGCACATTGGACTATCGCCCGGTCTGCGGCTGCGACGGAAAAACCTACCCGAACGCCTGCGGGGCGGCCGGCGCCGGGATGAGCGTCGCCGCCGAAGGGGAATGTCCGCCGTCGGAGTAAGCCTTTCGAACGCTTGCAGCGAGTCCCGGCAAATTACATAGTCGCCATTGATGGCGAGCGCAGGTGAGGGCGATTTTCTTGTTCAGGCGGCGACCTATCTCGGCGCCGCCGCGATCGCCGTTCCAGTCTTTAACAGGCTGAAGCTCGGATCGATTCTCGGCTATCTCGCGGCCGGCATTGTCGTCGGGCCGTCGGCGCTCAATCTTCTCCGGCAGGAAGAAGGCGTATTTCACGTCGCCGAATTTGGCGTCGTTCTCTTTCTTTTCGTCATCGGGCTCGAATTGTCGCTCGCGCGACTGTGGGCGCTGAGGCGCGACATTTTCGGGCTGGGGGCGGCGCAGATGGCGCTGACCGGCGCCGTTATCGCCGGCGTCTTCGTCATGGCGGATGTGATGGAAACGCCCGCTGCGATCGTCGTCGGCCTGTCGCTCGCCTTTTCATCGACCGCTTTCGCCCTTCAATATATGAAAGATCAGGGCGAGTTGAATACAGATTACGGCAATCGCGCCTTTCCGGTTCTGCTGCTTCAAGATCTCGCCGTCGTGCCGCTACTCGCGGCGATCCCCTTTGTCGCGGGCGCCGGCGCCGGCGCGCCCGGCATCGACATGGCGCAAGGGTGGGCCGGCGCGTTAAAGGCGGCCGCCGTCATCGCCGCATTGATCGGTCTGGCGCGGTTCGCGCTCAACCCGCTGCTGCGCGTTGTGGCGAGCTCAGGGTCGCGGGAAGCGTTTGCGGCGATGGCGCTTTTTCTAGTGGCGGCGGTGTCACTCGCGGTCGCGTGGGCCGGCCTGCCGATGGGGCTCGGCGCGTTTCTCGCCGGCGCGCTGCTCGCCGAATCCGCCTATCGCCACCAGATCGAAACGGACATCGAGCCCTTTCGCGGTCTTCTGCTCGGCCTTTTCTTTATTTCAATCGGCATGCGGCTCGACCTGAGGGCGATTATCGACGCCTGGGCGATCGTGCTCGGCGGCGCCGTCGGTCTTGTAGCCATCAAGGCGGCGCTGCTTTATGGGCTCGCCCGCGCCTTCGGTTCCAAACATTACGACGCGCTGCTGACAGGGGCTGTGCTGAGCCAGGGCGGCGAATTCGCGTTCGTCGTTTTCAGCGTCGGCGCTGATGCGCTGATCGTTTCAAACGGCGAAGCGGGCCTCTTGTCCGCGATCGTCACTGTGTCGATGGTGCTGACGCCTTTCCTGATGATGGCGGCGAAGGCGATGCAGCCGAAAACCGTGGAAAACGCGGAGGGCCTCGACGGTCCGCGCGGCGGGGAGGGGCATGTCGTCATCGCCGGTTTTGGGCGCATGGGACAGATCGTTTCGCAGGTGATCAGCGCGGCGAATATCGACGTCGTCGCCATCGACAAGAGCCCGTCGCATATCAGGAACGCCGAACGCTTCGGCTTCAAAGTCTATTACGGCGACGCATCGCGTCTCGACACGTTGCTGACTGCGGGCGCGGCGGACGCCCGCGCCGTCATTTTCACGATGGATGACAGTGAAGCGGTCAACCGCGCCGTGGAAGCGTTGCGACAGCGCCTGCCGAACGCGTTTATTCTGGCGGTCGCACATGATCGCCTGCACGAGATCGACCTGCGGCCGCTCGGTCCCGATGTCATCGTGCGTGAAACCCTTGAATCGAGCCTTCTCATTGCGCGCAGGGCGCTTGAACAATTGGGGTTTCCTGCGGAACTGGTCGAGGATTTCATCGAGCAGTTCCGCAAACGCGATCGCGAACGCCTGCTGGCGCAGATGGACTACGGCCCGGAAGCGGCGAAAGACCTGATGCACGCAAAATTCGAACGCGGCGGCGCGAACCGCCCATGAGAGGCGTTCATTCGACGGCCGCCGCATTCTCGATGCGATGCATGTCCTCGTCGCTGAGGCCGAAATGGTGGCCAATTTCGTGGACGAGCACGTGCCGGATTAACGCATCGAGCGCGATGTCGCCTGCATCAATCCATTCGGCGAGGATTGGCTGGCGATAGAGGTGCACATGATTGGGCCCGTGCGCGATGTCGTCGGCCGAACGGCTGACAAGGTCGGCGCCTTCATAAAGGCCGGTCAAGTCGAACGGATCGTCGATACCGAGATCGGCGAGAATGTCATCCTCCGCGAATTCGGCGACATGAATGACGAGGTCGCCGCAAAGCGCGCGAAAGGCGGCGGGCATCCCTTCATAGGCGCGGCGGGCGATCGCGTCGAAGTCCTCAAGGCCCGGCGCCTTGCGCGCTTCCCAGTCCATGCTCATTGAACAGCGGCGTAAATCGCCGCGAATGTAGGCGAGACGCGCGGCATCGGCTCAGTTCCGCGCGTCAGGCCCGTGCGTACGACGACGAGCCGTTTGTCAGGAACGATCAGCACATATTGCCCTTCGTGACCTGACATCAGATAGGCCTCGTCGGGAACGCCCGGGATGTATTTTGGCCGGCCATTCGCACCCGGACGATTGAGCCAGAACTGCGCGCCGTAAAAACTGTCGGATGCCGACGCCGGCGCGGCGACATAGGCGCTCCAGCCCTCCGGCAGAAGGCGTTCGCCGATTGCGACGCCGTCGTTCAGATAAAGGAGCCCCAGCTTCGCCCAATCGCGCGCCGTTGCGTACATAAAGGACGATCCTATGAACGTCCCCGACGCGTCCGCTTCGAGAACGGCGCTCGCCATGCCGAGCGGTTCGAACAGATAGTCGCGCGCAAAGGCGTGATATCCCGTGTCATTGGCTTCAAGAGTTTCGCGCAGGGTTCGCTGAATGAGATTGGTCGTGCCGCTGGAATAGGCCCAGTGCGCTCCTGGCGGGTGGATCAGCGGCTTTTTCGCGGCGAACGCGCCCGCGTCACGCGCACGGAACAGCATTTGCGGCGCATCAGCGTTGGGATCGCCGTAAATTTCCGTGAAGGCTAGGCCAGACTGCATCTGCAACAAATTGTTCCAGGTGATCGCCGCGCGATCAGCGTCGTTTTCCCATTCGCGCACGGGCGCCGGCGCGTCGAGATCGATAAAGCCCAAATGACTGGCTGCGCCGGCCATGGTCGCCGTCACGCTCTTCGCCATTGACCACGATAGAAAGGGCGTTTGGGCCGAGAAGCCCGGTGCGTAGCGCTCGGCGATCACCGCGCCGTCCTTGACGACGAGTATCGCGCGGGTCGCCGCTAGTTGGTCGGCGAAAGCGTCATCGAGAGCGGCTTCTATCGCCGTGTAATCGACATCGTCGCGCATTTGCGGCGTGCCGGCAAAGGCGTCGGGCAAGGGCTTGTCGGCGACCGGCGCCAGCGCAGGCGCGCCCGTCAGGGCGCCGCGCTTCAACGTGCAGCCATAGCCTTCGCGGTAGATGGCCCTCGCGCGGCCCAATCCGAAGATCGACCCTGTCGCGGATTTCTTTTCCGTATCGATCCGCAGACGCACCCGGTCGAGCGCCGGCGGCAGGTCGCGAAATTCACCGCTGAGAACAGCAAGGCTGTCGCGCCCGGCGAGAAATATTTCCGAGCATACGATCTTCGCCTTATAGCCCGCAGCAACGCCGGCGTAGCCGTCGGCTTTTGCAATCGCCAATGCTCCCGCGGCTGCGACAGCAAGCGCCGCCGCAATCATCACGCTGCGATTCATGGACAAACCCGTCGCGCTACTCCATCGGCCTGAAGATCAACGTCATGACGACGCCGATCAGGCCGAGCACCGCCCATAGCGGCAGATTGAGCAGGGTCTGCAGCGCCTTCGCCATCCCGCCCGGAGAATTTTCGGCGACCGCAGGGCCGTTAATGCCAATCAGGGCCAGGATCTCGCCCGACGTGCGGATGACCGGCTCCCCGTTCTCGAGCGACGTCACCGCGTCCGCGCCGAGAAGCGCGAGCGCGACCGCCACCAAAATCCACGACACAAAGCGGAACGCCGCCATACGCAAAACCCCTTTGAATCCTGTTTTTCAAGAACGTTATCCCGCCCGGGCGACTTGCGCAAATCCCCTGAGGGTTGCGCCCGCGCGGGTCGCGGCTATAGAAGCGCGCCCGCAGGACAGGTGGCCGAGTGGTCGAAGGCGCACGCCTGGAAAGTGTGTAGGCGGGAAACCGTCTCGAGGGTTCGAATCCCTCTCTGTCCGCCACTTCTACCGCCCGCCGGCAGGCGCGCAGCCGCCGATACGGCGCCCCTTGGAAAGGGCGCGCGTCTAAATCGTCTCCTGGAATCGCACCGGCGCGCCGAGAGACGGGGCGACGAGCGCGTTCTCCCACATGACTTTCCGTCCCCGGATGATCGTGCCCACCGGCCAGCCGGTGACGGTCATGCCCGCGAAGGGCGTCCAGCCGCAGCGCGAGCGCGACCACTGGTCGGTGATCGTCTCGCGGCGCTTTAGGTCGACGACAGTGAAATCGGCGTCATAGCCGCACGCAAGGCGGCCCTTGCCGGCGATGCCGAAAATGCGTTGCGGACCGTGGCAGACGAGATCGACAAATCGCGCGAGCGTGAGCCGGCCTTCGGCGACATGATTGAGCATTACGGGAACGAGCGTCTGTACGCCTGGCATGCCGGAGGGCGAGGCGGGATAGGGCTTTTCCTTTTCCTCCAGCGTGTGCGGCGCGTGGTCGGAGCCGATGACATCGAAGACCCCTTGCTGAAGACCGCGCCAGAGGCCGTCCTGATGGCGCCGCTCGCGGATCGGCGGGTTCATTTGCGCCTTGCCTCTTAGGCGGAGGTAACAGTCGGGCGCTTCGAGCGTCAGATGCTGCGGCGTCACTTCGGCGGTCGCTATGTCCTTCGCCGCGGCGAGGATCGGGATTTCCTCCGCTGTCGTCACATGCAACACGTGAATGCGCCGGCGCGCTTCACGGGCGAGACGGATAAGCCGCACGGTTGACGAAACGGCCGTCTCGACCGAGCGAACCTCCGGGTGCGAGGTCCAGTCGCCCTCGCGCGCGAGGCGCTTGTTTTCGCGCAGAATGAATTCGTCCTCGGAGTGGATGGCGACGCGGCGCGTGCCGCCGCGCAGGACCGCCAGCACGCCGGCATCGTCTTCAACGAGAAGATCGCCGGTCGAGGCGCCCATGAAAATCTTGACGCCGCAAACGCCGGCCATCCGCTCCATCTCGGCGAGATCGCCGGGATTGTGGTGCGTCGCGCCGACAAAGAAGGCGTGGTCGCAATGCATGCGGCCTCGCGCACGGGCGAGCTTGTCCTCAATTGTCGCATTGGTGATGGTGAGAGGGCTTGTATTCGGCATTTCGAAGACAGCGGTGACGCCGCCCATAACCGCCGACAATGAGCCGGATTCGAGGTCTTCCTTGTGCGTCGGGCCCGGCTCGCGGAAATGCACCTGCGTGTCGATGACGCCGGGCAGCACGTGCAATCCCCGGCAATCAATCGTCTCGCCCGCGCTCGCAGCGCCGAGATCGCCGATTTCGGCGATGACGCCGCCCGTCACGCCGACATCGCGCGCGCCCTCGCCGTCATGATTGACGACGAGGCCGCCCTTGAGAATGAGATCGAAGGTTTTCGCCATGCGGTCCGTTCTAGCCCGGATCGCTTGGGGAAGTCAGGCCGGTTTGCGCACGGCCATCACCGGCAGGACGTAGAGCGCGAGAATGACAAGATTGAAAAACACGTTCGGCGCGTTGCCGGAAAGCGCCGAGCCCGTGCTGTCGACCAAGAACCAGCCGAAGACTGATGCGAGCGCAGCGTTGAGGATGCGCCGGTCGCCGGTCTCGATGGCCGGAGCGACGAGGAGCCAGTTGAGGACCCCCATGCCGAAGAGAACCCCGCCGCCGATGGCGCTCATGAATGTCGCCGCCGGATTGAGGGCGCCGGGGTCGCCGTCGATTGGCCAGTTGAGAAGGTCAAACGCCCAGACGGTTGGCGCCTCGAAACCGGGAATCGATCCGCTCGCCCACAGAAGGCCACCGGCGAGGAAGCTCAAAAAGATATTGGCGCGAAAGACGAGGGCGGCAGATTTGGGCGACATGGCTGGTTTTCCCTGAGAGATGCGCGGCCAGGATCGCGCCGCCGGGCGAGGTAAAACAATTACGCCTGAGGTAATGGCGGCGCGGCCGTCCGTCGGTATGCTGCCGCCTTTGATCCGGAGCTCTCTGCATGAACCGTACGTTCGGTGACGTGCTGCGCGACTGGCGGCAGGTCCGGCGCATGAGCCAGCTCGACCTGGCGCTCGCCGCCGAAGTATCGGCGCGCCATGTCAGCTTCCTCGAGTCCGGGCGCGCGGAGCCGAGCCGGGCGATGACTTTGAAGCTCGCGGGCGCGCTCGACATGCCGAGGGCCGCCGCTAATGAGGCCCTGAGGGCGGCGGGATTCGCAGCCGTCTATCCGGTGCTGCCGCCAAGCGCGCCGGATCTGACGCCGGTGCGCCGCGCAATCTCAATGACGCTGGCGAGCCACCACCCGTTCCCCGGCATCGCCATCAACCGGACCTGGGACATTCTCGAAGCGAATGACAGTGCGCGCCAGCTCTTCGCGGCGATGGGGGCTGGGCCGAACATGGTCGAGTTCCTGATTTTCCTTGGCGCGCTCGACATTGTCGAAAACTGGGAGGAGACCGCTTTTCTCGCCCTTCTTCGCATCCGGTCCGAAATCGCCCATCTCGGCGGAGACGAGCGCCTATCGGACTACGCCGCGCGGCTCGCGGCGCATCCACGGCTCAAAGACGCCGACTTCGCGGCCGTCGACCTCGATCAGGCCGTGATCCCGACCGTCTTCCGCTTCGGCGACAGGCGTCTCTCGGTGTTTTCAACGATCGCCATGTTCGGGTCGGTACAGGATGTCGCCGCGAGCGAGATCCGGATCGAGCTGATGTACCCGGCCGACGACGCGACCGCGGCCTTTTTCCGTTCATTTTCGGCGGCCTGAAAGGCCCTTTGATCCGCAAGCCGATCTTGTGTTCAATCGGGCGCCAAACCCTTCCGGAGCGACCCTGTTGGACAAACTGCCCGCCGGCCAATTGACCTTGTTCCTTGCGCTTTATGTGCTCCTCCAGGTGGCGATCGGCATCTGGGCGGGGCGCGGCGCGAAGACGGAAACCGACTATTATCTCGGCGGGCGCGGCGTCGGTTTCCTGCCGCTGACGCTATCGATCTTCGCAACATGGTTCGGCGCGGAGACGATCCTTGGCTCCGCCGCTGCAATCGCCGAAGGCGGGCTTTCCGGCGCGCGCGCCGAGCCCTTCGGCTATGCAATTTGCCTTCTCTTGATGGCTCTGTTCGTCGCCGGGCCGATCCGGCGCAGCAATTACGTCACGATCTCGGATTTCTTCCGCGAGCGTTATGGCAAGTCGGCGGAAATCGCTTCGGCGATCGTCAGCGTCATCATCTCGGTCATCTGGGCAGGTGCGCAGCTGCTCGCGGTCGCGGCGATCCTCGAAACGGTGATCGGCATTCCTGGCTACGTGACGCTTCTCGCCGCGGCTGGGATCGTCATCGTCTATTGTTATTTCGCAGGTCTCAAAGGCGACATCGCCACCGATGTCGTGCAGGGGATTTTTCTCATCGTCGGCATCGTCATTCTTTTTCTCGCCGTCGCCGAGCGCGCCGGCGGGGTCGAGGCCCTCATCGCCTCGATCAAGCCGGAGCAGTTGCGTCTCGTCGCCGAAGGCGAAACGCTGTTCGCGCGCATCGATAACTGGATGATTCCTGTGATCGGCAGCCTCATCACGCAGGAAGCCCTGACGCGCTTCCTCGCCGCGAAATCGACGCGCGTTGCGCAGTCATCTTGCCTCGCCGCGGCCGCGCTCTATCTGGCGCTTGGCATGTTGCCGGTATTGATCGGGCTCGGCGGAACGCATCTTGGAATAGCTGGCGCTGAAGGTGACAACTTCATCCCCGCGATGGCGCTTGAACTATTGCCGACATTCCTTGCAATCGTGCTCGTCGGCGCGCTGTTTTCGGCGATCCTGTCGACGGTCGATTCCAATCTTCTCGCGGTCTCCTCGCTCGTCTCCATCAATCTGATGCGTAAGAGCCACGGCCGCCGCAGCGAGAAAGCGCAGTTGCAGATCGCGCGTATGACAACGGTGCTTGCGGGGATCGGCGCGCTCGGCGTCGCCTTCTCGGGTTCGAATATCTATGAACTGCTGGCCATGACGTCGATCTTCGGGCAGGGCGGCATCATGGTCGCGACGATGATCGGCCTCAGGTCATCCTTCGGAGGCCCAGCGGCGGCGCTCGCCTCGATCTTCGCCTGCGTCGCGTTCAACCTCGCGACCCTTCTAGTCATGCCGATGGCCGAGGCGATGGGCGAAGGGATGAGCGCCGATCAGGCTATCGCCGCCGTGCTCGCTGGCGAAGTCTCGCCGATAGACGGCTTTTTCGTGTGGTCGATCGCCGTCTCGATCGTCGCCTATGTCGGCGTCGCCGCGATGACGAAACGCGCCGCGCCCCTGAAAGCCGCATGATGGCGGGCGAACGCTTCCGGCTCGATCAGGCGCTCGTCGAGCGCGGACTCTTCCCTTCGCGCGCGCGGGCGCAGGGCGCGATCGAGGCAGGGTTCGTGACGGTCAGCGGGAAGGCGGTGACGAAATCGTCGGCTGCGGTTGATTCGCAGGCGGAGCTTCAGGTGCTCGGCGATGTGCATGACTTTGTCTCGCGCGGCGGCGTCAAGCTGGCGGCGGCCCTAAAAGCTTTCGCCGTCGATCCCTCAGGGCTTGTCTGTCTTGATCTCGGCGCCTCGACCGGCGGCTTTACGGAAGCCTTGCTGCGCGCCGGCGCGGCGAAAGTCTTCGCCGTCGACGTAGGGCATGGCCAGCTCCACCCGCGAATTGCCGCCGACCGTCGCGTATCCAACGTCGAGCGAACTCATGCAAAGGATCTTTCGCGCGCGCTCGTTCCTGATCCCGTTCAGCTGGTTGTCGCGGATGTGAGTTTCATCAGCCTTAGAAAGGCGTTGCCGCCGGCCCTGGCGCTCGCGGCGCCGGACGCGCGGCTGATCGCCCTCGTCAAACCGCAATTCGAGGTCGGGCCGGACCATATCGGCAAAGGCGGAATCGTGAAGGACGGTACGACTGCAGGACTGAGGATCGCCAAGGAAATCGCGGATTGGCTGGAGGCCGGTCATCAGTTCGCGCCGCTCGGCATCATCGAAAGCCCCATCGACGGCGGCGACGGCAACAAGGAATTCCTCATTGGCGCGATCCGGACGGCGTGAGCCGAAAGCGCCGCTCCCGGCGCGCGCCCTGACCGTCCGTATCGAGACGATCGGCGCGGGCGGCGACGGCGTCGCGCGGGATGGCGATGCCGCTGTCTATGTGCCGCTGACCGCGCCGGGCGATCTCGTCACGATCGAGACGCGCGGGGAGCGAGGCCGAATAATCGACATGCTCGAGCGGAGCCCACTCCGCGCCGATCCTGTCTGCCGTCATTTCGGCGTCTGCGGCGGCTGCGCCTTCCAGCATCTGTCGCGCGCGGAGGAAGCGCGATGGAAGGCGGAACAGGTCACAATGGCGCTCGCCCGCGCGGGAGTTGAGGCCCGCCGGATCAATCCCGTCCAATCGCTTCCCGTCGCAACGCGGCGCCGCGCCGTCTTCGCTGTCCGCCGCGTGAGGGCCGGCTTGCAGCTAGGATTTAACGAACGCCGTTCGGATCGCGTCGTCGGCTTGGAAGAATGCCCGGTGATGGCGCCGTCGCTTGCGGTGCGACTCGAAGCGCTCCGCGCCTTCGCTGCGACCGTTCCTGCCGACGCCTTCGATCTTGAAGTGACGGCATGCGACAACGGCCTCGACGTCAATATCGCGGCGCCGCGGCTCAGAATGGCGACGGTCGGTAATCTGCGCGCGTTGCGCGACGCCGGCATTGTGAGATTGAGCCTGAACGGCGATCTCGCGCTCGCGCTCGGTGAACCGGCAGTCTCGTTCGACGGCGTCGCCGTCACGCCGCCGCCGGGCGCTTTTCTGCAGGCCAGCCGCGAAGGGGAGGCGGCGCTGATCGGGCTTGTGAAAGAAGCGTCGGCCGGCGCGCGGAAAATCGTCGATCTCTTTTCGGGCTGCGGCACGTTTGCACTGCCGCTCGCGAAAGGCGCGAGCGTCTTTGCCATCGATAGCGACCGGTCCGCCATTGAGGCGCTGCAGCGCGCCGCATCCGCCGCGCAGGCAGGCGCCATCGCCATCAATCCCTTGCGCGCCGAAGCGCGCGATCTCTTCGAACGGCCGCTGACAACGAAGGAGCTCAAAGCCTTTGATGCTGTGGTGTTCGATCCCCCGCGCGCAGGCGCGGAGGCGCAAGCCGCCGAAATCGCCAGAAGCGGCGTCCCTCATGTCATCGGCGTTTCCTGCAATCCCGTCACATTCGCGCGCGACGCGAGCTTACTTGCCGCAGGCGGCTACCGTCTCCTTGAGGTGACGCCGGTCGATCAGTTCGTCTATTCTCCACACGTCGAACTTGTCGGCGTCTTCGCGAAGAGGTGAGCGATGTCGATTGCGGACGCAGCAGCGATGGGCGCCCAGCGCGCGTGGTATGGCGCGTCGCAGCTTGCGCGCATCGCTTGGTACACCGGTCATTATGTGGCGGGCCGCCGCACAATGGGGCCGCTGACACGACCGGGCGAAGCGCCGCCGGCGGAGGAATTTCCGGGGCTTGACCGCGCGCGGCTGCGAGCCGCGTTTCGTGCGTTGTTCCGTGACGATTGGCGCAATATCGAAGCTGGCCTTTACAAGATGCCGCTTGAGCTGCGCCGCCCGCCCTCGATCGGCAAACTCGCGCGCCAGTCGCGTGATTATTTTGAAGATGCGGCCCGCATCGCGCGCCGCCGGCTCGCCAACGGCCATTCGGAAGTTCTGAGCGATGACCTCAGCGATAAATACCCGCGCTACTTCCTTCAGAATTTTCACTTCCAGTCGGATGGCTGGCTGTCGGCGGCGTCGGCCGAGCGCTACGGCATGCAGGTCGAGACACTGTTCACCGGCGCCGGCGCGGCGATGCGCCGGCAAGCGCTGCCGCTGATCGGACGCGCGATCGGCGACCGCGACCCCGCGACGCTCGATTATCTCGATCTCGCTTGCGGCGACGGCGGCTTTACGCAGACCGTGCTCGATACCTGGCCCGGCTTGCATACGACTGCGCTCGACCTCTCGCCCGCTTATCTCGGCAAAGCGCGCGCGACGCTCACGTCGCATCGCCAACTGCGCTTTGTCGAAGCCAAAGCCGAAGCGACTGGCCTGCCTAACGCCGCGTTCGACCTCGTTTCAGCGGTCTATCTCTTCCATGAATTGCCGCCAAAGATTCGTGTCGAGGTCGCGGCGGAAATCGCTCGGCTATTGAGGCCGGGCGGAACGTTGATTCTCGTCGATACGATCCAGTACGGTGACGAGCCCGGCTTCGACACGCTTCTCGAAACCTTCCCGCGCAGCTTTCACGAACCCTATTACGACAGCTATTGCCGCCTCGACCTCAGCAGCCATTTTGTCGAGGCTGGTTTGGAGAAGCTCGAGGAAAAGATTGCTTTCCTGACGAAGGCGACGGCGTTCCGAAAGCGGTAAAGACTTTACAGTCCGCCGTGCCCGCGACCGTCCTTCGAGACGCGCGCAAGGGCGCGCTCCTCAGGAGAAGGCTGACCTTGAGGCGCAAACGAGAAGGCCTCATCCTGAGGAGCGGCCCGCTTGGACCCCGTCTCGAAGGATGGTCATGAAGGGTGGCGCTACTGCGGCCCTTCCAGCTTCAGCGTGTCGACGGCTTCCGGCTGCAGGCCTTCAAGGAATCGCCGGATCGCGTTGGCGGTCGCCGCCGGCGCTTCCTCCATCGGGAGGTGCCCGACATTGTCGAGGATCACGACCTCCGCGTTCGGGAGGCGCTCGTCGAAGGTCGTTGCGGCGCTAGCATAGACGAGCCGGTCCTGCGCGCCCCACAGCAGCAAAGTTGGCCCCGTTATTTCCGAAATGCGGTCGAAATAGTCCGCTTCGCGATCGACGATCGCGCGCAGCGCGCTCGCGCGGCGATTGCCGGGAAAGCGCAGGAGCTCCCAATAGCGATCGACCATCGCTTCGGTGACAATCGACGGATCGGCGACGGTGTCCTGCAGAGACTTCTCAACGAGGCTTCGCGGCGTGATCTGGCTTATCAGAGGGCGCAGCATCGGATTGCGCTGCAAGCGGTAGCCGAGACTGAGCGGCGGCGCCGTCTCGCCTTCGCGCAGGGGCGCGCCGGAGGCGTTGAGCAAAATGAGGCCTTCGACGCGCTCCGGATAGGCGAGCGCATAGCGCCACGCGACCCAGCCGCCCATCGAATTGCCGCCGAGGTAAAAGCGGTCGAGCCGCGCGGCGTTGGCGACGGCGTTCAGCGCCTCGAACATGCCGGCGGCGGAATAATCGTCGCGCGGATGGGGACCCGTCAGGCCGTGCCCGGGCTGGTCATAGGTGATGATGCGATACTCGCCGGCGAGTTCCGCGATCATCGGCTCGAATGTGTGAAGGCTCGCATTTGAGCCATGCAGCAAGATGATCGCCGGGCAGTCCCGGCACCCCTCGTCGCGCCAGTGGACGCGCATGCCGCCAGCGCCCTCCGCAAAGACTGGCGCAGGACCGCCATATTTGGCGACCATCGCCGCACGATCGGTGTCTGGCGTTCTGAGCGCAAGATAAGCGACGCCCAAAACGGCGATGAAGCCGGTAAGCGCGGCGAGAATTCTTTTCATGATTTTGCACCCTTGCGGGGCCGCGCTCCGCCCATCTGTGCGCGATGGCGCAGCGCATGGTCGGCGAGCACGCAGGCCATCATCGCGGCGCCGACCGGCACGGCCCTGATGCCGACGCAGGGGTCGTGGCGCCCTTTGGTCGCGATCTCCGTTTCTTCGCCCTGCGCGGTGATCGTGCGGCGCGGGGTGAGGATCGACGATGTCGGCTTGACCGCGAAGCGCGCGACTATGTCCTGCCCGGTTGAAATGCCCCCGAGGATGCCGCCGGCGTTGTTGGTGAGAAAATGCGGCTTCTTCTTCCGCATGCGGATTTCGTCCGCGTTTTCCTCGCCGCTGAGCTCCGCCGCGCGCATTCCGGCGCCGATTTCGACGCCTTTGGCCGCGTTGATCGACATCAAGGCGCTTGCAAGGTCAGCGTCGAGCTTGC
>CAZHUI010000035.1:0-30289 GCA_964535605.1 uncultured Caulobacterales bacterium
GGGTTGATGCCTGAATAGCGCGGATCGTCGAATTCCGGCTGGAAGACGACCGAGGAATGCGAGTGCAGAAACTCCATGATCGCGCCTTCGCCGATCAGGCCGCGGTCATAGAGCGCGTTCATAATGTAATGATGGACAAAGGTCGCGCAGCCCTCGTTCATCACCTTCGTCTGCTTCTGCGGATAGAAATATTGCGACACGTTGCGGACGATGCGCACCAGTTCGCGCTGCCACGGCTTCAGGACGGGCGAGGCTTTCTCGATGAAATAGAGAAGATTTTCTTCCGGCAACTTGATGTTGCGGACCTCAAGCTGGCGCTCTTCGGCGTCCTCTTCCGGCTCATGCGTGGTCGGCAGCGTGCGCCAGATGTCGTTGAAGGTCTTCTGCTCATGCTCGGCGCGCGCGACGGCCTTCGCCAGCTGATCGGCTTCGGAAAGGCGCGGCGGGCGCGCGTAACGGAAGACGCCCTGATCCATCAACGCATGCGCGGAGTCGAGTATTCGCTCGACTTCCTCAAGCCCGTATTCGTCTTCGCATTTCGAAATATACTTCTTCGAAAAGTCGAGATAGGGGAGAATGCCTTCGGCGTCCGTCCACTGACGGAACAAATAATTGTTCTTGAAGAAGTGATTATGCCCGAAGCAGGCGTGCGCCATGACAAGCGCCTGCATCGTCATCGTGTTCTCCTCCATCAGATAGGCGATGCAGGGGTCCGAATTGATGACGATCTCATAGGCGAGACCCTGATAGCCCTTCTGATACAGGATCTGGTCGCGCGCGAAATGCTTGCCGTAGGACCAGTGCTGATACATCAGCGGCATGCCGTGCGAGGAATAAGCGTCGAGCATCTGCTCGGACGAGATGATCTCGATCTGGTTCGGATAGACGTCGAGCTCCAGATCATTGAGCGCTATGTCCTCGATGGCGTTGTAGGTCGCCTTGAGGCGGTCGAAGGACCACTCCGAGTCGGTGAAGAGAAAGGCGGTCAAAGTCAAAGGAGGTGCTCCCCAAACAATAGGTCAACTTTGTTTTCGACCCATTTGCCCGTACTCAATACTCCGAGCACATCAAAATAAGTTGTCATGCTCAAAATTCTGAAGTGCTTGACGTTTGAATCGTCGCCGCCATCGAAGTCGGGCAGGCTTTGCCGCCACGGAGATTGAGAAACAACGCAAATTGAGCCCGCCGAGCCTGAAAGATCGGGCAGAAACCGATGGTCAATGAATTCCTCATGCACCGTAAATCCGCGCAAACCAGTGAAGTAGAGGCGTAGCGCTCTCTCACCCGGCAAGATTGGGGACGCGGTGCTCTGGATGTAGGCTAACGCGTCCTCGAATGTGTCTATCGATTTTTTTAGGGGAGCCGCATTTCGTTTTTTGGGCTGCGTGCTCGGCTTTGCAACGATGCAATCGACCAGCAAGCAAGCGTCTTCGAACATCGCTCGCAAATCGAGAAACCTTCCAACATCTCCGTACTGATCAACAGGATGAAGAACAGGCTCGCTCACGCCGCCTCCCGCGCATTCTTCGCGAACAGCTCGCGGAACACCGGGAAGATATCCGACGGCTTGGCGATGCGTGTTTGCGCGAAGGTCTTCCAGCGCGGCGCGAAGGTGCGGTAGGCGCGCCAGAGCTCGGCGCCGCTGTCCTTGTCCGAAAACACTTCCAGTTCGCGCTCGTCGAGGATTTCGATATAGGCGTAATACTGCGCGATCGGCATCACGTCTTCGTCGAGCATTTCAACGCAGCGCTTGGCGTCGCCCGACTGCGTGTAGCCGTCGGAGGCTTGCGCGACATAGATGTTCCATTCGCTCGCCGAATACCGCTCGCGCTGGATTTCGAGCATCTTTTCCAGCGCGGTCGAGACGACCGTGCCGCCCGACTGGCGCGAATAGAAGAACGTCTCCTCGTCGACTTCCTCGGCGTGGTGGGTGTGGCGGATGAAGACGACGTCGACGCGTTCATAGCGCCGCTTCAGGAACAGGTAGAGCAGCATGTAAAAGCGCTTGGCGAGGTCCTTCTCGCGCTCGCCCATCGAGCCTGAAACGTCCATCAGGCAGAACATGACGGCGGCGGTCGTCGGCACCGGCGTTGGCTCGAAGGCGTTGTAGCGCACGTCAAGCGGGTCGATGAACGGCGCCCAGCGGCGGCGCGCTTCCATCGCCTGCAATTTATCAAGAAGCGCGATCTTTTCGGCGATCTCCGCTTCCGACGGCTCGGCGATCCGCTCAAGCTCAAAGAGGCGCTCTTTGAGCTCGTTCATCTCGCGATTGGAGGGGCGCTTCAGGGCGAGGCGCCGGCCATGCGCGTTCCTCATGGTGCGGAGCAAATTGATGTTGGTCGGCGAGCCCGCGACGGTTAGCCCTGCGCGCCGGTAGGCGGTCGCCTTCGTTTCTTTCAGCGTCCGCTTGACGAGGTTCGGGAGTTCGAGGTCCTCGAAGAAAATGTCGAGGAACTCCTCCTGCGTCAGCGTGAACTGGAACGCGTCCTCGCTCTCGCCGGTGTCTGACGCGTCCTTGCCTTGCCCCTTGCCGCCCTGTTTCGGCGGTTTCTTGATCTTGTCGCCGGCGCCGAATTCCTTGTTGCCGGGCGCCACCCATTCGCGCTGTCCGGCGTCCGGTGACAGGCGAAAGCGCGGCTCTGATGTTGATTTCGAGGGGATCGAGATTTTCTCGCCCTTGTCGAGATCGGCGAGCGAGCGGTCGCGCAAGCTCTTGTTCACCGCTTCCTTGATCTGTACGCGCGCGCGGCGAAGAAAGCGCTGGCGATTGCCGAGCGACTTGCCCTTCGGGTTCTTGCGGCGATCGATGAAGTGGAAGTGATTCATTGCGAAGGCAGTAGTGAGTAGGCAGTAGGCAGGTGCGAGAAAGCCTATTGCCTATTGCCTAATGCCTACTCCCTTCTATCCGGCCTTGTTGACGCGCATGTACCACTCGACGAGCCGCCGCACTTGTCTCGGCGTATAGCCGCGCTCGGTCATGCGATCGACGAAGTTTTCGTGCTTCTTCTCGGTCTCTGAGTCCTTCTTCGAATCGAAGGAGATGGCGGGGAGAAGGTCCTCGACCTGGGAGAACATCCGCTTTTCGATGACGTTGCGGAGTTTCTCGTAGGACGTCCATGCCGGGTTCTTGCCGGCGTTCGCCGCGCGCGCGCGCAGCGTGAATTTCACGACCTCGTTGCGGAAGTCTTTCGGGTTGGCGATGCCGGCCGGCTTTTCGATCTTTGACAGCTCGGCGTCGAGCGTCTGGCGGTCGAGCAACTGGCCGGTGTCGGCGTCCTTGAAATCCTGATCCTCGATCCAGGCGTCCGCATAGGAAATGTAGCGGTCGAAGAGATTTTGTCCGTATTCCGAATAGCTTTCGAGATAGGCCTTCTGGATCTCCTTGCCGATGAAGTCGGCGTAGCGCTTGGAGAGATCCTCCTTGATGAACTCAAGATATTTCTTCTCGGTCTCGTCCGGATGCTGTTCGCGCTTGATGGCGGTCTCGAGGACGTACATCAGATGCACGGGGTCGGCCGCAACCTCGTCGGTGTCGAAGTTGAAGGTCTCCGACAGCACCTTGTAGGCAAAGCGCGTCGATACCCCGTCCATGCCTTCGTCGATGCCGCCGGCGTCGCGATATTCCTGCATCGTCTTCGCCTTGGGATCGCTGTCCTTCAGCTTTTCGCCGTCATAGACCCTGAGCTTCGAATAGAGGTTCGAGTTCTCGTGCTCTTTCAGGCGCGTCAGCACCGAAAAGCGCGCGAGGAGATCGAGCGTTTCGGGCGCACAGGCCGCGTTGGCGAGTTCCGAGCTTTGCAAGAGCTTCTGATAGATCATCCGCTCTTCGGAAACGCGCAGGCAATAGGGCACCTTGATGACGCTGATGCGGTCGAGGAACGCCTCGTTGTTCTTGTTGTTGCGGAACTGGATCCACTCGCTCTCGTTCGAGTGCGCGAGGATGACGCCGTTGAAGGGGATCGGCCCGAGGCTTTCGGTGCCGATATAATTGCCTTCCTGCGTCGCGGTGAGGAGCGGGTGCAGCACCTTGATCGGCGCCTTGAACATCTCGACGAATTCCAGAAGCCCCTGGTTCGCGCGGCACAAGCCTCCCGAATAGGCGTAGGCGTCGGAATCCGACTGCGAGAAGTGTTCGAGCTTGCGGATGTCGACCTTGCCGGTCAGGGCCGAAATGTCCTGATTGTTTTCATCGCCCGGTTCGGTCTTGGCGATGGCGATCTGGCGGAGCTTCGACGGGAAGAGACGCACGACTTCAAACTTCGAAATGTCGCCGCCGAATTCATCGAGGCGCTTGACCGCCCACGGGCTCATCACGCTGCCAAGGCGGCGCTTTTCGATGCCATATTTTTCGGCGAGCAGCGATTTCAGTTCTTCCGACTGGAAGAGGCCCAAGGGGCTCTCAAAGACCGGCGAGATTTCCTTGCCGGCTTTCAGAACGTAAATCGGATTGACCTCCATCAGGTCTTTGAGGCGTTCGGCGAGCGAGGATTTGCCGCCGCCGACCGGGCCGAGGAGGTAGATGATCTGACGCTTTTCCTCGAGGCCCTGGCCCGCATGGCGGAAATAGGAGACGATCCGCTCGATCGTGTCCTCCATGCCGTAAAAGCCCTCGAAGGCCTTGTAGCGGCGGATCGTGCGGTTGAAGAAAATGCGGCTGAGCCGCGCGTCGCGCGAGGTGTCGATCAGCTCCGGTTCGCCGATCGCCTTCACCATCCGCTCGGCGGGCGAGGCGTAGAGCATAACGTCGTCCCGCGCCGCCAGCAGGTAATCCCTGAGGCTCATCGCCTCCTGTTTCACCCGGGCGTAGCTTTCCGAGAAGAGGTCGAAAACGTCGAAACCGTTGGTCATGGCAATCTCACTCGCTTCCCTGTCGCGCCCCGCTCACGCGCGCTTTACGCCGCCGAAAAACCGGTCGCTGGCGAGCAGCGCCCGGAAATAAAAAAGGCGCGGATCGTCCCGATCCCCGCCCCAAATCGTCTCTCTCCCGGCGCCGGCGCGGATGTGTCCCCGGCTCGGCTTTCGTCCGTCGATCACGCCCGCCGCGCGGGATCCGCCTTGCGCCCCTCTTTCGATGTGGGCGCCGGCGGCGCTCGCGCAAGGCGCCGCCGCTAATCCGGCAACCTCGCTCTGGCGAGTGTTCTCAGCCATGGTTTACCCGCGACCTACTCAAACTTCAGCTTTGAAACGCTTGCGCTTTTCGCTCCGTGACCACGCCGGAAATCGCCCCATGGACCCCGAGGCGCGAGCGTCCGGCCGCCCGCCCTTGGGACAAGGTTAACGCCGGGGCCCTTAATTTTGTTTTGAAGTTCGCTGCCTTTCAGCGAAATTCCGGCCCCGTCGAATCGCTTAGATAATGTAACGCGATTGCGGCCGCCGCGCGATAAAGTTCGGCGGGAATGCGACGCTTTTTCACGCTTGCGCTATTTGCGCCGCAGCGCCGTCAGAATGCTCTCTCGCGTCCGCGCGCGATCTCAAACGCCCTGTCCTGCGGCGCCGGCAGGTGCGGCGCGCGCGACGGTTTGAGGCCGAGGAGATAGGCGCGCAGAATCCGTCCTGACGCGCCGTGGCCAGCGATGATCGCCGGCCGGTCGAGCGCCGTCAGAAACTCGCGCACGCGGATCGCGGCTTCTTCATAGCTTTCCCCGCCCGGCACGCGGAAGCGCCACTTCTCTTTCTCGCGCCGCTCATGAACGCCGGGGTCTTCAGCGGCGATCTCGTCATAGGTCTTGCCGTTCCACTGGCCGAGATCGATCTCAATGAGGCGGTCGTCGATTGAATAGCGCTTGCGGGAAAGGCCCATCGCGTCGCGGATAATTTCGAGCGTTTCGGTCGCGCGGACGAGCGGGCTTGAGACGAAGGAGACGCCGCGCGGCTCGCCGATAGCGGCTTTCAGGGCGGCGCCATTGCGCGCCGCCTGCGCGCGGCCCTTCTCGTTCAGCGCAATATCGGCATGGCCCTGATAGCGCCGCTCGGCGTTCCAGTCGGTCTCGCCATGGCGCACGAACCAGACCGCGTGCCGCAACCGCACGCGCCCGCCCGGCATGCTCGGTTCGAAGAACCCCCTCATAAGATCAGGGTAGGGGGGAACAGGCGATTGGCAATAGGCGGCGTTGGGAAGGGATAGGCAGTCGGTCGCCGCGCCTTCGCCCAGTGCCTGCAGGACATTCGTGCACAGAAACTTTCTTCGCTCCCTACACGGAACCCACTCACTCGCGCGCGGGCGCCGCCGCCGATCCTGCGAGAATGCCGCCGGCGTTCTTTCGCATGGCGCGGATCCCGTGCTTGCAGCCGAGAAAGACGCCGTCGAGATTGATGGCGTGCACGGCGCGCCAGTCTTTCCAGGCTCGCATTCTCCGGATCGTGCGGGCGCGTGCTGTCCTCAAAACCGGTGATGCCTGCATTGTTAACAAGGATGTCGAGCCGGCCCTTCGCGCGCCATCACGCCGTCGATGATGCGAATCCAGTCAGCCTCCTCGCGCACATCGAGCCGTTCGGCGCGCTGGCCGATGCTGGCCGCTGCGTTACTGGCCCCGGCCTCGTCAATGTCGGACAGGACGACAAGGGCGCCTTCGCGCGCGAAACCCGCCGCGATCGCCGCGCCGATGCCGCGCGCTGCGCCCGTGATAAGCGCCGTCTTGTCCCGAAGCCGCATCGACATTCCCGAAAGAGGCGCATTTTTGACTTCTGACCCGCGTCGGTCAGAATAGCGTCGATGCTAGCAATCGTTATCGCCGCCGTCATCGTTTCCCTTCTTTTGGCGGGCTTGGTCGCTTTCGGCCGAGGCCCGAATCGCTGCGCCGTAAAGCCCCGGATCGAGCGCTGAACCACACCGCCGGGTTTTCCAGTAGCGCAATTGGAAGACCGGCCGTGACTTGAAGCTGCATCAGGCGAAGCATGCGTCGTTCAGGCGACGGCCTGTTTCCGTTTGCGCCGTGAAGCGGCGAGCGCGGCGGCGCCGGACAGGAACAAGGCAAGCGCCGGCGGCGCCGGGATGACCGGCCCGTCGATCGTGTTGACGGCGATGCGCTCGATGATGAAGCCGTTCTGTTCGGGCAGCTGCACATGCGTGAAAATCAGCTGGGTGAACGCCGCGCCGACATAATTGATAATGCCCTGGCCATTCGCAGAAATCGCGATGATCGTCGAGCCGTCAAAGAACGTGCCGAACTGGTCGACGTATGAAATTGAAATCGGACCGTTATCCGTCGCAAAGCCGGAAATCATCTCCGCCGGATCGCCGGCCGTGTTGCTGAGCGCTTCGAATTCAAGCTCGATCGACGTGATCGCTTCCGAAAAAGTCAGCGTGTAAGTGCCAAAGTCCGCCAGCGACCGGCCGATCCACAAGCCGGCGAACATGCCCGACGACACGTTGGCGACAACTCCGTCGCCGGTCGTCGCCGTCATCGTGACGCCATCGGAGACGACCGAAAGCCCGCTGCCAAGCAGCAGGTCGTTGTAAGTGACGGTCGCCGCATTCGCCGCGCCGCCAAGGGCCGCCGCAGTGGCCGCAATCGCAAACAGGTTACGCATCTCCCACCAATTCCCCAAGGCGGGGAAATAGTAGCGTCAAGAGTTTGATGCGCAAGATCGGCAGCGCCGATCCAATGAACTGGCGAAAAAACAACTTTTAGGGGTGAATTATTGCTCGTCTCTGCCGAGCGTCATTGGCGCGCCAGCGCGTCCTCGATCAGGCTGGCGGTCGCGGTCGCGCCATAGATCTTCGCAAAAGGCCCCATGCGCGGGCCCTCATGCGCGCCGAAAACGATTTCGTAGATTGCGCCGAACCAGTCTCGCAGGTTTTTCTCATAGCCGTGCGCCTTGCCGGTATCGAACGTCGCCGTCTGATAGGCGTCTTCCTCCGCACCGTCGCCAATCTCGCGAAGTTTGCCGGCGAGCGTCGATAATGCGGCGCGCTCCTGCTCCGTTGGCGCGCGAAACACCCTTGTCGGCGCGATGAACCGCTCGAAATAGCGCGCCGCGTAGACGGTGAGAGCGTCGGCGCTTGCAAGTTCCGCGGCGCTAGCATTCGGCCGGTATTTGCGGATGAAGCCCTTCAACACTTCGACGTCGCCGCCGACGGCGGAAACGAGCGAGATCAGCATCGCAAAGCTGACGGGGCAGGGGCGCTCCGGCGGGCAGCCGCCGTGAATGTGCCAGACGGGATTGTCGAGCGCCTTGGCGCCGTCCTGCGCGGGGTCTTTTTCGACATGCTGCCAGTATTCGTCGAGCGTCTTCGGGATGACGTCGAAATAGAGCTTCTTGGCCGCCTTTGGATTCTGGAACATGAAGAGCGAGAGACTTTCGGGGCTGGCATAGGTGAGCCATTCCTCGATCGAGATCCCGTTGCCCTTGGTCTTGGAAATCTTCTTGCCGGCCTCGTCGACGAAAAGCTGAAAATTGAACCCCGCCGGCGGTTCGCCGCCGAGCGCTTTCACGATGCGGTTCGACAGGCGAACGGATTCGGTCAGGTCCTCGCCCGCCATTTCATAATCGACGCCGAGCGCGAACCAGCGGCCCGCCCAGTCGGCCTTCCACTGCAGCTTGGCCCGCCCGCCCGTCACCGGCGCCTTGATGCGCTCGCCGTCCTCGTCCTCGAATACGATCTCGCCGGTAGCGGCGTTGCGCTCGAGAAGCGGCACATAGAGGACGCGTCCCGTTTTCGGCGAGATCGGCAGGATCGGCGAATAGGTCTCTTTCCGCTCGTCGCCGAGCGAGGGGAGCATGATCTCCATGATCGCGTCATAGCGCTCAAGCACGCGGATCAGCGTCGTGTCGAACTTGCCGGATCTGTACTGCTCGGTCGCCGACAGGAATTCGTAGTCGAAACCGAACTGGTCGAGAAAGGCGCGCAGCTTCGCGTTGTTGTGGTGCGCGAAGCTTTCGTGACTGCCCCACGGATCGGGCACGGTGGTCAGCGGCTTCTGAAGGTATCGCGACAGCATTTCCTGGTTCGGCAAATGCGGGGGCACTTTGCGCATCCCGTCCATGTCGTCGGAAAATGAGATGAGGCGCGTCTTGCGCCCCGTCATCAGCTCGAAGGCGCGCCGCACCATGGTGGTGCGCGCCACTTCGCCGAAAGTGCCGATATGCGGCGGCCCCGATGGGCCATAGCCCGTCTCGAACATGACGACGCCGTCATGCCTGATGCGCTTCAGCCGCTCATCAAGCTTGCGCGCTTCCTCAAAGGGCCAGGATTTGGCGCTGGCGATGTCGGCAGGCGTGAAGGCGCGGGGGCTCATGGATCCGTGTATTGTTAAGGCGACTGCGCTCATAGCGCGCCCGGACGCGATTCCCAATCCGCGTCTTTTCCCGCGCCTCGAATTTGGCGTAAGGGACTACTCGCCGCCAAACGGAGCCGCCATGTCCGCCGACCACGCCCCGCGCCTCAGTCCTCAGGAAGCCATCATCTATCTGATGGTGACGGCGTCCGCCTCTGACGGGCGCATGTCGGAGAAGGAGCTGCGCTCGATCGGGCGCGTGGTCCGGTCCTTCTCGATTTTTGATGGGTCGGACGAGGAGACGCTCGTCGACACCGCTGAGGCTTGCGGCAAGCTGATGTCGTCGAATGGCGGCCTTCACAAGGTGCTTGTCTCGGCGGCGGACGCGATCCCGCCGCAACTCGCCGAAACCGCCTATGCGGCGGCGGTTGACGTTGTGACGGCCGATGGCGGCCTCGCCATGACGGAAATCCGCGTGCTCGAACTGATCCGGACGACGCTGAAGATCAGCGACGACGGCGCCGCCGCGATCGAGCACGCCGCCCGCGCGCGCCACATGACGTTGGACGCGGTTTAAGAACCCTGACCTAGGACGCCGCATGAAGCGCGCTGAGGCGCTCGTCATCGACCGCCGCCACCCATTGCGACACAAGGTCGTCGGCGCAGGCCTCGACCGCGCTCCTGATTTTTTCTCCCCGCGGATCGCATTTCTGCGTCGCTCTGGCGCGCATCGACTTGTAGATTTTCGCGGTGCCGTGCGGCGATGAAAGCAGCGTCCGGTCAAAGCGGAATTTGACGGGATCCTTTGTCTCGCCGGCGAAACACGGCGTGGCGGCGAGGGCCGCCGTGGCGAACAGGGTCACGAATTTGCGCATGGCTCATCTCCAGTTTCTTGTTGCGCGCAGGATTTGGCGGTGAGCCCTCCGCTGTCCCGGCGCGCCGCTGATGCGACACTTGTAGTATGGATTGAAGGGAATGGTGGTTCGAGACCATTCGCCGCGCGCAGCGGGCGACTTGCCGAAAAACCGGTCAGCGGCGCAGGTACAGCGCGAATAGCGGAAAGACCGCGAACAGACCCTGTCCCGCAAGGCCGATCAGCGCCGATGGCGACGACATCGTCGCGATTTGGCCGGCAAAGGTGCGATTCATGTGCACGAGGCCGAACGCGACTTCGGCGACGAGGAGGAGGCCGAAAGCGGCAAAGCCCATGACGAGCCGGTCGCCCGCGCGCCTTTCAACGCCCAGGCGGTCGATAATCGACCCGCACGCGATCCAGGACACGCCGAGAATGAACGGAAGCTCGATCAGCGTCGCATTCCAGTCGCCGACCGCCGGAGCGAGAAACGCGACGCGGATCGCGCCGAGGAAGACCCCCTCGCGAAAACGACGGCGAAATAGATAAAGCCGGCGGCGAACGCGGTTCTCATCGCAGCGAGAGATAGCACACGGTGGAGATGACGATTGCCAGCATGAAGTTGAGAAGCGCGCCTTCGCGCGCCATCAGTGCGACGCTGACGCGCCCCGTTCCGTAGGCGATGGCGTTGGGCGCGGTCGAGACCGGCAGCATGAAGCCGGACGACGCCGCCATCGCCGCCGGCGCCATCAGCACCGCGGCGGGAAGCCCCGTCCCCTCCGCGGCGGCGGCGAGGACCGGCAGGATCAACGTTGCGACCGCGGTGTTGGAGGTCAGCTCGCTCATAAAAGTGACAGCGATACAGATCGTCAGCATCAGGATGAAGATCGGCAAGGCGCCGGCGCCGGCGAGCGAGGTTCCGATCAGCGCCGACAGGCCCGACCTTTCGAACGCCGCGGCGATGCAGATGCCGCCTGCGAAAAGGAGGAGCATGCCCCAGGGAATGTCGGTGGCGCTCTTCCAGTCGAGCAGGGCTTCGCCCTTGCCGTCCGGGATCAAAAACATCGCCGCGACGGCGAGCAGCGCCACTGTAGAATCGCCCGCGCCCCCGATTCCGAAAAGGCCGGACCAGCCGCCGAAGGGCTCGCTGCGCGTCACCCAGAGAAGCACGGCGCCGGCGAAGACAAGGAGCGTCCTCATCTCCGCGACGCGCCACTGGCCGGGGTCGGGAATGGCGATCGTCTCGCGCGATGTCACGTTCCGCGTGAGCCAGACCGCCGCCAGCGGAATGGCGATCGCGACAACGGGAATCCCGATACTCATCCATTCGAGAAAGCCGTATTCCGCGCCGGTCGTCTTTTCGTAGATGCCGGCGAAGATGACATTGGGCGGCGTGCCGATCAGCGTGCCAAGCCCGCCGATCGAAGCGGCGTAGGCGACGCCCAAAATTACCGGCGCGTCGAGCGAGCGATCATTCGCGCGGGCGAGGATCGCGAGCGCGATCGGGAGTAGCATCAGGACGGTCGAGGTGTTCGACACCCACATTGACACCAATGCCGCCGCGATCATGAACCCCCAGACGAGCCGCTTTCCGGACGGACCGACAAGGCCGATCATGTAAAGGGCGAGGCGTTCATGGACGCCCGATTTCTCAAGCCCTTTCGAAAGCATGAAGCCGCCCATCAACAGGACGATGACATGATCGCCGAGCGCGCCCGCTGCCTCGCGATGATCGATAACGCCGGCCATCGGAAAGAGCGCAAATGGCAGGATCGACGTCGCGGGGATCGGGATCGCCTCGCTGATCCACCAGGCGGCGCAGAGCGCCGTGATGGCGGCGGTCCAGGCGATCGGCCCGGGCTGGCCGAACGCCAGCGCCAATGCTCCAGCGGCGAGCGCCGCCGCGAGGCCCCCAAGGATGCGCGCCCATCTCATCGGGGGCGACTAGAGCCGCGATTGCGAAGATGTGTCCAGCGCGCCGCTGGACGAAGCCGCGCTTTTCAAGCATTGGGCCGGTCCATGCGCATTGCAGCCTTGGTCGCCGTATTCGTCGTGTCGCCCGCCGCCGCGGCGCCGGACCCGGCGGCGCTGGCAGCCTATGATCGCGGCGATTATCTCGGCGCCGTCGGCTTGGCTGAGCGCGCGGGCGGGGCCGAGAACCTCGCCTTCGCTGCGAAGTCGCTCAACGCCGTCAGCTATTTTGACCGCGACCGGAAAACGACACGGGAGCGGTGCAATCGCGCGATGGATTACGCCGAAGCGGCGATCTCGGCGGACCCCGCCTTCGCGGAGGCGCATTTCAATCTCGGCGTCGCGATGCTGATCAAGGCGTCGAATATGGGCGCGGCGCGCGCGTTCCTGTCAAACCTTCCTGCGCGCGGCCGCCGCAAGTTCGACGACGCGCTGGCGCTCGATCCCGATTTTGCGCCGTTCCTTATCGCCTCGGCGGCGTGGCGCATCGAAGTCGCCAATCGCGGCGGCGGTTTTTTTTATGGGGCCGACGCCGTTGAGGGCTACGATGAAATTCTGCGCGCCCGCGCCCTTGATCCCGTCGACAACGTCATCGCCCATGAATGCGCCGTCCGCCTGCTCGCCGACGGGCGCGACGAGTGGCGCGCCGAGGCGCTCGCTTGTCTCGAAGACGCGGTGACGGCGCCGACGGATTCGACCTTTGAAGCCGCGATTCAGGACCGCTCGAAACTATTGAAAGCCGCCGTCGACGCCGGGCCTGAGGCCGAGAAGGCATTTTTGTCGAAGCGGCGGTGAGCAGGCGCCGCACGTTTTTCGGAGAATAGAATGATCCGCTCGATTGTGTGCGCCGCGAGCCTGACGCTCGTCGCCGTGCCATGCGCGGCTGCGCCTGACGCGGCCGCCTTCAGCGCCTATTCGCGCGGCGATTATCTCGCCGCCGCCGACCTCGCCGCCGCCGCCGGCGGCGCGGAGAATTTGACACTGGCGGCGATCGCTCTGAACGCGGTTGTGTATTTCGAGCCGGGCCGGAAAGCCGCGCGGCGGCAGGCGGATAAGGCGCTCGACCTCGCCGAACAGGCGATCGCGGCAGATCCCGCGCTCGCCGACGCGCATGTGCAGGCGGCGGTCTCCCTCTTGCTCAAAAGTGCGCGCATGTCCCCCCTTTCTGCGCTGATGTCCGGAAACGCCGGCAAGGCGCGCGTTCGGCTCGACGACGCGCTCGCGCTGGCGCCGAGCCATCCGCTGGCGCTGTCGACATCGGGGTCATGGCGCATCGAGGTGACGCGGCGCGGCGGCGGCGCGCTGAAAAGGGCGGACCCGGAGCGCGGGTTCGATGAATTTCAGAAGGCGCGCTCGATCGCGCCCGCCGACGCAATTGTAGCTTATGAATGCGCGCTTCGCCTGCTCGCCGACGGCCGCAAGACCTGGCGCGCGCCGGCGCTCATTTGTCTTGACGCGGCGCTCGCCGCGGCGCCGGTCCGCCAATTCGAAAAGGACGTTCAACAGCAGTCGCGCGCCTTGAAAGCGGCGATCGACGCCGGCGCCAAGTCCGAAAAGGCTTTTATCGACAGCCAACTCTAGGCGCGCTTGGCTTGCCGCCGCTCCCAGCGCGGGTTACGCGGCCCCTATGAGGCTTGTTTTCAAGATCATGAGCGAAAGCGACTATGCGCGCCCGAAGCACGCAGGCTTCGTGCAGCCGGCCCCTGTCGATCGAGCCGACGGATTCATTCATCTGTCGGCGGAGGATCAGGTTCTGGAGACGGCGCGGCTCTATTTCGCCGGCCGCGACGATCTCGTCGCGGTTGGTTTTGACGCGGCGACGCTGGGGTCCGCCCTTAAGTGGGAGGCCTCGCGCGGCGGCGCGTTGTTTCCACATTGCTACGGCGCGTTGTCGATGACGCATGTGGTCCAAGTGCTGCGGCTTGCGCGCCGCGCCGATAGAACATTCGCATTCGGCGAGGCGCTGTCATGACCGGGCGCCTCGCCGCGACGCTGGGCACGCGCGCCATGCAGCTCCTGGAGCCGGAAGCGGCGCACCGCGCAACCGTTCGCCTGATGGCCTCGCCCTTCGCGCCGCGCCTTTTCACGCGCATCGATCCGATGCTTCAGACGATGGTCGCGGGGCTCGATTTTCCCAACCCGCTGGGGCTGGCGGCCGGTTTCGACAAGAACGCTGAGGTTCCGGACGCGATGTTGCGGCTCGGCTTCGGTTTCGTCGAGGTCGGCGGCGTGACGCCGAAGCCGCAGCCCGGCAATGACGCCCCGCGGGTCTTCCGGTTGCCGGAGGATGAAGCGGTCATCAATCGCTACGGCTTCAATAATGACGGCCTTGGGACAGTCGCCCTTCGGCTCGCGCGCCGCCAACGCAAAGGGATCGTCGGCGTCAATCTCGGCGCCAACAAGGACAGCGCCGACCGCATCGAAGACTATGTGAAGGGCGTCAAAGGGTTCGAGGGGCTCGCCGATTTCTACACGGTCAACATCTCTTCGCCCAACACGCCGGGCTTGCGCGCGCTGCAGGACAAGGACGCGCTCACGGGACTTCTGCGGCGGGTGATCGCCGCGCGCGATGCGCTGCAAGTCAAGGCGCCGGTATTCTTGAAAGTGGCGCCCGATCTCGCCGACGCCGACAAGGCCGATATCGCGAGCGCCGCGATTGAAGAAAAGATCGACGCGCTCATCGTTTCCAATACGACGATCGCCCGCGCGGCCTCGCTTAAAAGTCAGTACAAGGACGAAAAAGGCGGGCTGTCGGGGCGCCCGCTCTTTGCGCCGTCTACGGCCCTGCTGGGCGAGTTCCGTCAGTCGCTGAAGGGCCGGGTTCCCCTCATCGGCGTCGGCGGCGTCTTCTCGGCGGAGGACGCCTACGAGAAAATCCGCGCCGGCGCCTCGCTCGTGCAGCTCTACACCGCGCTCATCTACAAGGGCCCGGCGCTCGTCGCGGACATCGTTGAGGGCCTGCCGCGGCTGTTGAAGCGGGACGGGTTCAAGTCGGTTTTTGAGGCGGTGGGCCGTTGAGGTCTGTCCGTCCCGCCGGTGGCGAAGTGAGGGCAAGTGATTCCCGGTTCAGAATTACTGCTGACAACAGGCTGGACTTGAATCTAGCTTCTGCGCGAAGCTTGCGCGCATGACCAAACCCGAAAAGCGCGCCTGTCTTGTCGTCGGCGCTGGGGATGCGACCGGCGGCGCGATCGCCCGGGCCTTTGCGCGTGAAGGGCTGGTCGCTTGCGTGTCGCGCCGCCCGCGCCATGAAGACGCCCTAGAAGCGCTCGCCGCGTCGATCCGCGCTGATGGCGGCGAGGCTAACGCGCTTCCAGTCGACGCGCGCGACGAAAACGCGATGACGGCGCTGTTCGACACTATCGAGCGGGAGATCGCGCCGCTTGATGTCGTCGTCTTCAACATCGGCGCCAATGTCCGCTTCGACGTCACGGAAACGACGGCGCAGGTCTACCGCAAGGTCTGGGAGATGGCGGCCTTCGCTGGGTTTTTGACCGGGCGCGAGGCGGCGAAGCGCATGCTGCCGCGCGGGCGCGGCACGATTCTTTTTACGGGTGCGACGGCCGCGCTGCGCGGCGCAGCGGGGTTTTCAGCATTTTCGGGCGCCAAGCACGCCTTGCGCGCGCTCGCGCAGTCAATGGCGCGCGAATTGGGGCCGAAAAACATTCATGTCGCGCATGTTGTCGTCGACGGCGCGATCGACACCGACTTCATCGCCGGCCTTGTGGCTGACATCGGCGCCTTGCGGGCGGAGGATGCGATCCTGTCGCCGAAAGCGATCGCAGAAAATTACGTGTGGTTGTGGAAGCAGCCGCGCAGCGCCTGGACGCATGAGCTTGATCTTCGTCCGTGGAAGGAGAAATGGTGAGGCCTGAATTCATTTTCGATTTCGGCAGCCCAAACGCCTATCTCGCGCACAAGGTCCTGCCGGAAATCGAGGCGCGCACCGGCGCCACGTTCGACTATGTTCCCTGCCTCCTCGGCGGCATCTTCAAGGCGACGGGGAACCAGTCGCCGATCTTCGCGAACGCCAATATTCCAGCGAAAATGGCCTATGACATGCTGGAGATTCGCCGCTTCGTCGCGCGTCACGGCCTGACGCGGTTCCAGATGAACCCGCATTTCCCCATCAATACGCTCCTTCTCATGCGCATCGCCGTCGCGGCGAGGCGCGAAGGCGGACTTGCCCCTTTCGTCGAGGCGGCTTTCGCGGCGATGTGGGAGGACGGAAGGAAGATGGACGATCCGGCAGTCGTCGCCGGGGTGCTTGCTGGCGCAGGCCTTCCCGCCGATCAGCTTCTCGCCGCTGCGGGCGAGACAGACATCAAGGCCGGGCTCATCGCCAACACGGAACGCGCCGTCGCCCGCGGCGCCTTCGGCATTCCAACGTTTTTCATCGGCGAGGAGATGTGGTTCGGGAAAGACAGGCTCGGTCAGGTCGAGGAGGCGTTGAGCCGAAATTCCTGATCCCTTCGATGAGAGCAGAGAGAAGACTTACCGTTTCAAAAAAATAGCGCCGCGACGGTCCCCGCCGCGGCGCATTTTGTCACCTGCTCAAATCAGGACGCGGGCGGCATCCACGCATCGACGCGCGCCTTGGCGTCTTCGCGGGCGATCCCGTAGCGTTCCTGAATCTTGCCGACCAGTTTTTCCGCATCGCCCTCAATGACGGCGAGGTCGTCGTCGGTGAGCTTTCCCCATTGCGCCTTGGCGGCGCCTTTGATTTGCGTCCACTTGCCTTTGATCTGATCGATATTCATGGCGATATCCTTTCGGTTGGGGGTTGAAAAGAGTCGGCTTTGCGCCTCGCGCGCCGCGTCATCAGACCGGCGGATTGCCGCGCAGCGCGCGGGCGAGCATCGCAATGACGAACAGCGCGAGGAACAGATAGAAAATCAGCTTCGCGACGCTCGCGGCGCCCGCAGCTATGCCCGAAAATCCGAGCAATCCGGCGATTATCGCGATGACGAAAAACGTCAGAGCCCATCGGAGCATGATCGTCTCCTTTCCTGAACGGTCCCGCCGGGACCCGCGTCAGCCTGTGCGACTTCCGCAAGATAGGAGGCGCATGGGGCGATTATGTGGCGCGGGCATTACCATTCGCACAGGCTTCCAACGCGCCGGCGCGGCAAAGCCGAACGCTCGCCGGGGCGTCTCTGAAATTGTGCCGTATACAGAGTATTGACGAACGAACCGCCAGGTGCGACGGCCGAGGGCCCTAGCGCCTCACCAGCCGCAGGAAGCGGTCTTCGAGCCGCGCCTCTGTCAGGAACGCGCCGGTGAAGCGCGTCGTGACCGTGTCGGCGCCGTGGCGATGGACGCCTCTCGTCGACATACAGTGATGCTCGGCCTCGATCATCACCGCGACGCCGCGCGGGTTGAGCGAGGTCTGCAGCGCCGACGCGATCTGCGCCGTCAGCTTTTCCTGCACCTGCAACCGCTTGGCGAAGACGTCGACGAGGCGCGCAAGTTTTGAAAGGCCAACGACGCGGTCCGACGGCAGATAGGCGATATGCGCCTTGCCGATGATCGGCGCCATGTGGTGCTCGCAGGTGCTCTCAAGGCGGATATCCTTGACGAGCACGATGTCGTCATAGCCCTCGACCTCGTCGAAAGTGCGGGCGAGGATCGCCTCGGCGTCCTCGTCATAGCCGCCGAACCACTCCTCATAGGCTTTGACGACGCGCTTTGGCGTGTCGATCAGCCCTTCGCGCGCGGGGTCGTCGCCCGCCCACCGGATCAGCGTCCGGACGGCGGCCTCGGCTTCCGCCCGGCTCGGCCGGTCGGTCAGGCGCTCCTCTTCGCCCGAAGGCGCGCGCGCAAGCGTGTCGTAGGCAATGGCGGTCATGGGCCTGTCCTATCGTCCGGTGCGATTACAAATTCGCGGGTCTCGGGGGTGAGAGACGCGTGTCGGTCACGAAGTCTTACGCAGAAAGATTAGGGTTGGATCGCCGGCCCGCCAAGTGTCAATTGCGTGAGCGGACGCCGAAAAGCTCATACTTCCCGCAGATTTCCTCAACTGCAGGACGCAACATCTTCCGCTTTGTCTTTCCGCGCGCCCCAGATTTGGGTTAGCAAGCCTGAAATCGCAAGGGTCCCATGGCGTTCGCCCTCTTTGACAGTCTGACGCGCGAGAAGCGCGCCTTCGTTCCCGCCGATGAAAAGCGGGTGACGATGTATGTCTGCGGGCCGACGGTTTATAATCACGCCCATATCGGCAATTTCCGCGCCGCGATCGTTTTCGACCTCTTGTTCCGGCTGTTGCGCCGCCGCTATGGCGAGAGCCATGTCGTCTATGCGCGCAATTTTACCGATATCGACGACAAGATCATCAAAGCGAGCCGCGAGACCGGCGCCCCCATCGCCGGGATAACGGCGAAATATGCGGCGATCTATGACGCGGAACTGACCGCCTTCAACGCGCTTTCGCCGACGCTGAAGCCCGCCGCCACGGCCCATATCGGCGAGATGATCGCGCTGATCGGGACCCTTGTCCGCGGCGGTAACGCCTATGCGGCCGAGGGGCACGTCCTCTTTCGCACGGGGGCCTTCGCCGCCTATGGCCGCCTCTCCGGCGTCAGTCTCGACGATATGCTCGCCGGGGCGCGGGTCGAGGTCGCTCCGTATAAGGAGAATGCGGCGGACTTCGTCCTATGGAAGCCGTCGGCGGCCGACGAGCCGGGTTGGGAGAGCCCATGGGGCCGCGGCCGCCCCGGCTGGCACATCGAATGTTCGGCGATGATCGACAAGGCGTTGGGCGTCACAATCGACATTCACGGCGGCGGGCAGGACCTCAAATTCCCGCACCATGAAAACGAAATCGCGCAATCGTCCTGCGCCCATGGCGGCGCGCCGCTCGCGCGTTACTGGCTCCATAACGGCTTTTTGACGATGGGCGCCGACAAGATGTCGAAATCGCTCGGCAATGTCGCTCTGCCGCGCGATCTTCTCAAGAAGCATCACGGCGAGACGCTGCGCTTCGCGCTTCTGTCCGCGCAGTACCGCCAGCCGCTCGACTGGACGGACGGCCTCATAGAGCAGTCGAAGAAGCAGCTCGACCGCTTTTACCGGCTCCTCGCTGAGGCGCCGGGAGGCGCGGCGGAGGTTCCGGAGAGCGTCCTCCTCGCGCTTGAGGACGACATGAACACGCCCGAAGCGATCGCCGGCCTGCATGAATTGCGCGATATCGCGATGCAGCTCGACGGCGAGGCGAAGAAGCGCGCGGCCGCGCGATTGAGAGCGGCGGGCCAGCTGATGGGATTTTTCGCGGTGGAGCCCGAGGCGTGGTTCAAATGGACGCCGCCGACCGATGACGGCGCGCTGACGCGCGAGCGCATCGAAGCGATGCTCAGCGAACGCGCAGCGGCGCGCAATGCGAAAGACTTCAAGACATCCGACCGAATCCGCGACGAACTCGCCGCACAAGGGATCGTCATCGAAGACGGTCCGGGCGGCGCGACGTGGCGACGCGCCTAGCGGCGTCAGGATTGCGCTTCGACGGGCTTCGGATTTCGGGAGAAGCTCGACGCATATTCATTCGCCTCACGGAAGCCATGGGCGATCCGATTGATTTCCATTTGCTCTTTGGCGCCCGCCGGCGTGAAGACGATCTTGCAGTCGGATGATTTCATCTGACTGATGAAACGCTGCGCCTCGGCTTCATAGAAGAATTTGAGGCGGCTTCCCTCTTCCGGGCCGCTCCACTCCGTCGCGCCACAGGCATATCGCAGGGTCGTATTCGCCGCGCGCTTGGCCGTATTGATCACGATCTTGGCGGGCTTGTCCTGATAATATTGAACCGTCGCGCGATCAGCGTAGGGCAGTATGACCGTCGTGCGTTTTGGCGGCGTTCCGTTCCACGGATAAACATCGCAGTATGAAAGCGCGCCCGCGCCGCCACGGCTCCACGAGCACTCGGCGGCCCAATTGCCGAACGCCGCGACGTGCTTTGTCACTTTTTTTCCGCCAGTTTCACCGTCCTTGACATATAGAATGCGCTTTTCGAGCGGCAGCGGCTCTGCGATTGGCGCGTCGGCGTCCGCCGCAGGCGCGCCAGAACAGGCGTAGACCGCAAACATTGCAATCGCAACGGCGGCATGGATCGGCTTCATGCGGAACGAACTCCTATCGAGGGAGACGACTCTCCCCTGCCGGCGTAATTATTGAGCTAAGGCGAGCCAACGCTTTCTCCTGCCCGGTCATTCTTGTTATGAAGGGACAACGACTTTCAGCGGACGAACGGCATGTCGCCAAATCCACGGTTGCCTGCATTTGACAGGACGCAAGGCGACTTAGCGGCCCTGCGCGCCGCCTTCGACGAAACCGGCGTCGTGATCGTCAAAAATTTTGCGACCCCGGCGGAATGCGCTGCCCTTAAAGAGCGCGCGTTCGCGCTGATCGACGATTTCGACATCGACGCGCATCGCACGGTTTTCTCGACGACGACGCAAAGCCATGCGGCGGACGACTATTTCCTCTCCTCTGGCGACAAGATAAGTTTCTTTCTGGAGGAGGAGGCGTTCGACAACGGGCGCCTGACCCGCCCCAAACGTGAAGCGGTCAACAAGATCGGCCATGCGCTTCACGATCTCGACCCCGTCTTCGCGACGTTCTCGCGCTCGGGCGGAATAAAGGCTGCGGCGGAGGCGGTAGGCTTTCGCGATCCGCGTCTCTTGCAGTCGATGGTCATCATGAAGCCGCCCGGCATCGGCGGGGAAGTGACCTGCCATCAGGACTCGACGTTTCTCTATACGGAGCCTGAAAGCTGCGTCGGCTTCTGGGTCGCGCTTGACGAGGCGACGCTCGAAAACGGCTGCATGGAGTTCATTCCCGGCGATCACAAGGGCCCGCTCCGGCGCCTCTTCCGGCGCACGCCCGGTGCCACTACGGAAATGGTGACGCTCGACGATGCGCCGTACCCGGAGGAACGCCGCATCGCGGCGCCCGCCGGCGTCGGCGATCTCGTCATCTTCTCGGGCCGCGCGCCGCATATGAGCCGCGCCAACCGCTCCGCACATCCGCGCATGGCTTACACGCTCCACATGATCGAGGCGTCGGCGCACTATCCTGAGTGGAACTGGCTGCAGCGCGGCGCCGGCATGCCGATGCGGGGCTTTTGAAGACCGGGCGCAATTCCGCCCGCATTTCGCCGCTGGCGCGCCGCGCTTTCCCGCGATAAGGCGATTGCTATCGGTCGGCGCGATCGGCGCCGGAGGGGTTTTAAATGACAATGTCTTCGGTTCGCCGCCTCGCGCTTGGCGCGGCTTCGCTTATCGCGGTCGCGGCCTGTTCCCAGCAATCGGAACAATACGCTTCGGCCCCGGCGGAAGCAGTCTCCGCCGAGATGGGCCGCGTCGCCTATGCCGGAGACGCCGCGGTCTCTTCGCCCGCGCCGCCGCCGGGCCCCAGCGGCGACGTCGCCAACGCCGGCGTCATGCTCGCTTATTCCTATTCGATGTCGATCGAGGCGCCGAAGACGGCGATCGCCCCGCTCGCCAAGGCGCATGAGGCGGCCTGCGTTGCCGCCGGGACGGCGGTCTGTCAGGTGATGGGCTCGTCCGTCAACGCCTATGGCGAGGATCAGGTGTCGGCCTATCTGAACCTGCGCGCCGAGCCGAAATGGCTGGAGACGTTCCGCGCCGGGATCGCGACCGACGCTGAAGAAGCGGGCGGCGAACTCACCGCCAACACCGTCAGCGCCGAAGACCTGACGCAATACATCATCGACACGTCCGCGCGGCTTGAAGCCAAGCAGACACTCCGGGAAAGGATCAAGGTCCTCCTCGAAACGCGCGAGGGATCGCTCAACGACATTCTCGCCGCGGAGCGCGCGCTCGCCGAAGTGCAGGGCGAGATCGATTCGATGACCGCCTCGCTCGACGCCGCCAAGGCGCGGGTTTCAATGTCATCCTTGTCGATCAGCTACAGCTCTGACCCGGAAACCTCGGTCAGCATGTGGAAGCCCTTGTCGGAGGCGTTCTCCGGCTTCGGGCGCACCTCGATGCAGTCGCTCGCCGAGGCGGTGACGTTCGTCGCCCGCAGCTGGCCCTCGCTGGTCGTCCTTCTGGTCGTGTTGACGATCTTCAGATCGTGGTGGCGCGGGCGGCGGAAGAAGGCGTGAGGCGCGGACAATTGTAACGGCCGCCGCGCGCCTTCCTTAATCTCTCTTAGGCATCCTTCAACGGATCAGCTGGGGGGCTTTCATGAAGTCAGTTTCAGAAGTCGTGATGTTTGCGACGGCGACAGCGGTCAACGCCGCGATCGTCATCGGCGCGGCGTTTGTCGTCGCCTGGATGTCGGCGATCTGAGGTCGCCGCCTCAGTTCGCGGGGAGGAGCCGGAGAACCTTTCCGGTCGGCGCGCCGCCGCGGTCTTCCGTCGTCACATAGATCGCGCCGTCGGGTCCTACGCGCACGTCGCGCACGCGCTCGCCTTCGAGATAGCGTTCCTCGCCGGCCTCATTTATGCCGTCGAGATCGACCCGGTGAAGCGATTCTTCCGCCAACGCCCCGATGAGAAGGTCGCCGTCCCAGTCCACCGGGAACAGGCTTCCGCGATAGACCGCAAGACCCGACGGGCCGATCGACGGCGTCCAGTATTTGAAGGGCTGCTTCGTGCCGGAATATTCCGTAAACGGCGTGATGCGGGCGCCGGAATAGTCGATGCCGTAACTCGCGAGCGGCCAGCCGTAATTGGCGCCCTTTTCGATGATGTTGATCTCATCCCCGCCGCGCGGTCCGTGCTCGTTCTCCCAGAGCACGCCGCGCGCGGCGTCATAGGCGAGGCCCTGGCCGTTGCGATGACCCTTCGACCACAACTCCTTGCGGTCGCCGGCGCCGAAGGCGGGATTGTCCGCCGGGATTGAGCCGTCCTCGTTAAGGCGAATGACCGAACCGAAGCTCGAGGCCATGTCCTGCGCCCGTTCCTTGTATTTTGAGCCTTCGCCGATCGTCACATAGAGTTTTCCGTCGCCGCCCCAGACCATGCGCGCGCCGTAATGATGGCCGGTGTCCTTCTCGGGAACCGCGTCATAAAGAACGGTGAGACCTGAAAGCGCGGCGCCGTCAAACGTCGCGCGCGCAATGCGCGTTGCGTTCGCTTCCTTCGTTCCGTGCGCGTAGGAGAGATAAACAAGGCCGTTGATTGCAAAATCCGGGTGCGGAAGAACGTCGAAGAGGCCGCCCTGATTCCATGCCAGCACATCAGGAACGCCGGCCACAGGTTCAGAAACGAGGCGGCCGTCGCGAATGAGGCGCAGACGGCCCTCGCGCTCTGTCACCAGAATTGCGCCGTCGGGCAGGAACGCGATCGACCACGGGTTGACGAGCCCTTCGGCCAGCGTCTCGATCCGAAGCGCGAGTTTGCCCTGGGGAGCGGGGGCGGCGAGCGTCGACTGCAGTTTCGCATCGCCGCCTCCAGCCTGGCCGCTCGCTGGCGCTGCCGCCGCCGTTCCGCCGTCCTTTGCGCCGCAGCCGCAGGTGAGGGCGCTGAGCGCCGCGGCGGCAAAAAGAGCAAGGCGACGGGACGGCGCTTTGGGGCGGGACATGCCAATCTCCATGGAGTTTTCTTCCCGGCTTGCGTAAACAGTCGGGGCCGCGCGCGTCAATCACGCCTGCGGCGAACTACCGGCGAAATGGGGCGGGCGACATGGCGATTGTTCGAATTCTGGCGGGCCTTGCCGGCGCGGTTGGCGCGGGGTTTCTACTGTCAGCGGCGTTTTTGACGCAGCAGACGCTAAGCGCCTATCCCGGCTTTGAAGTGACTGCGGCGAGTTTTGCCGAAACCTACGGCATGAACGTCGCAGGTCTCGCAACCGGATCGCCCTTTATCGGTATTCTCGCGGCCTGCTTTGGAATCGGGTTCGCCGTCGCGGCCGTGCTCAAGCGATTGATCAAGCCGCTGGCGCCGGTTGCTTATGTGATCGCCGGGGCCGCGGCGCTCCCGGCGCTCTTTTATCTCGTCGAGAACGTCATGCTTGGCGGCGGCGTCGGCGCATTCTTCGGCGCGCGCGATCCCGCCGGTTTGGCGCTGCAGGCGCTCGCCGGCGCCGCGGGCGGGCTCGTTTTCACGCTGATCGCCGTGCGGAAGTAGCTCCCGCGCTTTCACCCGCAGGCTTCATGGGCTAGACGGGCGCGCATCATGGCCGCGCCCCTTCCCAAGGAACCGAAATCGAGCCCGCGCATCGGCATCGTCAGCCTTGGATGCCCCAAGGCTCTGGTCGATAGCGAGCGCATCATCACGCGCCTCAAGGCCGAGGGCTACGAGATCGCGCCCGACTACAAGGGCGCGGACGCCGTCCTTGTAAACACCTGCGGCTTTCTCGATTCGGCGCGCGCTGAATCCCTCGACGCCATCGGCGAGGCGATCGCGGAGAATGGCCGCGTCATCGTCACCGGCTGTCTCGGCGCCGAGGAAGGCGTCATCCGGGACGTCCATCCGAAAGTGCTCGCCGTCACCGGCCCCCATCAATATGAGGCGGTGATGGAAGCGGTGCACGATGCCGCGCCAGCCCCGCACGATCCCTTATTCGATCTCGTGCCGCCGCAGGGCTTCCGCCTGACGCCGCGACACTACGCCTATCTCAAGATTTCCGAAGGCTGCAACAATACCTGCTCCTTCTGCATCATCCCGTCGATGCGCGGAAAACTTAAAAGCCGGCGCGTCGACGCGGTGCTGAAAGAGGCCGAGAAACTCGTCGCCGCGGGCGTCAAGGAACTTCTCGTCATCTCGCAGGATACGTCCGCCTACGGACTTGACCTGAAATATGCGCCGTTCGACTGGCGCGGCGAAACGTACAAGACGCAATTTTTCGACCTCGCGCACGGCCTCAAAAGCCTCGGCGTCTGGTCGCGGCTCCATTATGTCTACCCCTATCCGCATGTCGATGACGTGATCCCGCTGATGGAGGAAGGAACGCTCCTTCCCTATCTCGACATCCCGTTCCAGCATGCGAGCCCGAAAGTGCTGAAGGCGATGCGCCGGCCGGCGCATCAGGAAAAGACGCTCGACCAGATCCGCCGCTGGCGCACGATCAATCCGGACCTCGTCATCCGCTCGACCTTTATCGTCGGCTTTCCCGGCGAAACCGAGGAAGACTTCTCCATGCTTCTCGACTGGATCGGCGAGGCGCGGTTGAACCGCGTCGGCTGCTTCAAGTTCGAGCCGGTGAAAGGCGCGAGCGCCAACGATCTTCCCGGCGCCGTCCCTGAAGCCGTCAAAGAAGAACGCTATCACCGCTTCATGGCGGCGCAGCAGGACGTTTCGGCGGACATTCTTGAGGGCTGGGTCGGACGCGAGATTGACGTGCTGATCGATGAAATCGACGATGAAGGCGCGATTGGGCGTTCTTACGCCGACGCGCCGGAGATCGACGGCGCCGTCATCCTTCAAGGCGAAACAGATCTTGCGCCCGGCGCCATGATCCGCGCGCGGGTGACGGGCGCCGACGCGTATGATCTTTGGGCGGAACGGCTGGAAACAGAAGGGGCGAAAAAATGCTGAAACAAATTCTCCTGGCGGCGGCTGCGTCGTTGATGGCGGCGCCGGCGCTCGCGCAAGACACGATTGATGCGGTCATCAAGGATCACTGGGCCTGGACGCTTGAACAGAGCCCGACCTTCGCGACCTCGCTCGGCGTGCGCGATTATGACGACCGGCTCGGCGATAGCTCGCTCGCTGCGCAGGACGCCGCCGTCGAAGACCAGAAAGCCTTTCTGGCGCGCCTTGAAGCGCTCAACGAAAGCGCGCTCGACGGCGAAGCGCGCGTCAATTATGACCTCCTGAAGCTCGACCTCGAAAATGAAATCGAAGCGTCGGCGTTCGGCGGCAAATATCTCGCGATCACCAATCGCCGCGGCCCGCACACCTTTCTGACCGGCCTGCCGGACGATCTGCCGTTCTTCACCGCCGCCGACTACGACAGCTACGTCAAGCGCCTTAACGCCGCGCCGGCCTTTATCGACGGCGTCATCGAGCGCCTGACGAAAGGCGTCGAGACGGGCTGGGTGCAGCCCTGCGCGTCGATGACGGGGTATGAGAAAACCATCCGCTTCCATGTCGTCGAAAAGCCGTCCGACAGCGCCATGATGGCGCCGTTCAAGGAAAAGCCGGCAGCGATTTCGGCGAAAGAGTGGAAGCGCCTCAGCGACGCGGGCGCCATAGCCGTCATGGAAAAAGCCGTGCCGGCGATCGCGCGCTTCGCCGATTTTTATGAGACGGCCTACAAGCCCGCCTGCCGTCAGGAAATCGGCGCCGCCGCGCTCCCCGACGGGCGCGCCTATTACGATTACCGCGCGAAAATGTTCACGACGACGCCGCTGACGGCCGACGAGATTCACGCGCTCGGATTGAAAGAAGTGGCGCGCATCCGCAAGGAAATGGGCGAGACGATCAAGGCGGCGAAATTCGAGGGCGGCTTCGCCGCGTTTCAGGAATTCCTGCGCACCGACCCGCAATTCTACGCGAAGACGCCGCAGGAATTGATGGAGAAGAATTCCTTCGTCGCCAAGAAGATCGATGGCGAATTGCCGAAGCTCTTCGGGCGCCTGCCGCGCATGCCCTATACGCTGAAGGAGATTCCCGCCGACACCGCCGAAGGCACGACGACCGCCTATTACGAGCGGCCGGCGGGCGACGGCACGCGCGCCGGCGTCTACCGCGTCAACACCTCGAAGCTCGACACGCGTCCGCTCTACGAAGTGGAGGCGCTGACGCTGCATGAAGCGGTGCCCGGCCACCATTTCCAGATCGCGCTCAGCCAGGAGCTCGACCTGCCGGAGTTCCGCAAATATGGCGGCTTCACCGCTTTCATCGAAGGATGGGGCCTTTACGCAGAAAGCCTCGGCCTCGATGTCGGGTTCTATACGGATCCCTATTCCAATTTCGGGCGCCTCTCTTACGAAATGTGGCGCGCCTGCCGACTCGTCGTCGACACCGGCCTCCATGCCAAGGGCTGGTCGCGCCAGCAGGCGATCGACTACATGAAGGAGAACACCGCGCTCTCCGAACACAACATCACGGCGGAGGTCGATCGCTACATCTCCAATCCGGGTCAGGCGCTCGCCTACAAGATCGGCCAGCTGAAATTCAAGGAGCTGCGCGAGCGCGCGACGAAAGCGCTGGGTCCGAAGTTCGACCTGCGACGCTTCCACGACGCCGCGCTCGAAAACGGCGCGATTCCGCTGTCGGCGCTGGAAGCGCGCATTGACCGCTGGATCGCCGCCGAAAAGGCGCGCTGACGGGATGAACGCCGACGACGATCTCGCAGCGCTGATACGCCGGGCCGCCGCCGACGTTCGCGCGCGCGACTTCCTGTGGTCGTCGGCGATCGCGGCGGGCGTCGCGGTCATGATCATCGTCTCGGGCGCCGCCAGCAATCTCTGGCTGCCGGTGGCGGCCTGGGTCGCCTTCCTCGCCGCGCTCGGCGTCCGCTACTGGATGTCGTCCGGGCGGGAGTGGGCGCGGCCGGTCGAGCGCGTCGTCCAGAACGAGATCAGCGCCAAGGAAACGGAATTGTCGACGCTGCGCCTCGCGCGCGGGGTCGCGCAGGCGCTGCCGGAACCCTTGTTCATTCTCGATGCGGGCGGGATCATCGAGCACGCCAATCCCGCCGCGGAAGAATTCATCGGCGCCCGGAGCCTTGAGGGGCGCCATTTCGCAGCGGCCTTGCGCGCGCCGAACGTCTTTGAAGCCGCCGAGGCGGTCGCCGGCGGGGAGAGCGCGCGCGCCGTCGCTTTTACGACCTCCGGAGCCATCGAGCGGCACTGCCGCGCCTTCGTCGCGCCGATCGGCGACGCACGTCCCGTCGAACGGGTGCTCGTTTATGTTCGTGACCTGACCAGCGAACGGCGCGTTGAACAGATGCGCGCTGACTTCATCGCTTCGGCGAGCCACGAGCTCAGAACCCCGCTCGCCTCGCTGCTCGGTTTTATCGAAACCTTGAAGGGCCACGCGAAAGACGATCCGGAAGCGCGCGAGCGTTTCTTGAGCATCATGCAGGCGCAGGCCGAGCGGATGCAGCGCCTCGTTTCCGACCTGATGTCCCTGTCGCGGATCGAACTGCATGAACATGTGCCTCCGCGCGACACGGTCGATGTCGCCGCGGTGGTCGAGGATGTCATCGACAGCCTTCGCCCTGTTCTCGACCAGTCGAAAGCGATCGTCGATTTCGAGAATCTGGGCGGCGGGTCCCTGCCCGTCGTCGGCGAGCATGACGAGCTTTTTCAGGCGACGCAGAACCTCATCGACAATGCGCTGAAATATGGCGGCGAGCCGGCGATGATCAAAGTGAAGGTCGGGCGCGGACCGGCCCCGTCCATCAGCGACGGGGGCGACGTCGCCTATCGCGCGGGCGACGGGGCGGCGCAGATCGCCGCGCGTCTCGGGGTCGCTGCGGACGACATTGTCTTCGTGCAGGTGCGCGATTTCGGGCCGGGCATCGAACGTTCGGACCTGCCGCGTCTCACCGAGCGCTTTTATCGCGTCAGCATCGAACGGAGCAAAAAGATCGGCGGCACCGGCCTCGGGCTTGCGATCGTCAAGCACATCATGAACCGGCACCGCGGCGGGCTGCAGGTCGAAAGCCGCATGGCTGCGGGGACGGCCTTCACCTGTTATCTCCCGTCTCCAGCGGCGGCGGAGCCGATTTCCTAATCAGACAAGAATCTGTCACATAATCCGGCGCAAGGAAGCGCCGCCTTTCGGCGTCAGGTGACAGTTCGATGACAGTGGCCTCAATCGCAACGACCGCGCCGGCCGCTTTGCTGCGGTTGCTACAGGGCGAATTCGCGCAGATGGCCGCGCTCGTCGAAACGCAGCTCAGCGAAGCGATCACGGCGCTGGAGCGCCGCGACGTCGCGCTCGCCGACCGCGTCGTCAAATCGGACATGAAGGTTGACGCCTATCACCGCCGCGTCGACGAACGCGCTTTGGCGATCCTGCGCGCCGGCGCTCTTGCTGACCGCCAGTTCCGCGAGACCGCGAGCCTTCTGAAATTGTCGGCCGAACTCGAACGCGTCGGCGACCTCGCCAAGAACGTCGCCAAGCGCACGATCGCTGTCGCGCTGGAGACGCCGGCGCCCTCCTCGGTCGCGGGAATTGTGCGCATGGGACGGGCGAGCCTCCGGCAGCTGTCCGATATCTTGAACGCCCACCAGTCCGGCAATCTCGACGCGGCGCAGGCGGTCTGGCGCGGCGATAACGATCTCGACGAGCTATACAATTCGCTTTACCGCGATGTCGTCACCGCGATGGCGGGCGAGCGGGGAGCGATCAGTCCCGGCGTGCATCTGCTCTTTATCGTCAAGAATTTCGAGCGCATCGGCGATCACGCGACCAATATCGCCGAGGCGATCCACTTCGTCGAGACCGGCGAACATTTCGCCGAAGAGCGGCCGAAAGGCGACGATCTCGGCGCGCCGCCGAAGCCGGAACGAAGCTGACGCGCAAGACCCTGGGGCTGACGCCATGACGCGGACAAAAGTGCTAATCGTCGAAGACGAAGAAGCGATCGCGACCTTGATCGATTACAATCTCGCCAAGGAAGATTGCGACACGCGGATCGCCAAGGACGGCGAGGACGCGCTCCTTAAGGTCGGCGAGTTCCATCCCGACATTGTCATTCTTGACTGGATGCTGCCGAAAATCTCCGGCATCGAAGTTTGCAGGCGCCTGCGCCAGGCGCCGGAAACGCGCAATATTCCGATCATCATGCTGACGGCGCGATCGGAAGAGGCCGACCGCATCCGCGGCCTTGAAACCGGCGCCGATGACTATCTGACCAAGCCTTTCTCGACCGCGGAGCTGATCGCGCGCGTGCGCGCGGTGCTGCGCCGCATCCGGCCCGCGCTGGTCGAGGACATCGTCGCTTACGGCGATATCCGCGTCGATCGGACTGCGCACCGCGTTTGGCGCGAAGAAAAGGAGATCCATCTCGGCCCGACCGAATTCCGTCTGCTTGACCACCTGATCCAGCACCCGGGCCGGGTCTTCTCCCGCGAACAGCTCTTGAACGCCGTCTGGGGTTCGGACGTTTTCGTCGAAGTCAGGACAGTCGACGTCCATGTCGGACGCCTTCGAAAGGCGCTGACGAAATACGATCATGCCGATCCGATCAGGACCGTGCGCGCCGCCGGCTATTCCCTCGACCTCTCCTGAAAGGCGGGCATGAAAAAGCCGCCGGAGAACCGGCGGCTTTTTCTAGAGCTTCGGGCGGATGATCCGAATCAAAATTGTTTGCGGTGACGACGAAC
>CAZHUI010000036.1:0-30000 GCA_964535605.1 uncultured Caulobacterales bacterium
CGAGGAAGATTCGCACCTCGGCGATTTCATTGAGGACAAGAACACGATCCTGCCGATTGACGCGGCGATCCAGAGCAATCTGCGCGAGACAACGACGCGCGTGTTGGCGTCATTGACGCCGCGCGAGGAGCGCGTGCTGCGAATGCGCTTTGGCATCGGCATGAACACCGACCACACGCTGGAAGAAGTCGGCCAGCAGTTTTCGGTGACAAGGGAGCGCATCCGCCAGATCGAAGCGAAGGCGCTGCGGAAGCTAAAGCACCCGAGCAGGTCACGGAAGCTGCGGTCGTTCCTCGATAACTAGTGAACGGCCTAGCCGAGAGCCAACTCTCCCCTACATCACAAACCGCGCCTCGAAATTCGTCTTTAGGAACGGCAGCATTTCCTCGAATGACGCATTTTCGAGATCGATCATCGGCTCGATTTTTTCATCCGGGGTCTTGGCGGATTTGAAGCGGGCGTGGCTGCGGGTGAGGGCGATGCGGTATTGGCGCATGCGCTCGACTTCGACGCCGGGTTGAAGGCCATCTTCGACCGTTCGGGCGCCAAGCGCGAAAAACGCGATGAGAACGCCGCCGACGCTGAAAATCGGCGCCGCCAAAAACTCGAGGTCAAGGATCGAGCCGGCAAAAACAAGGGTGTCGAGACCGAGGACAGTGACGAGACAGGTGAGACCGACCGCGCTGAAGAAGCGGGCTTGCCGGACCGGCGCGTGCTTCCACACGCTGCGCGAACTCGAGAGGATGAGGTTGCAATAATCGATCTGGCGCTGGAAGCGCAGGAGTTCGTAGGCGCGGTAATATTCTTCCAAATGGGGATCGTTCGCCTCCGGAAGATCGGCGGCGAAATCGAAAAAGAGACCGCCGCCCGGATCTTCGTTCTCGACGATGTTGTGAAACTCATCTTCAAGCCGCGCGAGGAAATCGACCTTGAACCGTTCAAAATCGCGGTCGCGGAGGTCAATATAGGTCTTCGCCGCCGCCTCGTCCTTGACGCCCCGCAAGATCGCGCCGCCATGTGACGCAAAATGCTGGAAATGAAACTGCCGCATGCGCTCCGTCGCGAGACGGTCGGTCAGCCAGCGGAGCTTCCGGCCCCGGAACATGACGCCGAAATAGCCGATCGTCACGCTGGCGATCCCGAAAAGGGCCCCGACGACCGAAATCGCGCGCTTTATTTCGTGACCATAGTCCGCATAAAGCGAGGAACTGGCGGCGATCATCAGGGCGGCCGTCGCGAGGCTGACGGCGATGACGCCCAAACGCCGCGCGCGGGTCTTCGCGGCGTTGGCGCGCTTGTCGTGCACGACAAAAATCGCCCGCATCGCCGGATTGTCGAGCGCGTAGGCGACGTTCGGAAACGCGCGACGCGCATTTTCCCGATCGGCTTCCGTCAGGAAGATGTCGTTGTTGAAGGCGTAGGCCATCCGCCCTCCCGTTTGGCCGACGCAACCCTGCGCCGAGCCCTATCAAATGCCGTCCGCCTGCGGTAGATACCGCCGCGCAGGAGGGGCCCTTGCCGGACGTTTTCATTTCATACAATCGCGAGGACCGCGAAAGGGCGCGAACGATATCGAGCGCCCTTGAGGCCGAGGGCTTCTCGGTCTGGTGGGATGCGGCACTGCGCGCCGGTGAAACATACGACGAAGTGACCGAGCAGAACCTGCGCCAAGCTGGCGCGGTCGTCGTTCTGTGGTCGAAACGCTCCTCAAATTCAAAGTGGGTGAGGGCGGAGGCAACGGTCGGCGAGCGCAGCTCAACTTTGGTGCCCGCGCTCATCGAGGACTGCGAACGGCCGATCCGTTTCGAACTCGTTCAGACCGCCGATCTGCGTCATTGGAACGGCGACCGCGCCGACCAGAATTGGCGTGCATTCATGCAGGACATTCGCGCCGCGATAGCGAAGAAGGCGCCGAAGGGGAGCGCCGCGCCGACCGCGCCCTCGATAACATCGACCGACGTGTCGATCGAACAGACGTTCTGGAATTCGATAAAAGATGGGCAGGAGCGGTCGGACTTCGAGGCTTATCTCGCGCGCTATCCGGCCGGACACTTCGCGGCGCTCGCAAAAAACCGGCTAACGGCGCTAAACCGGCCCGCCGCGCCGCCGCCGCCGAAACCGGCGCCGCCGCGTCCGCAATCATCGCAGCCCCCGCGCTCCGCTCCTCCCGTTCAGCGCGCCTCGGCGCCGGAGCCCACGAAGAAATCTGGCGGCGGACTTCTGGTCGGCGGTATTGTCGCTGTGCTGGCGATCGCCGCCACCGTAGCTTTCGTGCTGACGCGCGGCGGGGAGCCGGCTGCGACACGGACGGCTGAAGCGGCAACGCCGCCCGTCGTTGATGAGGCGCCAACGCCTGTCGAACCCGAAAGCGCACCTGCGACAGACATGCTTGGCGAAACAGCGCTTGCAGACGCAGCGCCAGACATCGCTGAAACCGCCTTGGAACCGGCGCCGGTCGAGCCGGAGCCGGCTGTTGAGCCGCCGCCATCGCTGTCTGGAACCTATCGCGATTGTGACGTCTGCCCGCAAATGACGCGCCTTCCCGGCGGAACATATCTCCGGGGCTCGCCCGAGGGCGAAGCGAATCGCAATGCCTATGAAGGGCCGCAGCGCGAAGTGACCGTGCCGGCCTTCGCCATTGGAACCTATGAAGTGACGCGCGACGAGTGGAACGCTTGCGCCGCCGACGGCGCCTGCCCCGACAAGGGATACTCCGAGGACGGAACATTGCCCGCGCTCGGCGTCTCTTTCCGCGAGGGCGAGCAGTTCGCGAACTGGCTGTCGAAGAAAACCGGGAAAAAATACCGGGTGCCGTCAGAAGCAGAGTGGGAATACGCCGCGCGCGGCGGCACGCAATCCGCTTATTGGTGGGGCGAACGATATGAGTCCGGCAAAGCGGCGACCGGCGCACCAGCCCCGGTCGGATCGCACGCGGCGAACGGCTTCGGCCTTCACGACGTCACCGGAAACGCGCGCGAGTGGGTCGCCGACTGCTACGTCAATAACTTCGTCAATGCGCCGGATGACGGGAGCGCCGTCACTGCGGGCGACTGCGGCAAACGTGTCGTGCGCGGCGGCGCCTGGACCAATCCGCCCTCTGACCTGCGCGTCGCCAACCGCAGCCGCATCGATGCCGGCGTCCGCGCCCAATATATGGGCCTGCGCGTCGCTGCGGACCTGAACTAGGCGCCTGCCCAATCCGCTTGCGCGGCGCGGCCTCATCTGCCATGTCCGGCGGCGATTTCAACAGGCGCTGCTCGGGCGCCGGAACACGGGAGTTGGACCATGGGCGTAGACGGCAAATGGAACCTGAAGATCAAGACGCCAATGGGCGAGCAGGGCGGCATGCTCGACCTTAAAGCTGACGGCGCGAGCCTCACCGGCCAGATGTCCGGCAATATGGGCTCGGTTGGCATTGAGAACGGCTCTGTCGCCGGCGACGCAGTGAAATGGTCTGCCAAGGTGACCTCACCGATGCCGATCCAGCTCGATTTTGACGGCAAAGTCGAAGGCGATGCTATCAGCGGCAGCGTAAAGCTCGGCGCGTTTGGCACATCGACCTTTTCGGGCACGCGCGCCTGAAGTTGAATTTGGCCACCGTCTTCGCCGCCGCCGTGCGCCTTCTGGCCGCGCGGGGCGGCGTTTTCATTTGGGAGGAATAAGAACCCCATGCGCGCCGGCCGCGCCATCCAATTAGCGCATCGCTGGCTTGGTCTCCTCCTTGGCGCGCAAATCCTCCTCTGGATGACAAGCGGCGTCATCATGAGCTGGTTCCCGATCGAGCGCGTGCGCGGCGAAACTTCCGCCTCGATCGAGGCGCCGCTTGCGTTGTCTCCTACCAATTATTTTCCGCCGGGCGGCGTGATCGCAGACTTTCAGGGTGCGACCGACGTGCGCCTGAAGATCTGGCTCGGCCGTCCGGTTTACGCGGTGACGGGAGACAGCGGCGGAGCGCTGTTTGACGCTGAAAGCGGCGAAAGGCTGACGCCGCTCCCGGAGGAGTTGGCGAAAAGAGTCGCAGCTTCGGATTTTCGCGGCGAGGGTGAGTTGAAGCGCCTTACCCTCATGAAAAATCCGCCTGCAGAATATCGAGGGAACACGCCTGTATGGCGTGCAGACTATACGGACGCGGACGAGACGCGCCTCTATATTTCCCCGCACTCAGGCGAGGTTGTGGCGCGGCGAAACCGCGTGTGGAGGCTGTATGATTTCTTTTGGATGCTCCACATTATGGACTACGAGGCGCGTGAAAATTTCAATAATCCCCTAATTCGTACTTTTGCCGTGACGGGGCTGTTGTTCGCAGTGTCGGGTATATGGTTAGTTTTCCAGCGCGTCGCCGGTGGGCGATACATGAATGATGTGGTTCAAAATCGGCAGGCGACCGACGACAGTTCAACAAATTCCAGTTCGTCATGACCTGCTTGGAAAGGCAAAAAGACCCGTCTTACGAGACCATCGGCAAATCCAGTTCGCGCTCGCGCGCGCAGTCGATTGCAATGTCGTAGCCTGCATCAGCATGTCTCATTACGCCCGTGCCGGGGTCATTCCACAGCACACGCTTCAACCGCCGCGCGGCGTCCTCCGTGCCGTCGGCGACGATCACCATGCCTGAGTGCTGCGAATAGCCCATGCCGACTCCGCCGCCGTGATGGAGCGACACCCATGTCGCGCCAGACGCCGTATTAAGCAGCGCATTGAGCAGCGGCCAGTCGGAGACGGCGTCGGAGCCGTCTTTCATCGCTTCGGTTTCGCGGTTGGGTGAGGCGACAGAACCGGAATCAAGATGATCGCGGCCAATGACTAACGGCGCCTTCACCTCGCCCTTCGCCACCATCTCATTGAAGGCGAGACCGAGCCGGTGACGCTCGCCAAGACCAACCCAACAAATGCGGGCCGGTAAACCCTGAAACTTGATACGCTCTCGGGCCATGTCGAGCCATCGGTGGAGATGCTGGTCATCAGGAATCAATTCCCTTACGCGAGCATCCGTTCGGTAAATATCTTCGGGGTCGCCAGAAAGCGCTGCCCAGCGAAACGGTCCGATGCCGCGACAGAAGAGCGGGCGTACGTACGCCGGCACGAAGCCTGGAAAATCGAACGCGTGCGTCACGCCTTCGTCACGCGCAACCTGGCGAATGTTATTGCCATAATCGAAGACGGGAACGCCCATCGATTTGAAGGCGAGCATTGCCTCGACATGTTTCGCCATCGAAGCGCGCGCCGCCTTTTCGACCGACTTCGGATCGCGCTCGCGCGCCGCTAGCCACTGATCAACGCTCCAGCCGGCGGGGAGATAGCCGTTTACCGGATCATGCGCCGAGGTCTGGTCTGTCACCGCATCGGGCCGGACGCCGCGCTTGACCAATTCAGGAAGGATCTCCGCGGCGTTTCCGAGAAGGCCTATCGAAACTGCGCGCTTTTCTGTCGCCGCATTGGCTATCCGCGCGAGCGCGTCGTCAAGATTTTCCGCTTTCTCATCAAGATAGCGCGTTTCGAGGCGCTTCTCGATGCGTGAGGGCTGGCATTCAATCGCAAGGCACGCCGCGCCCGCCATTACGGCGGCGAGCGGCTGCGCCCCACCCATGCCGCCGAGGCCTGCGGTCAAAATCCAGCGCCCGGCGAGGTCGCCGCCATAGTGCTGACGGCCCATTTCGACGAAAGTTTCATAGGTGCCCTGAACAATGCCCTGCGTGCCGATGTAAATCCACGACCCCGCCGTCATCTGGCCGTACATCATAAGGCCCTTTTTATCGAGCTCATGAAAATGCTCCCACGTCGCCCATTTCGGCACGAGGTTCGAATTGGCGATGAGAACGCGCGGGGCGTCCCTGTGAGTCGGGAAGACGCCGACCGGCTTTCCTGATTGTACGAGCAGCGTTTCGTCGTCATTGAGTCGTTCAAGCGTTTCGACGATTTTGTCGAAGCATTCCCAGTTGCGAGCGGCGCGGCCGATGCCGCCATAGACGACAAGGCCATGGGGGTCTTCCGCGACGTCGGGGTCGAGATTATTCATCAGCATCCGGACAGCAGCTTCGGTCGTCCAGTGCCGGGCTTTTTTCTCAACGCCAGTGCGCGCCTTGACGTTGCGGGCGTTGCGGCGGGTTCCTTGAGCGGTCATTTCCAGCCCTTTTTAATGAAGCGGTCGATCGCCTGCATGATGCGCTCATGCGCTATTTTTAGCGTGCCCCATTCGCCGACCGACGCCGACTTGCCGGGTTCAAGATCCTTGTAGTGCTTGAAGAAGTGCTCAATCTGCTGAACCAGCAGCGGCGGCAGGTCCTTATGCGTTTTCACGTCTTTATAGAAAGGGTTTAGCGCGTCGACCGGAACCGCAAGGATCTTTTCGTCGACGCCTTTTTCGTCCTCCATAAGCAGCACGCCGACGGGGCGCGACCGAATCACTGATCCTGCGACCACTGGCATCGGGGTCACGACCAATATGTCGAGCGTATCGCCGTCATCGCCGAGCGTTCCCGGAATAAACCCGTAATTCGACGGATAGATCATCGACGTGTGCAAAAATCGATCGACGAAAAGCGCGCCCGACTTGGCGTCGAGTTCATACTTCACCGGCTGCCCGCCTTGAGGAATTTCAATGAAGGCGTTGATCTCGTGTGGCGGTTTCCGGCCTGGCGGAATTTGCGCGATGTCCATCAATGCTCCTCCACGGCGCTGCCGCCGATATAAAGAAGGTCGGGACCGGGATGCCCGATCCAGTAAGAGAGTTCCGCCGGGTGGTCGATGGACCAAACCGCAATGTCTGCGGCGAGGCCTTTCTTAATTATTCCGCATTCGCTCTGTAGCCCCAGCGCTGCTGCGGCGTTGCGTGTCATGCCGGTGAGGCATTCTTCCGGCGTCAGCCCGAACAAGGTCGCGCCCATTGACATGGCAAGCGTCGGCGACAGCATCGGCGCGGTGCCGGGATTGAGATCGGTCGCGAGCGCAATCGGAACGCCGTGCTTGCGAAGGAGCGCGACCGGCGGCTTGACGGTTTCGCGCAAGGCGTAGAATGCGGCAGGAAGCAACACTGCGACCGTTCCCGCCTCCGCCATCTTCGCAGCGCCCGTTTCACCAATATATTCGAGATGGTCGGCCGACAGTGCGCCGAATTCTGCCGCCAGCTCGGCGCCCTTCATGTCGGAAAGCTGTTCAGCGTGGAGTTTGACCTTCAGGCCGCACTTTTTAGCGGCGCTAAAGACGGCGCGCGTTTCTTCTAGCGTGAAGCCAATCGTTTCGCAGAAGGCATCGACAGCGTCGGCAAGGTCTCGTGCGGCGATATCCGGGATCATCCGCTCACAAACGAGACGCAAATAGGCCGCGCGGTCGTTCTTGTACTCCGGGGGCAAGGCATGTAGCGCGAGGAATGTGCGCTTTAAACGCATCCGTGCCGCGCGCGCCGCTTCGCCCGCGGCGATAAGAATTTTTTCCTCATCGCCGGGCGTCAGACCATACCCTGACTTGATCTCGATTGTCGCAACGCCGCCGCGTCGAAGCGCTTCAAGGCGCGGGATGGCGCTTTCGACGAGGTCTTCCAGAGAGGCCTCACGCGTCGATCGCACTGTGGACAAAATGCCGCCGCCCGAGCGCGCGATCTCTTCATACGTCGCGCCATTTTGCCTCGCGTCGAATTCGGCGGCGCGGTTGCCGCCGAAAACCAAGTGGGTGTGGCAGTCGATCAAAGCCGGAGTCACCCAGCGCCCGCCCAGAAACTCGACATGCCGGGCGGGCGGGGCTTCACCCGCCGGTCCGACAAAGGCGATACGCCCGTCTTTGATCCCGACAGCTCCAGCCGCAACCGCGCCATAGGCGCCGGGAACCGCGAGGTCCATGGTCGCAAGCCGCGCGTCGGTGAGGAGAAGATCGAGCATCAGGCTTTTCCGTCGGAGAGAAGCACGGTCTATACAGTCATCGCCGGTGCATCGCCAATTGCGCGCCACCGATTGGGAGACTGACCGTGACCCATGCCCCCGACTCGGAATGCCGAGCCTGGCGATCGCTCGCCGACCTTCTGACGCCGGACCATTTGGCGCCGGTTGCGCTCATCGGCGCCCCGCTCAACGAAAAATCGCTGACGCCTGGGCGCTGCGACCTCGCACCTAAGGTGCTGCGCGAAACACTGAAGCGCTTTTCGGTATTTGATTTGGAGACGGAGACGGACCTTTCGCTCTTGCGCGTTTTTGACGCCGGAGACCTCTTTCTGAAGACGCGGACGCCGGAAGAGTCTTTCGCTCCGGTGCGTGACGGTGTGAAACGACTTACGCAAGAGTTGATCATCATCGCCGGTGGCAACAACGCGATCACGCGGCCTGGCGTCCATGCGCTTGGGCCCTTGACGGGAACTGGTCTCATCACGCTCGACGCTCATTTCGATCTGCGCGACACCGACTGCGGTTTGACGAATGGCAATCCAGTGCGTGCTCTGATCGAGGACGGACTACCCGGCCCCAATATCGTGCAAATTGGGTTGGCGCCCTTTGCGAACACGCGTCGCGCTTACGATTTCGCGCGCTCGCAAGGAATTACGGTGCGCTCCGCGGCGGACGTAAAGACTTGCGGCGTGACGGCTCTCGTCGAAGAGGCGATCGATATTCTCGGCGCGCGCTGCGAGAAGTTTTTTGTCGATTTCGACATCGACGTGATCGACCGTGCGCAATGTCCTGGCGCGCCCGGGGCGCGGCCAGGAGGCGTTTCGGCGGACGACTTTTTTGCGGCGGCGCGCGCACTAGGCGCATGTGAAAAAGTAGCGGCTGTCGATCTCACCGAGTTCGATCCCTCGCTCGATGTTTCCGATATCACAGCGCTTACGGCGGGGCGCTGGTTCGCTGAAATCCTCGCCGGATTCGTGCGGCGACCGTGACTAAACCAATTGAACCGCAGGCGACGACCTCTCCCATTTGGGTCAGGGCCCGTGAGGCCAAGCCGCTCTTTGATTTAGCGGAAGCCCGCGGAGCCGATGTCGGCTCAATATTGAAGACGATGAATCTTGATCCGGCCCTCTTTGAAAAAAACGCGGTGATGACGCTCGGAGATTACTTCCGCGCACAGGATACGATCGCGGCGGCGCTTCATGATGAGACTTTGCGAATGTCGTCACGCCAACTTTTGCCTGGCACGACCGATTTTGTGCTCGCCCAACTCGTCGGCTCAGCCTCTCTGCTTGAAGCGATGCGGACGCTTGCGCAGTCATTCAATCTTCTTCACGGCGGCGAGTTCAATTCGGTGCGCCGCCGCGGAGACGTAATCTCCTTTGTCATCGATGACCGGCGATTTCCTTACACAACGCAAGACAACCCGGCGTTTCTGCGTTTCTCGCTCGAATGCATCCAGATTTTTCTGCACTGCATCTTGGCGACGGTCTCGCGCCCCCATGCCAATGCAGGCCTTCGCCGCGTGTCAGTGACGCGAGAGCGCCGGTCGGCCGAGGCGCTGCATCTTGAATTCTGGCGCGCGCCGTTGCGGTTCGGTGCTCCAGTTTACACGCTTGAATACAGCTTCGAAGACGCAACGGCTGCGATTTCACCGCCAAGCGCCGGTGCTTTGAAAGCGTCCGCCGTTCTTGGCGAAATCGCCGCAGCGGCCGGATCGGCTCACGCGGCAGAACATGGGGGCGAGACGTCAGACTTCGTTCGTCGCGCGCTTGCCCGCGGCGTGATCGACCAAACCCGAATAGCCGCGCTTGCAGGTATCAGCGTCGCGACGCTGCGGCGGAAACTGGAAACGGAGGGCACGAGCTTTCGTAATCTGCGTCTTGCGGTCCTCAATGAGTCCGCGAAGTCATTGCTACTCAAACGCAGGAGTGTCGCAGAAGTCGCTGATGAGCTTGGGTTTTCTGACTTCCGAGCCTTCAATCGCGCCTTCAAGAACTGGAATGGCGAAACACCAAAGGCTTTCGCCAAGCGGATCAGCACAGAGGCCGTTTGAGCGAAAATGCCCACTTTGGCCGATCGCTCCGGTCATGGGAGAGCGCCGCTCCAACCAATAATCTCTCGTCTGAAAGCGCCGCAAACAGGCGTCTGCCAGGGAGGGACTAATGATTCGGAATAATTGGGCTCGGTTGGCCGTGCGCGCGTCGGCGCTCGGGTTTGTTTCGGTGTCGGCGTTGACGGCTGGGTCGGCGCCGGTTCTCGCGCAGGAGACTGCTGCCGATGACCGAGATGAGGTCATCGTTTCCGCGAGGCGGCGCGATGAATCTCTTAAGGACGTCCCGATTGCGGTGTCGGCGTTTGGCAGCGACAGGCTCGATGAAATCGGCGCCGTCGATTTGACCGATATCGGCGACATCGCGCCCAATACGACGCTGGAAACTACGCGTGGCACAAATTCAACCTTATCCGCTTTCATCCGCGGCGTCGGCCAGCAAGACCCGGTCGCGGGATTTGAAGCCGGCGTCGGTATTTATGTCGATGATGTTTACCTCAATCGTCCGCAGGCGGCGCTTCTCGACATTTACGACGTCGAACGCATCGAGGTTCTGCGTGGACCGCAAGGCACTCTTTACGGCCGCAATACGATTGGCGGCGCCGTCAAATACGTGACGAAGCGACTTGGCGACGACCCGTCGGCGAGCTTGCGATTGACGGGCGGCAATTATGGGCAATTCGACGCCGTCGGCACCTTTAGCCTTCCAGTGCTGGACGATTCCGCAATAGGCGATCTCAAAATCGGCGGCGGCGTCGCCTATCTCACGCGCAACGGTTTCGGCGACAATCTAAACATTCCAGGCGTTGAGAATTACAACAAGGACGTGCTCGCCGCGCGCGCCAGTATTGAATGGGATCCGACGGACAATCTGTCGATCAGGCTCGCAGGCGACTGGACGGAAGATAACTCCGACCCAAAACAGGGCCACCGGCTGTTGCCATTTACTCTGCCGACGGCGCCCTTCACAAGTTTCCCGGTGCTGGAAAACGTCTTCGATACGCGGTCCGGTTTAAACGCGCCTGAACAAAATGTGCGCGCCCGCGGCGTATCAAACGTAGTGGAGTTCAGGGCGAGCGACTCGCTAACTTTCAAGAACATCGTATCGTTTCGCGAAGGCGAATCGATCGGCCCGATCGATTTCGACTCTCTTCCGATCGTCGATCTCGACGTGCCGGGGCTCTATGAAGACCATCAGTTCAGCGAAGAATTCCAAGCGATATACCAAGGCGACCGCCTGAGCGGACTTGTCGGATTTTACTATCTTTCCGCTAACGCGCTGACTTCATTTGATGTTCTCTTGAACGGCGGAGCGCTGAACGTCTTCACGTCGGCGGACGTCGATACGAGAACATGGTCGATCTTCGGAGACTTCACTTATGATCTAACCGACCGCTTGTCGCTTTCGGTGGGCGGCCGATATACGGAAGATGAACGCAGCATCTTCCTGCGCCGTCAGGTGTTCCTTGGCGGGCTCTCGCCCACCTTTGGCGGCACGTTGCGTCCGCCATTCGCAGTGCAGACAGAGCTAAACGCCGACGCGGACTTCGACGACTTCAGTCCGCGAGCGAGCATTTCATATGCATTTAGCGAAGAGCACACTGGCTACGTCTCTTATGCAAAAGGGTTCAAGGGCGGTTCGTTTGACCCGCGCTGTGTGGCGACGACAGCGCCGGATATTGATGGCGACTTGGTGCCCGGTGCGCTCGATCCTGACGACCAGCGGTCGTTTTGCCTTTTCCAGCCCGAAACGATCGACACATATGAGGTCGGCCTCAAGAGTCAGTTTGGCGACGTTGCAACCTCGAATTTCGCGGTCTTCTATAGCGATTATCAGGATGTCCAGATTCCCGGCTCGTTCGGCGTGGATACAAACGGCGACGGCGTCGCGGACACGTTCGCCGGCGTGACAACCAATGCCGCCGCGGCGACGCTCTGGGGCATTGAATGGGAAGGCGACGTTCGCCTCGCGCAGGACTGGCTCTCGCCCGGAGATCGGGTGAACGTTCAATTCGCTCTTGGCTACATCAGCGCCGAGTTTGATGAATATGCCGGCCGCGGTTCGCCGCCGCCGGACCTGACCAATGTGGCGGTCTTCCAGAACACGCCGAAGATCACTTCCTTCGCTCAGCTCAACTATAATCGTCCGTTATCGATTTTCGGCAATGACGGCGGCGTGAATCTCTACACGTCGATGTCGTTCAAGAGCCTGACTAACCAGTTCAATTTCCGCACGCCGATTGATCAGCCGGCCTATGCGCTGTTGAATGCGGGCTTTGTCTGGACGACCGACGACGGGCGGTGGAGCGCCGGCGTTCACGGCACGAACCTGACTGACAAGCGGTACATCGTCGCCGGCTACGACTTCGTCACCGCGCTCCCGCAGTTCGGCAACTCGCCGCTTGGCGGATCCGGCGTTCTCACCGCCTTTTACGGCAATCCCCGCCAGGTCTTCGGGACAATCAAGGTCGCCTTCTAGGCGACAGGGTTCCTCCCTGCCGGCGCGAATCGTCCAGAGTATCGGATGGCTCGCGCCGGTTCTTTTGGCCGGCTCCGGCGGAGGCGTTAGTGTTTAGACGATTGATTATCGCGGTTGCAGCCCTGTCGTTGATTGGCGGGCTGTCAGCGGGACTTTTGACCTGGCGGGCGCAGCAATCGCTTGTCGGCGTCGCTTCCGACTATGTCACGGCGGACGACCGCATGATGACCGTCGCCGGGGCGAATGTCCGTGTCCGGATGGAAGGGCCTGCCGATGGGTACCCAATCATTCTGATCCACGGTTTCGTCTATAGCCTTGAATCTTTCGACGCTTGGGCCGCGGATTTAAAACGCGATTTCCGGGTCATTCGTTTCGACCTGCTAGGCCATGGACTTTCCGGCCCGGACCCCCAGAAACGTTATTCGCCGCAGGAGCGTGCCGCATTCATCGGCGATCTCATGGACTCGCTGGGTCTTGAACGCGCTGTGATCGGCGGCAATTCGCTCGGCGGCCTTGCAGCATGGCGCTTCGCGGCGCTGGCGCCTGAGCGCGTGTCCGCACTCATACTTGTTTCGCCGGGCGCATACCCAAACAGGGGTGTCGCCGATACTCCGTTGTCGCCGCCGCCGCCGTTCGCACTGTTCCTGCGCAATCCGACGGAAGCCGGCGTCGCTCTCGCGCTGCAGGGTGTTTACGCCGACAAGGCGGCTATCACGCCAGCGGGCGTCCGCCGCACGGCGGTTTTGATGCGCCAGCCGGGCAATGGCGACGCTTTTGTTGAATCGATCGAGGAATTTTCATTGCCGGACCCTGAACCGCTGCTGAAAGCGATCACAGCGCCAACGCTTATTCTCTGGGGTGCGGAAGACAAGGTGATTCCGGCGGATCAAGGCGCCCAAATGGCCGCGGCGATCTCGAATGCGCAGCTCATTGTATATCCGGGCGTCGGCCACGTCGCGCATGAGGAAGCCGCGGAACAATCGATCGCAGACGTGCGCGCGTTTCTCGCGAGCGTCGAAGGCGGGGCGCGTTGATCGGCGGAAAAGAAACAACGCCCGGTTATCGCGCCTGGGTGCTTTTCATTCTCGTGGTCGTCTACACTTTCAATTTCATCGACCGGCAAATCGTTGGCATTCTTGCTGTGCCAATCAAAGCGGACCTTGGCCTCACCGACACCCAACTGTCGCTGATGGGAGGCCTCGCTTTCGCTCTCTTTTACACCGTGCTCGGCGTGCCGATCGCCATGCTCGCCGATCGCAAGAGCCGCGTCTGGATCATGACAATCGCGCTTGCGCTCTGGAGCGCGATGACCGCGCTATGCGGTCTCGCGCAGAACTTTACCCAGCTTTTCCTGGCGCGCCTTGGAGTCGGCGTGGGGGAGGCGGGCGGCGTCGCGCCCGCTTATTCGTTGATCGCCGACTATTTTCCGTCGGGCAAACGCGCGCGCGCTTTGTCGATCTATTCTTTCGGTATCCCGATCGGATCGGCGCTGGGTATTCTCTTCGGCGGGGTGCTGACGAGTTATCTCGACTGGCGGTCGGCTTTTGTCATAGTCGGCATTCTGGGCCTCTTTCTGGCGCCGGTGTTGCGGCTGACCGTGAAGGATCCAGATCGCGGCGCCTTCGACGCTGGTCCGCCGCCGGTTCCGGCGCCAATTCTCGACGTCGTCAGACTGCTGGTGCGCAAGCCGAGCTTCTGGGGACTATCGTTTGGGGCCGCTTCGTCGTCGATGATGGGCTACGGAATCATCTTCTGGTTGCCGTCGTTTTTTGTCCGAAGCTTTGGCGATGCGCTGCCCGCGTTCTTCGCGTTCATGCCGGACTTCCTGATCCCGCCCGACCCGAAACCGGTCCTTTTCGCCTCCTATTTCTACGGCGCGCTTCTTCTAATTGGCGGTGTCGCAGGCATCTGGGTCGGCGGCGTCCTTGCCGACCGTTTCGGCAAAGCGAACAAGGCCGCCTATGCTCTGGTGCCGGGGATCGCGTTTCTATTGACCATTCCGTTCTTCGTGTTTGGCGTGCTTTCAGAGTCATTGACGCTAACGTTTTTCTTGTTCCTCTTTCCAACAGCGCTCAGTCTCGTGTGGTTGGGGCCCGTCATCGCCGCTTTTCAGCACCTTGCGCCTGCGAACATGCGGACAACGGCGTCGGCGGTTTTCCTGTTCGTCAACAATTTGATTGGGATCGGCCTTGGCAATCTTGCGATCGGCGCTCTTTCTGACGCCATGACGGCGCGATTCGGCGATGAGTCGCTTCGCTACGCGATTCTCTCAGGGACAGGGTTTTATGTGATCGCAGCGGCGTTGATGCTCTTGACGGCGCGGCGCCTGGAGCGCGATTGGGAAGTATGACACGCGTTCCCTTGGCCGTTTGGCTAATAATTTGGCTGTCCGGCTGCGTCAGCGCGCCGCCGGTCTCGCAACCAGACGCATTTTTTACAGCGCTCAGTGCGCATTGTGGGCAAGCCTACAGCGGCCGCCTGGTGACAGCCGACCCGCTCGACGCTGACATGGCGGCGGCGCTTCTCGTCATGGACGTGCGCAGCTGCTCAGATGACGAAATCCGCATTCCGTTTCACGTCGATGAGGACCGGTCACGCACCTGGGTGTTGACCCGTACGGGGCAGGGGCTCCGTCTCAAGCACGAACATCGTCACGAGGACGGGACAAGCGATGCGCTGTCGCTGTATGGAGGCGACACGGCGGCCGAAGGCACCGCAATGCGGCAGGAGTTTCCCGCTGATCAGTACTCCAAAGACCTTTTTTTGCGCGAAGGCCGCGCTGTATCGGTCGATAATGTCTGGGCGATCGAAATCAGCGACAAATTTTTCGCCTATGAACTTCGCCGCCCGAACAGGCATTTCAGGGTCGAATTCGATGTGACCGTGCCGGCCGAAAGACCCCCGGCGCCATGGGGCGGCAAGTAGGCCGGCGGCCTGCTATCGACAAACCGGTCTTGCGACAAGACGAATGCGAAGGCTTGGTCTTTGCTTCCGGCGCTAGGATGCGCGATCTTTGGAGCATGGCGCGCGTCAATTGGCCGAACCGACGAACGATCCTCGCCGGATTGGCCGGCGCCGTCGTCGCGCCTTCCGCCCATTCTAACTCTTTAGCGCCCGGGACGGCCAGATTGGCGCGTGAGGCGTTGCCTGCGATCGGTATGGGCTCCTGGCGCACCTTTGATGTCGGTTCTGACCAGGCGCTTCGCGCGTCGCGTAGGGCGGTCCTTAAAGCATTTTTCGAAAATGGCGGCGCGCTGATCGATTCATCGCCGATGTACGGCAGTTCGCAGTCCGTTATCGGCGCCGGGCTTCAGCCGCTGGGCGGCCCTCCGCGCCTGTTCGCAGCCGATAAGGTTTGGGTCAGCGGACGCGACGCCGGGCAACGGCAAGCGTCTGAGTCGCTTCTGAATTGGAACATCGAACGCTTTGACCTTTTGCAAGTTCACAATCTCGTCGATTGGCGCGTTCATCTCCCCTGGCTTTTCGACCTGAGAGCCGCCGGCGCGCTGCGCTATGTAGGAGTCACCAGCTATTCGGGCATTCGCTATGACGAAATGGCGCGCATCGTCGAAACGGAACCCGTCGACTTCATTCAGTTGACTTACAATGTCGCGGATCGCGAAGCGGAACAGCGGCTCCTGCCGCTTGCCCTCGAAAGAGGCGTTGCCGTGATCGCCAATCGGCCCTTCCGCGAAGGTGCGCTGTTTGGAAAAGTGCGTGGTGCGTCGCTGCCGCCTGTCGCCCGCGAAATCGGTGCGACGAATTGGGCGCAGTTTTTTTTGAAGTTCATCGTTTCGCACCCGGCCGTTACGGCGGCGATCCCGGCGACGAGCAGGGTCGATCATATGATCGAAAACATGGGCGCCTTGCGTGGGCCGAAGCCCGACGCCGCGATACGCCGCGCTATGGTTAGCGCATTCGAGGAAATCTAACCGAAAAGGCCCGACGCGAATATAATCAGCGCCGCAGCGCGTGTTGTTGTGGATATTATCGCTGCAGGCCGCGCTTGCGAGAAAGCCGTCTCAGGGTCACAAAAGCCATATGACCGCGCAACCGACCTCCCGCCGCTTCGTTTCGCAGCGCCTTAAGCTCCATTATGCAGACTGGGGCAATAGCGCCGCGCCGCCGCTTATTCTACTTCATGGAGGACGCGATCACTGCCGCAGTCTCGACGCGGTCGCGCGTACATTGTCGCCGGACTACCACGTCATCGCGCCGGATTGCCGCGGACACGGCGACAGCGATTGGTCGCTAGACGGCGACTATTCGATGCAAGCTTTTGTCTACGACCTCGCGCAGCTGATCAATCAGCTTGGTCGAACCCCTGTGACGCTCGTCGCCCATTCCATGGGCGGCAATATCGCAATCCGGTATGCAGGCCTCTACCCGGCGAATGTCGAGAAACTGGTTGCTATTGAAGGGCTTGGTCTTTCGCCCGCGATGCTCGCCGAGCGCGAAAAAATTCCGATGGCGGAGCGTTTCCGGAAGTGGATCGAGGACAAGCGCGCCGCCGCCGCGAGGACGCCGCGCCGTTATCCGTCTCTCGAAGCCGCGCTTCAGCGCATGAAAGAAGAAAACAAGTTCCTCACCGACGATATGGCGCGCCATCTCACCGAGCATGGCGCCACCATGAACGAGGACGGAACTTGGAGCTGGAAGTTCGATAACTACGTCAATGTGTGGCCGCCCTTTGACCTTCCGCAGGCGGAGGTTCACGCGCTCTGGGCTGCGATCGAATGCCCGACGCTTCTTGTCTACGGCGCCGAAAGCTGGGCCTCCAATCCGGCAAATGACGGCCGCGCGAAGCACTTTCAAAACGCCCGTGTCGCTGTGATCCCGAAAGCCGCCCATTGGGTTCACCACGATCAGTTTGACGCCTTCATGGCCGAGACCCTCGCTTTTCTGCGCACCGAGGCAGTCTAACTCATTGGTTTTCCACAGCTTCCCCTGTTGAAAACATACCGCTCGACATGAGAACAAAAAGAGAATATAGAACAAAGAAGGAACATCAGCCGAAGTTAGGAGCCTTTCAATGCGTAATGCGGCCCAAATTTCCAGAACTGTGGAAACAGGCATGTTGAAGGATGCCGCCGGACTCGGCGTACTTCTCATCCTGATAGCTTCGGTGCAGCTCCTGAGTTTTGTCGCGGGCGCCTGAATTTAGAAAAGGTGGGCGCAATGGGCGACCCGGTCCGGGAAGCCGTTCTGTTAGACGCCGCCCGAAAAATGGGTGGCGCGCCGGGCCCCGCTGCTGAGTTTGTTCACCTTCATTTGCATTCGGCCTATTCCTTGTCGGAAGGCGCGATAAAGATCAGCAAGTTGAAGGATTTGTGCTTGTCGGCCGGCATGCCGGCGGTCGCCGTCACCGATACGAATAATCTCTTCGGCGCCCTCGAGGTCTCGGAAACCCTGGCTGCCGCAGGACTGCAGCCGATCTCGGGACTTCAGCTCTCGCTGCTCGGCGACTCGAACCCGTCAAGACCGCCCGCGATTGTATTGTTGGCGCAATCTGAATCCGGTTTCCGGAGTCTCATGCGGCTGTCGAGCCGGGCCTTTCTCTCGCCGGCCTCGCCAGACTACGTTTCGGCCGCATTGTCGTGGCTGCAGGACGAAGGAACACATGGCCTGATTTGTCTTTCTGGCGGCTTCGACGGCCCGCTCGACCAGGCTTTTCGGTTTAATCGTGAAGATGAGGCGAAGACGCTCGCCGCGCAGCTCGCCAGCCTGTTCCCGGACCGATTCTATATTGAGGCGCAGCGGCATCCGTCGAGGCGGGCGCGGAATGTCGAGGGCGAGCTTTTTGATCTCGCAGATGAACTCGGCCTTCCGATCGTAGCGACAAATGAACCGTTTTATCCGGGGGCGGACGATTACGAAGCGCATGACGCACTTTTGTGCATCGCCGACGGCGCCTATGTGCATCAGGAAGACCGGCGCGCGGTCACGCGCGACCACTATTTCAAGTCAGCCGCCGAAATGCGGGCGCTCTTCGCCGACCTTCCGGATGCGATCGATGCGACCGTCGAAATCGCACAACGATGCGCCTATCGCCCCCGCACGCGCCAACCCATCCTGCCGCGATTCACCAAGGAGGCCGCGAAAGCGGTCGCCGGCCCCGGCGCGCTTGAGGCCGAGGCGCGCGAGCTTGAATCGCAAGCCCGGGAAGGATTGAAAGCGCGGCTTTTGTTTGGCGATCTCGCCGCGCCCGAAGGCGATTACTGGGAGCGCCTCAAATTCGAGATTGACGTCATCTGCGAGATGGGATTCCCGGGCTACTTTCTGATCGTCGCCGATTTCATCAAATGGGCAAAAAAGGAAGGCATTCCGGTAGGGCCGGGGCGGGGATCAGGCGCAGGCTCGCTTGTCGCCTGGGCGCTGACCATCACCGATCTCGATCCGCTGCGTTTCGGGCTTCTATTCGAGAGGTTCCTCAATCCTGAACGCGTTTCGATGCCTGATTTCGACATCGACTTTTGCCAGGACCGGCGGGACGAAGTCATTCGATATGTTCAACAGAAATACGGCGCCGATCGCGTGGCGCAGATCATCACGTTTGGAAAATTACAGGCGCGCGCCGTTCTGCGCGATGTCGGGCGCGTCATTGGCATGCCTTATCCGGTGGTTGATCGCCTTTGCAAGCTTGTGCCGAACAACCCCGCGAACCCTGTGACGCTCGCCGAGGCGATCGAAACGGAGCCGCGTCTTCGCGAAGAACGCGCGCGTGACGAAGGTGTCGCAGCGCTTCTTGAGAAATCGCTGAAGCTCGAAGGTCTCTATCGCCACGCGTCAACCCATGCGGCCGGGATCGTTATCGCCGATCGCGCGCTTGATGAGTTGACGCCGCTTTATCGCGATCCGCGATCGGACCTTCCGGCTACGCAGTACAACATGAAGTGGGTCGAGCCTGCGGGGCTCGTCAAATTCGACTTTCTGGGTCTAAAGACATTGACGGTGATCGACCGCGCCGTGCGCCTTGCGCGCGCAACTGGCGTCGAGATCGATCCTCTTAGGCTGCCTCTTGATGACAAAAAGACCTTCGCGATGCTCGGCGAGGGCGCCGCTGTCGGCGTCTTCCAACTGGAATCGACGGGCATGCGCCAGACGCTGCGGTCCTTGAAGCCCGACTGCGTCGAGGACATCATCGCGCTCGTTTCTCTCTATCGACCCGGACCGATGGAGAACATTCCGACTTATATCGAGCGCAAACAGGGTCAGTCGCCGCCAGACTATCTTCACCCGTCGCTCGAGGCCGTTCTGAAGGAAACCTACGGCGTCATCATCTATCAGGAACAGGTGATGCAGATCGCCCAGATCCTGTCCGGCTACTCCCTTGGCGAGGCAGATCTGCTTCGCCGCGCCATGGGAAAAAAGCAGAAGGAGGAAATGGACCGCCAGCGCGCACGCTTTATTGAAGGCGCAAAAGCAAAGGGCGTTGATCCGCGCAAGGCGGAGGCGATTTTCGAACTCGTTGAAAAGTTCGCAGGTTACGGCTTTAACAAAAGCCATGCGGCCGCTTATGCGTTGATCGCCTACCAGACGGCTTATCTGAAGGCGAACCACGCGCCGGAGTTTTTGGCGGCATCGATGTCGCTCGACCTCTCGAATACGGACAAGTTGGCCGTCTTCCTGAGGGAGGCGCGTCGCAGCGGCGTCGAGGTTAAGCCGCCGCACGTCAATCATTCGGAGGCGGGTTTTTCCGTGATGGACGGCGCGATTCATTATGCGCTCGGCGCGGTCAAAAATGTCGGCGAATCTGCGATGCGGCTGATCTCCGACGAACGGCGTGCGCACGGCGCCTACCGGGACATCTACGACCTCTCTGAACGAGTCGATCTGAAATCAGTCGGCAAACGCGCGGTTGAGAACTTGGCGCGCGCAGGCGCATTCGACGGGCTGGCGCGCTCACGCGCCGCAATCGTCGCCGGCGCCGACCTTCTCATTCGCCATTCTGCACAGGCGTTTGACGACCGATCCAGCGCGCAGGTCAGCCTGTTCGCCGTCGCCGCCGCCCCTGCGCTCGAGCGCCCCCGCCTTCCGGCTGTCGATGAGTGGACGCCGATCGACCGGCTCAACGAAGAGCGCGGCGCGCTCGGTTTTTACTTCAGCGGACATCCGCTTGACGATTATTCGACCGAATTGCGCCGCTTGAAGGCCATGACGGCGGCCGAAGCGATTGAGACCGCTAAACTCGGGAGCCGCTTTTCGGGCCCGATCGCCGCGGTTATCCGGTCGGTCAGGGTTCGGCGGTCGCGCGCCGGCAAGCCGTTCGCTTTTGTGGAGTGCTCGGATGCGACGATGGACTTTGAGATTGTCGTCTTTTCCGAAGTTCTTGAATCGTCGCGCGATCTTTTTGAACCGGGCGCACTGGTCCTTTTCGTCGCCAACGCGGAGGAACGCGAAGGGGAGGTGCGATTTGCCTGCGACAGCGTTCGGCGTCTTGACGCGGCTGCAGCCCAGACCGTCTCGCAGCTGAGGGTTGCTGTCACGGGGCTTGATGCAATTGACGCCGTCCGGCGGCGCCTGGCTGGAATCAAACCATCGGGGCCCGGAGAGGCGGGCGAGGTCATCTTGTCCCTTACGCTCCCCGATCAGGGAGGGCGTCAGGTCGACCTGATTCTTAAAGACCGGGCCGCATGTACGCCCGCGGTTCGCGGGGCCTTGCGGGCCGTGGAGGGCGTAACCGAGGTCGAACTCGTCTGACCCCCGGCCAGCCCCTATTCCCTCGGGCTGCCGGTTGATTTGGAGGCCATGACCCCCTATAGCGCGCCGCATCACTCACGCGGGGTCCAATCCTCGGTGGGCGGCTTTGGCCGCCTTCTCGACGCTCCGCGGCGGACAAACCTTGAGGAGACTTGGAATGGCGCTGCCAGAATTCAGCATGCGCCAGCTTTTGGAAGCTGGCGTTCACTTCGGCCACCAGACCCATCGCTGGGACCCGAAAATGAAGTCCTACATCTTCGGCGAACGCAATGGCATTCATGTCGTCGATCTTTCGCAGACTGTCCCCCTTCTTCATCAGGCGCTCGTGAAGATTCGCGACACGGTCGCGCGCGGCGGACGCATTTTGATGGTCGGCACGAAACGGCAAGCTCAAGGGCCGATCGCCGAGCACGCGCGCCGTTGCGCTCAATATTACATGAACGTGCGCTGGCTGGGCGGGACCCTGACAAACTGGGAGACTATTTCCAATTCCATCCGTAAGCTGAAGGAAATGGAAGAGCTTCTCGCAGGCGGAGGAAAGGGCCTGACGAAGAAGGAGCAGCTGCAGCTTTCGCGTGAACGCGACAAGCTCGAAGCCTCGCTCGGCGGTATTCGCGACCTCGGCGGCCTGCCGGACCTTCTCTTCGTCATTGACGTGAAAAAGGAAGCGATTGCGGTCAAGGAAGCGAAAAAGCTCGGAATCCCCGTCGTGGCCATCGTCGACACCAATTGCTCGCCGGATGACATCGACTTCGTCATCCCGGGCAATGACGACGCGAGCCGTGCGATCGCGCTATACTGCAGCCTGGTCGCTGACGCAGTCATTGACGGCATCTCAGCCAGCCAGTCTTCGCTTGGCGTCGATATCGGCGCGCTTGAAAATGCGCCAATCGATCCGGCCGTCGCCGACGCCCCGCGCGCAGATGCCGGCGCCGCCGCGACCGCTTAAGGTTATTCGGTCAGACGGCCTTGGCCGCTGTGAATTGACCCAAATCAGGAGCGGCGCCCGCGCCGCTCCTCGTGAATTTACGCATTCGTCCGAATTTGATTGAAGGAACAGGAACGATGACCGCGATCAGCGCGCAAATGGTGAAGGATCTTCGCGAAGCGACCGGCGCCGGCATGATGGACTGCAAGGCTGCGCTTCAGGCGACCGACGGCGATATGGAAGCGGCTATCGACTGGCTGCGGAAAAAGGGCCTCGCCAAAGCGGCGAAGAAAGCTGGTCGCGCCGCCGCGGAAGGCCTTGTGGTCGCTGCGACGAAACCGGGCCTCGGCGTGTTAGTTGAGGTGAACTCCGAAACCGACTTTGTCGCGCGCAACGAAACGTTCCAAAAGATGGCGCGCGAGATCGCGGCGGTCGCGCTCGGTACAGATGGAAATGTTGAATCCGTCAAGGCGGCCGTTTTTCCAGGCGCCGGAAAGAACGTCGCCGAAAAGGTCGCCGAAATGGTTGGCCAAATAGGCGAGAACATGAATGTGCGTCGCGCGGCGATGGTGAAAGCCGAGGGCGGCGTCGTCGCCGCTTATATTCACAATCAGACAATTGAAGGCGCGGGCAAGATCGGCGTCCTCGTCGGCCTGAAATCTTCCGGCGATCCCGCCAAACTCAATGCGCTCGGCAAACAGATTGCCATGCATGTCGCAGCGGCGCGCCCGCTTTCGGGCCGTGTCGAAGACCTCGATCCGGCCGTCGTCGCGCGTGAGAAATCGGTCCTTGCCGAACAGGCTCGCGCCTCGGGCAAGCCCGACGACGTCGTCATGAAAATGGTCGAAGGCCGCCTTCGAAAATTCTACGAGGAATCCGTTCTGCTCGAACAGGTCTTTGTCATCGACGGCGAAACGAAAGTCGCTAAGGTCATCGAGAACGCAGCCAAACAGATCGGCGCTCCGATTGAGTTTACAGGCTTTGCCCGTCTTGAACTTGGCGACGGCGTGGAAAAAGTCGAGGAGGAGTAGGCGCGAGGGGCGGTCTGGCGGCCGCCGGACCGGCTAAGTCCTTCCTTCGGCTTGCAAATCAGCCTTCCCCTTCTATGGTGCGATCCGCAAATTGCGGAATGACGGAGTATGCGATGGCGCGCGGGCTGAAATTCAAACGCGTCCTTCTGAAAATCTCCGGCGAAGCCCTGATGGGCTCCAAGCAATACGGTATCGACTACGATACGGTGGAACGCATCGCGTCCGAAGTTAAGGACGCACAGGCCCTCGGCGCCGAGCTTTGCCTCGTTGTCGGCGGGGGCAATATCTTTCGCGGGATGACGCAGGCCGCCCAAGGCATGGAACGCGCGAGCGCCGATTATATGGGCATGCTCGCTACCGTGATGAACGCGATCGCGCTTCAAAACGCGCTTGAGAAGATCGGCGTTTTCACGCGTGTCGTCTCGGCGATTGAAATGACCGCGATTTGCGAACCCTATATTCGCCGACGCGCCATGCGCCATATGGAAAAAGGCCGCATCGTTATTTTCGCCGCCGGCACTGGCAATCCATTCTTCACGACAGACACTGCTGCGGCGCTGCGCGCTGCGGAAATGGGCTGCGATGCGCTCTTCAAGGGCACCAGCGTCGATGGCGTTTACACCGCCGATCCGAAAAAGGACAAATCGGCGACGCGCTTTGAAACGCTGTCCTATCATGAGGTTATGGTTAGAGACCTGAAAGTCATGGACCAAGCCGCGATCGCCTTAACTCGAGAGAACAACATTCCGATTGTCGTGTTTTCGGTCGCCGAGCGCGGCGGCGTCGTCGGCGCGCTAACGGGCGAGGGCCGGTTTACGACGATTATCGACGCTTGAAGAAGGCGACGCCGAAAAGCCGCAGTGACGCCGCCTTTTCGTGACGATTGCCCGACAAAGGAGAAGAGGATGGTTGGCGCAAATTTCAAAGACCTAGAGAAACGCATGGACGGCGCCTTGGCGGCGCTAAAAGGCGAATTCTCGGGCCTCCGGTCCGGGCGAGCGTCGGCGAGCCTTCTTGAACCAGTGATGGTCGACGCCTACGGCGCGATGATGCCGCTTAATCAGGTTGGCTCCATCAACGTGCCGGAGCCTCGGATGATCTCCGTCTCCGTCTGGGACAAAGCGCTCGTCAGCGCGGTCGACCGCGCGATCCGCGACGCCGGCATCGGCTTAAACCCGGTCGTCGACGGCACAAACGTCCGCGTGCCCATTCCTCCGTTAACGGAGGAGCGCCGCAAGGATTTGACTAAGGTCGCGCACAAATATGCCGAGCAGGCCAAGATCGCCATCCGAAATGTCCGCCGGGAGGGGATGGAGCAGATAAAGAAGGCTGAAGGCGTCGGTGAAGACGAGCAGAAACGTCAGTCCGACCAGGTCCAAAAGCTAACCGACGCCATGATCAAGAAAGTCGATGAGGCGCTTGCTTCGAAAGAAGCGGAGATAATGCAGGTCTGAGATCTGCTGGCGAAGGACCTAGCTGGCGTGGCGATGTCGCTCTCCTCAAAAGAACTGCCGGCCGGGCCGCCGGGCGGGCGCGTGTCGCATGTGGCGATCATCATGGACGGAAACGGGCGGTGGGCCGCCGCGCGGGGCCTGCCGCGCGGCGCCGGGCATAAGGAAGGCGCGGCAGCGGCGCGGCGTGCCGTCGAAGCCTCTCGCGATCTCGGTCTCAGCCACTTAACGTTATATAGCTTTTCGACCGAAAACTGGCGCCGTCCCGCGAGTGAAATTCGCGACCTGATGGGGCTCCTTCGCCAGTTCATCGGCGATGAGCTGCCGACGCTGAAACGCGAGGGCGTCAAGGTGACGATTATCGGCGACAAGCAAAACCTGGACGCGGAGATCAAGCTGCTGGTCGGCCGCGCCGAGAAAGAAACGGCTGGCAACAGTTCGTTCTTTCTGCAGATCGCATTCAACTACGGCGGGCGGGACGAAATAGTCCGGGCGGCGCGAAAACTTGCGGCGGAAGCGGCGGCGGGTCGGTTAAAGCCGGAAGCGATCACCGAGCAAGCGTTCGCGTTGTCGCTCGACACCGTTTCCGTTCCTGACCCTGATTTCGTTATCCGGACAAGCGGGGAAAAGCGCATCAGCAATTTCCTGCTGTGGCAGGCGGCCTATGCTGAATATGTATTCCTCGACATTCACTGGCCGGAGTTCAATGCGGAGCATTTTGCGGGGGCGGTCGCCGAGTTTCATGCGCGCGAACGTCGTTTTGGCGGTCTAACGGCGGCGCCCTAACGGCGATCATGTTGGGCGCGCAAACAGACGAACGGTTAAAGGCGGCGGCTCCCCGCGCTCGTGATGCGCTCTTCCTTCGAATTGTGTCGGCCGCTGTCCTCGCGCCAGCGGCATTGCTCGCGACCTGGGCCGGCGGCCCAGTTTTCGCCGGGCTTATTGCATTCCTTTGTGTGCTGATGGCCTTCGAGTGGGCGCGCATGGTCGAAAGCGAAGAAATTTCAAAGGTGTTCTACGCCCTTGGCGCGGCGAGCGCGGCAGCCCTGACATTGGCGGCAGCGGGTTACTACGCTTACGCATTCCTCGCTGCGGCCGCGGGCGGCGCCGGCGCCTATTTAGGGTCAAAAGCGAATCGCGGCTGGGCGGCCTTCGGCGCCGCGTTTTTCATTGCGCCAGCCGTCGCACTTTTGTGGCTGCGCGAAGAGAATGAAGCGGGCGGCGGCCTAACGCTTCTACTCTTTGCGATTGTCTGGGCGGCCGATACCGGCGGCTATACCGGCGGGCGTCTAGTCGGCGGTCCAAAGCTCAACCCATCAATTTCGCCAGCCAAAACCTGGGCTGGAGCTTTGGGGGGGCTAATTTTTGGGGCGTGTGCGGCAGCGCTTGCCGCCCCGCCGCTCCTTGGCTGGCCAGCCGACACATTTGCGCTTGCCGTCGGCGGCGGCCTCGGGGTCGCCTCAATTGTCGGGGATATGGCGGAGTCGGCGATAAAGCGGCGTTTTGGCGTCAAGGATATGAGCGGGTTCATTCCAGGTCATGGGGGCGTCCTCGACCGGCTCGACGGCATGATTTTCGCCACCTCGGCGATGACGGCGGCGCTTTATGCGCATAGTCTGTTCCGGGGCATGTAGCGTTCGGATCAGGGGTAAGGCGGGATGGTTTCAGAACAACGCCGCGAGACTATTCGCCGACGGGTTACCGTTCTCGGGTCAACGGGATCGGTCGGTGTCAATACGCTCGACGTCATCGACTTTGCGACCAGCCGAGGCGAAGCGGAAGTCGAGATCGAAGCTCTGACGGCCAATAGCAACGTCGCCCTGTTGGCCGAGCAGGCGAAAAAGTTTCATCCCCGCTTTGTGGCGATCGCCGACGAAAGCCGCAAAGCCGACCTCGAACATGCGCTGCGCGGAGAAAACATCGAAATCGGCGCCGGGCCAGAAGCTGTCGAGGAGGCGGGTGCGCGCGACGCCGACTGGGTGATGGCGGCGATCGTTGGCGCTGCGGGCCTCAAACCGACGCTCAATGCGGCCAAGCGCGGCGCTGCGATCGCGCTCGCTAACAAGGAATGTCTAGTTTGCGCCGGCGATGTGGTGATGGACGCGATTCGGAAGTCCGGCGGCGCGCTGCTCCCGGTCGATTCCGAGCACAATGCGATTTTTCAGGTCTTCGACTTTGAGCGCCCGCACCGCGTCGTGCGCCTTATTTTAACTGCGTCCGGTGGTCCCTTTCGCACTTGGTCGCGCGCAGAAATGACGGCGGTAACGCCAGCGCAAGCGGTAGCGCATCCCAATTGGTCAATGGGCGCGAAGATCTCCGTCGATTCAGCGACGATGATGAACAAGGGCCTCGAACTCATCGAGGCATCGCATATCTTTCCCGTTCTGCCGGAGCAGATCGACATTCTCGTGCATCCCCAGTCTGTCATTCACTCGATGGTTGAGTATGTTGACGGCTCCGTGCTGGCGCAGCTCGGTACGCCTGATATGAGGACGCCTATTGCGTCGACCTTCGCATGGCCCGATCGCAGTCCCAGCCCATCGGCGCGACTTGACTTCGCAGGTCTCAAGCAGCTGACATTCGAATATCCCGATCAGGACAGATTTCCGGCGTTGCGCCTCGCGCGTGAGGCGGTCGAGCGGGGTGGTGTGACGCCGGCCGTGCTCAACGCTGCTAACGAAGTCGCAGTCGCCGCCTTCCTTTCGGGTCGTCTCAAGTTTCTGGACATCGCCAGCGTAACCGATAACGTTCTTGACGAGATCGGCCGGCGTAACGGACCGGCGCGCTTATCGAGCCTCGAGGAAGCGTTGGCGGCCGACGTTGAGGCGCGCAGTCTCGCTGAACGTTCAATTGCCGCGCGGGCCGCCGCCTAACGCCATGGAGCATCGATTGATCACGAGACGCTGTTCATGAACTGGGCATTGTTTGCGCCGGAAAACCTTATTTTGTTTCCGGTTTTCCTGGTTTCCTTCATCCTCTTGCTGAGCCTCATCGTGTTTGTTCACGAGTACGGTCATTTCGCCGCCGCGCGAATGCTGGGAGTGCGCGTCGATGTCTTTTCGATTGGATTTGGCAAAGTGCTCGCCCGTTGGCGGGATCGTCACGGCACCGAATGGCGAATTTCGCTTTTGCCGCTTGGCGGATTCGTGAAGTTCTTTGGCGACGCCGGACCTGCTTCCAATCCCAGCGCCGATGTCGAGGCCGAAAAAGATCAACCGGCGACGACACAGTTTCCAAAACCCGGCCAAGAGGATGATCTAGCGCTGCGAATGACGCCAGAGGAACGGAAAGTCTGCTTTCACTTCAAGCCTGTCTGGGCGCGCGCGATCATTGTGGCGGCAGGGCCTTTCTCGAATTTTGTGCTGGCGATCGCGATTTTTTGGGCGCTGATCATGACGTTCGGCGACTCTGTCGTCGAACCGCGCATTGGCAGAGTAGCGCCGGGGTCTGCAGCCGAAGCGGCGGGCTTTCTTCCGGGAGATGTAATTGTTTCGGCGAACGGGCGGCCGGTGACGTCGTTCGACGATCTGATGATGGTCACCCGACTCGGCGCTGGTGATGAAATTGCCTTTGCGGTCGAGCGGGATGGCGAAGCGATAGTAATTATCGCGACTCCTCGCCGGGAGGTTGTCGAAGACGCTTTCGGCAATAAATCGACGGGGGGTCTATTGGGTCTTTCGCCGGATCGAGATGCGTACAAGATCATCAAACGTGGGCCGGTCGATGCGCTCGGCGTCGCTGCAGATCGTTGCTGGAGCGTCGTGGCTTCGACAACAAAATTTCTTGGCCGGCTGATCACGGGCCGGGAAGACGCCTCTAACTTGGGCGGCCCCTTGAAAATGGCTCAATACGCCGGTCAGGCGATGACTTCAGGGTTCAGCGGCGACGATAAGACGTTGGAATCACGGAGTCTTTGGGAGCGGCTCAAAATCAGTCTTGCGACCTTTGTCAATCTCGCGGCGTTCGTTTCCGTTTCGATAGGCTTCCTGAATCTGTTGCCAGTTCCTGTTCTGGACGGCGGACATTTGATGTACTACGCCTATGAGGCTGCCGCCGGGAAACCGTTAGGGGTACGGGCCCAGGCGATTGGCTTTCGGTTGGGACTCTTACTACTGGGATCGTTCATGTTGTTCGTAACGTGGAACGACATCTCCAGTTTTTTCGCGATTAAAAGCTAGGTCGGCGGCATGCGTTTCATCAGGTCGGGGGTCGGCGCCGCTGGCGCGGTCTTTTTGTCGCTTGTTGCGTCGCTCGCCGCCGCGCAAGAGCCCGCCCCGGGAGCTCCAGTCGGGCAGCCGCCCGCCAGATCGGCGTTTGGGCTGGCGCCGGACGCGCCGGCTCCAATAATCCAAGCGATCCGTGTCACAGGCAACCAGCGAATAGAGCCGGAGACGATCGCATCCTATCTGGTTGTGAACGCTGGTGACCGCGCCGATCCTCAGCTTCTTGATGTCGGCCTGAAGACGCTCTTCAACACGGGGCTCTTCGCCGACGTGGCGCTCGAGATGCAGCCGGACAACACATTGCTTATCACGGTCGTCGAAAATCCGATCGTTAATCGGGTCATTCTTGAGGGCAATCGCCGTGTCAAAGCCGACAAGATCAACGAGGAAGTAAAGCTCGCCGCGCGCGCGGTCTTTACGCGTGCGAAGGCGCAGGCGGACGTCCAGCGCATCATCGAGGTATATCGCCGCGGCGGGCGTTTCGCCGCGACCGTGACGCCGAAGATCACGCCGCTTGAACAAAACCGTGTGGATGTAATTTACGAGATCGATGAAGGTCCCAAGACCGGCGTCGCCAAGATTAACTTCGTCGGCAATAAACAATTCACAAGCGGCGAGCTGCGCGGGGCGCTGCTCACCAAAGAAAGCCGATGGTGGCGGTTCTTTTCCTCGAACAACAATTACGACCCGGACCGGCTGGAATATGAGCGCGATCTTCTGCGCCAGTTTTATGCGAAGAACGGCTACGCCGATTTCCAAGTCATTTCTGCAGTCGCTGAGCTGACGCCGGACCGGAAGGACTTTTTTATCACCTTCACGGTCGAGGAGGGCGAGAAATACCGGATCGGCGAAGTAAAAGTGAAAACGAGCCTCGCCAAGCTCGATGAGAATGCGCTCGAGAATTTTGTGCCGATCGATCCGGGCGAAATTTACAACGGCGAACGGATCGAAAAGGCGACTGAATCGATCACGTTTGCGACCGGCGCCAGCGGCTATGCTTTCGTGGACGTGCAGCCACGTCTCGATCGCAATCCTGAAACGCGGACGATCGACTTGACGTTTCAGGTCAACGAAGGGCCGCGCGTCTATGTAGAGCGCATCAATATCAAGGGGAATACGCGCACGCTCGACAAGGTCATTCGCCGCGAGATCCGCGTCGCCGAGGGCGACGCTTACAATAAAGTTCTGATCGACCGGTCGAAATCGCGTGTCAGGGCGCTCGACTACTTCACTGAAGTAGAGATCGAGGAACGCCCCGGCTCCGCGC
>CAZHUI010000037.1:0-15467 GCA_964535605.1 uncultured Caulobacterales bacterium
GCGCCTCACTTTTGCAAATCCTGCGCTACTCACCCGTCGATCTTCAGCGCCTTGATGAAGGCTTCCTGGGGGATATCGACGCGGCCGAACTGGCGCATTTTCTTTTTCCCCTCTTTTTGCTTGTCGAGGAGCTTGCGCTTGCGGCTCGCGTCGCCGCCATAGCATTTCGCGGTGACGTCTTTCCGGAGCGCCGAGATCGTCTCGCGCGCGATGACCCGCCCGCCGATCGCCGCCTGAATCGGGATCTTGAACATGTGGCGCGGGATCAGGTCTTTCAGCTTCTCGCACATCGCGCGCCCGCGCATCTCCGACTTTTCGCGGTGAACGATGATGGAGAGAGCGTCGACCGGCTCGTCATTGACGAGAATCTGCATCTTCACGAGATCGCCGGGGCGATAATCGAGAAGCTGGTAGTCGAAGCTGGCGTAGCCCTTCGAGATCGATTTCAGCCGGTCGTAGAAGTCGAACACAACCTCGTTGAGCGGCAATTCATAAACGACCATCGCGCGGCTGCCGGCGTAAGTCAGCTCCTGCTGGAGGCCGCGGCGCTCCTCGCAAAGTTTCAAAATGCCGCCGAGATAATCGTCCGGCGTCATGATGGTCGCGCGGATCCACGGTTCTTCCATGTGATCGATGCGCACGGGATCCGGCATGTCGGCGGGATTATGCAATTCGGTCGACGATCCGTCCGTCAGATAGACCTGGTAGTTGACGCTCGGCGCCGTGGTGATGAGGTCAATGTTGAATTCGCGCTCGAGCCGTTCACGGATGATCTCAAGATGAAGGAGCCCGAGAAAGCCGCAACGGAAGCCGAAGCCGAGCGCGGCAGAGGTCTCCATCTCGAACGCGAAAGAAGCGTCGTTGAGGCGCAATTTCGCCATCGCCTCGCGGAGGTCCTCGAATTCGGCGGCGTCAACGGGGAACATGCCGCAGAAAACGACCGGTTGCGACGGCTTGAAGCCCGGCAGCATGGCGGCGGTCGGATTGCGGTCGTCGGTGATGGTGTCGCCGACGCGGGTGTCGGCGACTTCCTTGATCGAGGCGGTGATGTAGCCGATCTCGCCGGGTCCAAGGGTTGCGACCGGGACTTTTTTCGGCGTCTGCACGCCGATCTGCTCGACGGTGTACGTCGCGCCCGTGCCCATCAGCCGGACGCGCATCCCCTTTTTCAAAACGCCGTCGATGATCCGTACAAGGACGACGACGCCGAGATAGCTGTCATACCAGCTGTCGACGAGGAGCGCCTTTAGGGGCGCGGAGGCGTCCCCTTTCGGCGCAGGCAGGCGCGTCACGATCGCTTCAAGGACTTCTTCGATCCCGACGCCGGTCTTGGCGGAAATTTCGAGCGCTTCCGACGCGTCGATGCCGATCACTTCCTCGATCTGCGCGCGCACGCGGTCCGGTTCGGCGGCCGGCAGGTCGATCTTGTTGAGGACCGGCACGATCTCGAGATTGACGTTGATGGCGAGATAGACATTGGCGAGCGTCTGCGCCTCGACGCCCTGGCTTGCATCGACGACGAGGAGCGCGCCCTCGCAGGCCGACAGCGAGCGCGAGACTTCATAGCCGAAATCGACATGGCCCGGCGTGTCGATGAGATTGAGGACGTAGTCCTTGCCGTCCTTCGCGCGGTAATCGAGCCGCACGGTCTGGGCCTTGATGGTGATGCCGCGCTCGCGCTCGAGGTCCATCGAGTCGAGCACCTGTTCCTTCATCTCGCGGTCGGCGAGCCCGCCCGTCTTCTGGATGAGACGGTCGGCGAGCGTCGATTTCCCATGGTCGATATGGGCGACGATCGAGAAATTGCGGATGTTGGCGGCGGGCGTCATGGCGGGCGGGGTATAGAGAAGGCCGCCCTAGGCGCCAATGGCGGCCGAGGGTCGCGGGGCCAACCCGGCAACCGCGCGCTCCGATTTCGAGCAAATAGCGTGTTTTCGCGCCTTAGGACCCGGCAGCGCCGTTTGAGGCCGCCGCACGCAACCGCGCCAGCGCGTCTTCATAATCGCGCAATCCGCCGACGACAACATGGTCCGCAAGCGACAATTTTACGGTCGAACCGGCGAGCGGGCGCATGACAGCGCGCTCGTCCGGCGAGGCCGGCATCGGGCCGATGAGAACGGCGCCGGCGCCTTGCTGCGTGACCGCGCTCTTTTGGACGTCGGCGCCGAACCATTTGGCGAGCCATACGTCATAGGAATCGGCTTTATCGCGCAGCGCGTCGAGCGCCTCGCGCTGCGCGCCGCCCGCCTTCCTGGCGTTGCGCGTCAGCATCCAGTCATCCTGCGGCCGGCGCGCCGGCGTGATCGCGCAGCGCGTCAGCGCCTCGCCATAATAAGCCTGGATTTCAGCGCCCGGCGGCGCGCCGGCAAGGCCGACGCCGTCGCCGCTGACCGCCGCGATCGCGGAAATCGTTACGCCTTCGGCAGCAAGAATATTCCAGATGACATTGCTCTCTGACGACAGCACCAGATAGACGGGCGCCGATTTTTCCGTGACCGCGACGTTGACGACGCGATGCCTGTCGCGCGCGGCGCTCGCGCGGCCGTCAAGATCGGCGTCTTTAATCTGGAAGATCGGCGCTTCGCCGGCGCCGCGCTCGACAAAGACGTGGCGGACGAGGTCGCCCGCGACCGGCTTTGCGACGATGCAGGAGGTCGTGTCGAGCGGCTCGATGCGCGCGGGAACATCGTTCGGCGTGATCCGCGCATAGGCTTCAATCGCGGCTTGCGCCCAGCCGATCCGCCCGCCCGATTCCGCAATCGCGTCTTCCGGATAAACAAAGCCCGTCAGCCCGGTTTCGCGGTCGCGCCGGGGATCGCCGTCAGGAACGGCGCTCTGATTTTCACAGGCGGCGAGAACGACGGCAGCGGCGGCGATGACAAAGAGGCGCAAGATCGTGGACTCCCGGGTGATCGGGAGACATCTAACCGATCCCAGTCAACGCCCTCATTGCCGGATCGATCGCATTCGATCGATCCGGCCAAGGATTTGTTAAAGAGAGCCTTCCGACACCTTACCGATCTTCTCCATGAACTCGATCCATCCGAACGGATAGTCGGAGACGTCGACGGCGCGGATGAAGCCGTCATGGACGAGCGTCAGTTTGGTTTTGCCGCCGGGCATCGCTACCAGCGTCCAGGTCACTTTCTGGTTGGGCACTTTGGGGTCCATGCGCCAGTCGGGCCAGGTGATGGCGAGACGTTTGTCTTTTTCGAACTCAAGAATTTTCATTGGTGGGACTTCTATCTTTTTCCCTTCCATTTCGAAGGAGAACCCGAAACCGTAATCGCCCCCAACTTTCGGATCGACAACGGGCGCCGGCGCCGGAAACCATTTCCTGATCTGGTCGGGCTCGATCAGCGCGGCGAACACTTTTGCGGGTACGGCGTTGATGACGATATCGAGCTTCACGACCGGATGGGGATCGCTGAGGTCCGGCCTGAAAATGCGGTCGTCGCCCATCAGGAACAAGAAGAGATTGCCGGTGTTGAGGCGCCAGAGATCATCAATCATCTCTTTGGCGCGCACGCCTTCGGGGAGTTTTGGAAACTCGTGACGCACCGTAATTTTCGATGTTGCGTCGCTTTCCTTGGCGACGCTCCACGTCACCGTGCTGTCGTGGCCGAGAACGCGCCAGGAAAAGCTTAAAGAGGAGTCCGGCGCAATCGCCGTCACCTTCTGCGTCGCCTGCGCTTCGTTGCGCGTGTCAGGCGTCGACTTGCCCCAGAAACGATAGGGGCCGCCGACTTTTGGATCGACGACGACATGATCGGCAAACCAGGTCTTCAGAGCGGCTTCATCGATCAACGCCCGGAACGCCGCTTCTTGCGCGGCGGGAAAAGCGAGCGGAACGGCGTATTCATAAACATAAGGCGCGGTCTCAAGGCTATTTGGGGCGGCGTCCATTTTAGTCTCCCTCTTTGGCGGTTTCCGATTCGACGTGAAGCTTGAGGTCCATCAGGCGGGCGGCCCAGAACAGGCGATAGGGCTGCAGCCAGCGATCGACCTCGGAAAGGCGCGCGGGATCGAGCGAATAAAACCGCGCCTGCGCGGCGCGCCGCTCGCGCAGGAGCCCCGCCTCGCGCAGGACCCGGACATGCTTTGAGATCGCCGGCCGGCTGACGGGAAAGCGGCTGGCGAGTTCGCCAGCGCCCAGCTCTCCGCTCCGCAAATGATCGAGAATCGCCCGCCGCGTCGGGTCGGCGATTGCATCGAAGGCGGAGCGCTGGGACGAAACGTTTGTAACCATACGGTTAAATAAACATATCAAGCCCGATAGGTCAAGCGGTTCGAGGGCGTTGTCGCGGAGCGCCAAGCGCGGCAGGGTCGGAAGGATCAAAAATGAAAATTTTCAGGAGTTCCCGATGCGCCGTTCACTGCTTTTGCTCGCCTCCGCGCTCGCCTCGCCGGCCTTCGCCGCCGACGCGCCCGCCCTGTCGCCGGAATCGGCGGCGCTGCTCGCAAAGATCGACGCGCGCAAAGGCGAGATCGCCGAGGTCGCGGGCAAGCTCTGGGAGTTCGCCGAGGTCGGCTACAAGGAGGAGCGGTCCTCCGCGCTCCTGAAAGACCGTCTACGGACGAATGGTTTTGCGGTCGAGGAAGGCGTCGCCGGCATTCCGACCGCCTTCGTCGCAAGCTGGGGGAGCGGCGGACCGGTGATCGCGATCCTCGCCGAGTTCGACGCGCTGCCCGGCATCAATCAGGACCGGCAGGCGACACGCGCGCCGGTCGACGGCAAGGGCGCCGGTCACGCCTGCGGGCACAATCTGTTTGGCGCAGGATCGCTCGGCGCCGCGCTCGCGGTGAAATCATGGCTTGAAGAAACGAAGACGCCGGGCACGATCAAGCTCTACGGCACGCCCGCCGAAGAGGGCGGCTCGGGCAAAGTCTACATGGTGCGCGAAGGCCTCTTCAAAGGGGTCGATTTCGCGCTGCACTGGCATGCGAGCGACGAAAATTCCGCCGAAGCCAAGACGAGCCTTGCCAACCGCTCCGCGAAATTCCGCTTCAAGGGTCAATCAAGCCATGCGGCCGGCGCGCCCGAACGCGGGCGCTCCGCGCTCGACGGCGTCGAGGCGATGAACATGATGGCGAACATGATGCATGAGCACATGCCGCAGGACGCGCGCATGCATTATGTCGTGACGTCCGGCGGCGGCTCGCCGAACGTCGTGCCGGACGCGGCAGAGTCCTTCTACTACGTCCGCCATCCGGCGCCGGAAGGCGTCGAGGCGATCTGGGCGCGTCTTGAAGACGCCGCGCGCGGCGCGGCGCTCGGCACCGGCACGGAAGTCGACTGGGAGATCATCCACGGCAACAACCCGCTGCTCGTCAATGAAACGCTCGCCAAGCGCATGCATGAACACCTGACCCTCGTCGGCGGCGTCGCCTACACGCCGGAGGAAGAAGCCTTCGCCAAAAAAATCTATGCGAGCTTCGAGAGCCCGAAACACGCGCTTGCCGACGCCGGCCGGATCGAGCCCTATCAGAAATCGTTGGGCTACGGATCAACCGATGTTGGCGACGTGTCGTGGGCGGTGCCGACCGTCGGCCTGACGACCGCGACCTGGGTGCCGGGGACCTCCGCGCATTCCTGGCAGGCGGTCGCGGCGAGCGGCATGTCGATCGGCTATAAGGGCGCGGAGAACGCCGCCAAAGCGCTCACCCTCGCCGCGGTCGAGCTTTACAGGGACGCGGACCTGCGCACAGCGGCGCGCGCGGAGTTCGACGCTGCACGCGGACCGAAATACAAATACAAGTCATTGCTCGGCGACAGGAAGCCGCCGCTCGATTATCGGGATTGAACTAACAAGGCGGTTCCCGTGACCATCCTTCGTGACGCCTTCGCTGCGCTACTGCTCCTCAGGATGAGGCAATTACCATGTAAGGAGAACGCCTCATCCTGAAGAGCGGCCCTTTTGGGCCGCGTCGCGAAGGATGGCCGCGAAGCACCGCTATCATTGCGCCGGCATCTCAAATCCCGCGGGCGCGCCGGGCCCGAGCGGCAGGTCGAGCGCGATCCAGCCGAAAGTGAGAAGAAGCCCGGAGATCAGGATCCACAGCGAATAAGGGAGCATCACGGCGGTCAGACTGCCCAATCCGAAATCCGCCTTCCAGCGCTGGCAGAAGGTGAGGATGAGCGGGAAATAGACCATCAGCGGCGTGATGATGTTGGTCGCGCCGTCGCCGACGCGGTAGGCCGCGGTCGTCGCTTCGGGGCTGACGCCCAAAAGCATCAGCATCGGCACCATCACCGGCGCGAGAAGCGCCCATTTGGCGCTCGCCGAGCCGACGAAAAGATTGACCGCCGCCGTCAGCAGAACCATCAGTGTCAGGAGCACCGGCATCGGCAGGCCCGAGGCCTTGATCGCGCCGGCGCCTTGCACCGCGAAGATGAGCCCCAGATTCGACCAGTTGAACATCGCCACGAAATGCGCGGCGAAGAAGGCGAGGATCAGGTAATATCCGAGATCCGACATCGCCTCGGCCATCATCTTGACGACGTCGCGATGCGTCTTGATCGAGCCGGCGGCCGCTCCATAGGCCCAGCCCGAAGCGAGGAACAACACGAAGAACGCCGCGACAAGGCTGCGGAAGAACGGCGTCAGCTGCGCAGGCCCAATGGCGTTTTCGTCGATCAGCGGCGTTCCCGGCCCGAGCGTGAAGAACGCCCACAACGCAACAACCGCGACGAACGCGATGCCGGCATATCCAAGGCCCTTCTTTTCTGAGGCGTCGAGCGGCTTGTCTTCCGCCGTCGCCCGGCGCGCCGCATCGGATTCCGGCGTGAATTTTCCAAGCCTCGGCTCGATCACGCGGTCGGTGACGAACCAGATCACCGGCAGGAACACGAACAGCATCGCGGAAATGAAATACCAGTTGCCGGCGAGGTTCGCGTCCCAGCCCGGCAGGATCAGTTCGGCCGCCGCCTCCGTGATGCCGAACAGAAGCGCGTCAAGTTGACCGGGGAGAAGGTTCGCGGAGAACCCGCCGGAGACGCCTGCAAAAGACGCCGCGATGCCGGCGATCGGGTGGCGCCCGGCCGCGGCGTACAACACGGCGGCGAGCGGGATGAGCACGACATAGGCGGCGTCCGCCGCGAGGTTTCCCATCATCGCGACAAACGCGACCATCGGCGTCAGCAACGCCGTCGGCGCGCCGCGCACGGCGCTGCGCATGGCGGCGGCGAAAAGCCCTGTGCGCTCGGCGACGCCGGCGCCCAGCATCACGACCAGCACATAGCCGAGCGGGTGGAAATGCGTGAAGGTCGTCGGCATGTCGACCCACAGGCGCGCAATGTTCTGCGGCGCCAGAAGGCTCGTCGCGGCGATCACCTTCGCCGCGCCGTCCTCGGCCTTTTCGGTCGGATGCAGCGCGCTCAGCCCGGCCCAGTCGGCGATAAGGCTGATGACGACGAGGACGCCGATCAGATAAAGAAAGATGAAAGCAGGATCCGGCAGGCGATTGCCGGTTTTCTCGACCCATCCGAGAAACCCGCCCATCGAGCCCGCCTGCGGCGCCGGTGCCGTTTTCGCCATTCCCGCCAATCCCTCCGCTGCTCTGCGCGGCCAGAGGCGCATCGAATGAGGGAAATTTCAAGGCAGGAACGCAACGGATGCGCTGCGCGCCGCAATTGCGAAGGCGCTTGGCGCCCCCTAGCTTCGCGCCACCCGCATCAGGAGATCGAATGTCATGGCGTCGTTCGCCGAGATCAAGAAACGCCTCAGCGTCCCCGTCATCGGCGCGCCGCTCTTTATCGTCTCGAACCCGAAACTCGTGATCGCGCAGTGCAAGGCGGGCGTGATCGGCTCGTTTCCCTCGCTCAATGCGCGTCCCGCCGAAGCGCTCGACGACTGGCTGGACGAGATCAAGGAGGCGCTCGCGGCGCATGACCGCGCCAATCCCGATCGTCCGTCGGCCCCCTATGCGGTCAACCAGATCGTCCACCGCTCCAACGACCGCCTGATGAAAGACCTCGAGGCTTGCGTGCGCCACAAGGTTCCGATCGTCATCTGCTCGCTCGGCGCGCGCGAGGATGTCTATCAGGCGATCCACTCCTATGGCGGCCTTGTCCTCCACGACATCATCAACAACACCTTCGCGAAGAAGGCGATCGACAAGGGCGCGGACGGCCTGATCGCTGTCGCCGCCGGCGCGGGCGGCCATGCGGGCGTCATCTCGCCTTTCGCGCTGGTGCAGGAAATCCGCGAATGGTTCAAAGGCCCGCTGGCGCTGTCGGGCGTCATTGCGACGGGCGGCGCCGTCCTCGCCGCCGAAGCGATGGGCGCCGATTTCGGCTACATCGGCTCGCCCTTTATCGCGACGGACGAGGCAAACGCTTCAGACGATTACAAGAATGCGATCGTCCAATACGGCGCCGACGATATTGTCTATTCAAGCCTCTTCACCGGCGTTTCGGGCAATTATCTCAAACCCTCGATCGTCGCCGCTGGCCTTGATCCCGACAACCTACCCGACGGCGACGTGACGAAGATGGATTTCGGCTCCGGGGGAAATACGAGCGCGAAGGCGTGGAAGGACATATGGGGCTGTGGGCAAGGCATCGGCGCGATCAAATCGCGCGGTCCCGCTGGCGACTATGTCGCGCGTCTCATCGCCGAATACGAAGAAGCGCGCGCGCGATTGGCGATTTAAGGATCAAGGCACGGCGTATCATGGCGCCGCTGCGCAGCCTTCCAACCAGACATCGCCATGCGACGCTGGCGCGCAGGCGCCCGCGGCCAGCCTTTTAATGCGGCGTATTCGTTCGTCCCGCGTTTTGCTTGGCGTGGCGAGAGACAAGGCGTCAGGCGCGATTAACACGGCGACCAGCGCCGCGAATTCCTCTTCGGTGACTTCCCGCGGCGGCGCGCCGAAGAATGCTTGGCTTGCCCGAAAGAACCCTGTGACGCGTTTGCCGCCAAGCGGCCCGCGCCCCATCGACGCCCGGTCAAGGGCAAGCGCCAGAATTTCATCCTTGGACAGATGGTTTTCGAGCGAAAGGGCGAAGGCGGTCTGTCTAATTTTCGGAAGGCCCTTGCGGAAGTTCTTGAACGCAAGGCGCTTGCTGAGCGACTGCGTGATCGTCGTCGCGCCGGCCCCCGGCGTCGTGAAATCGACGCCGTCATGCGCCCAATAATTCGGATCCTCGACGCGGATGAGAAGCGCGAGACGATCTGCGCCGAGATCACGTGGTCCATGCCCGGTTGCGATCAGGCGCTGCGCCTCGCTTTTCAGCGCGGCGGCGCCGGTAGCCGCGTCGCGCCAACCGCCGAAGGCGTAGGCGCCGAGACCAACGCCGATGGCGAGAATACCAAGCGCGAGCGATGCAAGGACAATTGAAAGCCGCTTGCGCCGGCCGCCGTTCCTCAACGCTCAGTCTCCATCCGGGCCGCCGAGGAGCACGGCGTCGAGCGCCGACGGCGGTTCGGTGGAGGCCGGGACGGGAAGCGCGGCTTCTTCTTTCAGGGCGGGCGGCAGGGCTTCGGCCTCGACCGGCGTCGGCGTCAATGTTTCAGCGATCGCGGCGGGCTCGGCGAGCGGTTCCGGGCCGGCGCCGTCGGCGAGCGTTCGCGCGATCGCGACGCGCGCTTCGCCGAGCTTTCCCTGCGCCGAGGCAAGGCGTTCGATCGCGCGCGCGCGGCTGGCGGCCGCGGCAAGAAGCACCTTCATACCTTTATCTTTTTGGGCCTCGGCGTCGGCCCAGGCGCGCGCCGCGCCCTCGAGCTGCCCGGCTTCGACGCGCGCCTCGCGCGATGATTGCGCCGCGCCAAATGATTGGGTGAGCGTCAGATAAGCGAGCTGCTGCGACATGATCGCGGCCTCAGCGTCGGCGATCTGCCGCTCGCCGTCGAGGCGTTGCTGATCGGAAGCGGCGATCTCCGCCTCGGCCGCCGCCGCAGCGCGCAGCGCTTCGGTCTCTTTTTTCTTCGACTCTTTGAAGACTTTTTCAAAACCCGGAAAGATGCGCGGGCTTTCCTGCGCCTGCGCGCCGCCCGCCGTCAGCAACACTGCAAAAATTGTAAAGAGAAGTCGCCCCATCGCCGCCTCCCAAGCCCCAGCGGAAAGTCTGCCGAAGGGAGCGTGCGCGCGCAAGTCAGACGCCCTCGCTTTCCCCGGACGGCCGATCAGCTTAGGGAAAGAAATCAAGCGCTTCCGGAGGCACGCCCCAAGATGAGAAAACGGCAATGCAAGATCGTCGCGACGGTCGGCCCCGCGAGTTCCTCGCCGTCGATGCTGACGCTGTTGCATCAAGCGGGCGTCGATATCTTCCGCCTCAATTTCTCGCATGGCGAGCATGAGAAAGCGACGCGCGTGATGGAGGCGATCCGCGCGATCGGGCGTGAGACCGGCACGCCGATCGCCGTCTTCGCCGATTTGCAAGGGCCAAAAATCCGCACCGGCGTCCTCAAGGGCGACGGGATCGATCTGAAATACGGCGCGCATTACCGGCTGATGCTGGCGAAGGACACGGCCGAAGACGACGTCATCCCGATTCCGCATCCCGAGGTGATGACGATCCTGGAGGCGGGCGACATTCTGAAACTCGACGACGGCAAATTGCAGATCACCGTCGTTGAAACGAAAGCGGACTATGTGCTCGCGCGCGCCGACACGCCGGGGCGCCTCACCAATCGCAAAGGCATCAACCTGCCGGGGCGCGCCTTGCCGATTTCGGCGCTGACCGAAAAAGACCGCGCCGATCTCGATCACGCGCTGAAGATCGGCGTCGATTATGTGGCGCTTTCTTTCGTGCAGCGCCCGGAAGACGTCGAGGAAGCGCGCGCCATTATCGGCGACCGCGCCGGCATTATTTCCAAAATCGAAAAGCCGACCGCCGTCGATCATCTCAGCGCCATTATCGCGGCGTCCGACGCGTTGATGGTCGCGCGCGGCGATCTTGGCGTCGAGCTTCCCGCCGAAGACGTGCCGAACATCCAGCGCCGCATCGTCCGCGCCTGCCGCAAGGCGGGAAAGCCCGTGATCGTCGCGACGCATATGCTGGAATCGATGGTCGAGTCGATCGCGCCGACGCGCGCGGAAGCCTCCGACGTCTCGACCGCGGTCTTCCAGGGCGCCGACGCCGTCATGCTGTCAGCCGAGACCGCGGTCGGGCGCCACCCGCCGTCGGCTGTCGCCATCATGGACCGCATCATCGCCGCCACAGAACGCGATCCTGAATGCGCATCCTTCATCATCCAGGACGATCCGCAGGCGGAACATACGACGGCGGACGCGATCACGCTTTCGGCGCGCCGCATCGCCGAAGTGCTCGATTGCCGTCTCGCGCTCGCCTATACGAAGACGGGCTCCACCGCCAAGCGGCTGTCGCGCGACCGGCCGCATTGCGGCATTCTCGCGGCGACGCCGAGCGACGCTGTTGCGCGCCGTTTGTCGCTCTATTGGGGCGTGACGCCGGTGACCACGGACGACATTTCCGAGTTTCATGAGATGCACGAGAAAGCCGAAATTCTCGCGGTCAGGCACGGCGCCAAGGACGGCGACCGCATCATCATCCTCGCCGGCTATCCGTTCGGCCGTCCCGGAAAGACCAATACGCTGAAGATTAGCCGCATCGGCGCGCGCGGCGAATGATCGCGCAGCGCGCGCTGCGCAAGGTGACAATGAAGTAAGTCACAATTCGGCCCTTCGCGCGCCGATATCCTCACGCAGATGAGAACGATGAAGTTGCGTTTGGAAGGCTTGCCATGACCTATGTCGAAGACGCCCTGAGCGGGATTATTATCGTTGTGCCGGACGGCGACGCGCTGGCGCGCGCCCGCGTTTTCTCGCCGCCCTCGCGCGAAGTCGCCCCGCGCGAGGCGCCGCGCCGGGACTTGATTTCCCGTTTGCTGCCGCGAAAGTCTTCCGCTGAAACCTGACGGGAGAGTGGCATGGCGATTGAGACGCGCGCGGTCGGTTATTCGCATGGCGGAAAGGCTTTTGAGGGACTGCTCGCCCTCGACGGCGCCAAGCTAGGAAAGCGTCCGGCTGTTCTCATCAGTCACGCTTGGGCGGGGCGCAGCTCCGGCGAAGAAGACTACGCCCGGGAGATCGCCGCGCTCGGCTATGCGGGCTTTGCGCTCGACCTTTATGGCAAGGGCGTTCTTGGCAAAACCAATGAGGAATGCCAGGCGTTGATGACGCCGCTCGCTTCAAACCGTCCGCATCTGCAGGAGCGCTTGCTGCATGTCATCGATGTGGTCAAAGCGCTGCCCGAGGTTGACGCCTCTCGCGTCGCGATCATGGGTTTCTGTTTCGGGGGCCTCTGCGCGCTCGATGTCGCACGCACCGGCGCAGACATTCGCGGCGCGGCCTCGTTTCACGGCCTCTTCGGCGCGCCCGGCAACACCAATGGCCGCAAGATCAAGGCGAAGGTCATCGCCTTTCACGGCTATGACGACCCGATGGTGAAACCGGAGGAGATCGTCGCTCTCGGGAACGAACTCACCGATGCAGGCGCCGACTGGCAGATCCACGCCTATGGCGGCGTCATGCACGCCTTCATGAACCCGCTCGCGAACGATCCTGCATTCGGGACAGTCTACAATAAACGCGCCGCGGACCGGGCGTGGAAAGCGATGACGGATTTTCTCGAAGAATGTTTCGCGTAAAGGTCCGCCGCTAGTCGGTTTGATCGACCTTCGAAAGTCCGGCTTGCTGCAGCGAGCCGAACATCTTCGCAATCTCGCGCGGCCTGAACGTCAGAAACAGCGCAATCGCGAAAATCAAAACGGCCGAGCCCAGTTCCCGCCATTGATAACCGATGTTTGCGGGTGGCGCGTCGGTTTCGCGCGTGAGAAATGACCCAAGGATGTCAACAAGCGCAGTTACGAGATCGGGCGCCGTTCTGACGAGAAAAAATCCGCCGATCAGGAAACTTCCCGCCGCGACAAAATCCTCTACTCCCATTATAATTTTCAGATTGTCCGGAGCCGCTTCAGGAACGAAGGCGCGCGAGAGCCGCGGCGCGAGGAGCCAAGCCGCAATCGCCGCTAAGCTCCAGAGGAACGAAGCAAGAAAAAAAGCGACAAAGGACTCATCGGAGCCGCCGGCCGACGCCAAAAACAGGGTCGAAATGCTCGAAAGAAACTGGCCGATTATTACAACCGCGGCCCAAAGCCGGATCATCAAGACGCCGATCGCCTGTATGCCAGTCATGTCCTCCTCCGTCGTGTTCACGCCGTTCGGCGCGGCGCCATCATCACCAACGCCAACGCCACCAACCCCGGCAGCGCTTGCGTCAGGTAGATCGTCGGTTTCGCCGTGTATCCGCCGAAGAGGCCGGCGGCGATGACGCAAAGCAGAAAAAAGATCTGGAAATCGCGCTTGCCCGCGACAAGCCCCCAGATCAGCCCGGCGGCGAGGAAGCCGTTGTAGAGGCCCTGATTGGCGGCGAGCACTGCGGTGTCCGCGGATTGTTGCGGCGTCATCGCGAAAATCTTCTGTCCGACCGGATGGTCCCAGAAAAACATCTCAAGAACGAGAAAGCCGGCGTGAAGTGCGGCGACGACGACAATCGCGGCGGCGGCGAGAATTTTCATCAATCATCCCCTGACGGTTTTGATCTGAATTTTTCATAGTCGATGGGCCCCGTGCGGTCGATGAACGCATCGACCTTCGGCATCGGATATTTGAGACCCGTCGCGCAGTTGAAGAGGACGACCTTGTCGCCGCGCCTGATGCGCCGATCTGCAACCGCCCGGCGGTAAGCCGCGTAGGCCGCGGCGCCCTCCGGGCACAGCAGCAAGCCTTCCTCACGCGCCATTTCGTCGAGCGCATTTCGGATGTCGTCGTCATCGACGGCGACGCAATAGCCGTCCGATGCGCGCACCGCGCGGATGATGAGAAAATCCCCGACCGCAACCGGCACGCGAATGCCGGCGGCGTAGGTCGTCGCGTTCTGCCACAGGGGAGCATGCTCCTCGCCCTTTTCCCATGCGCGCACAATCGGCGCGCAGCCGGTGGCCTGCACCGCGACCATTTTCGGGCGTTTGGCGCCGATCCAGCCGATGGCCTCCAATTCGTCGAACGCCTTCCACATGCCGATGAGGCCGGTGCCGCCGCCCGTGGGGTAAAAAATCCATTCGGGCAACTCCCATTCAAATTGTTCGGCAACCTCAAGGCCCATCGTCTTCTTGCCTTCGATCCGATAGGGCTCCTTCAGCGTCGAAACATCGAACCAGCCGGCCTTCTCTTTCCCCTCGCCGACGATCTTGCCGCAGTTGTTGATGAGGCCGTTGACGCGGTAGACATCTGCGCCTTGCAGGGCGATTTCCTCGACATTCACCGGCGGCGTGTCGTCAGGGCAGAAGACCGTCGCACGCAGCCCTGCGCGGCTCGCATAGGCGGCAAGCGCGGCGCCGGCGTTGCCGTTGGTCGGCATCGCGAGGTGTTTCAGCCGCAATTCCTTCGCCATCGACACCGCGAGCGCGAGCCCGCGCGCCTTGAATGACCCTGTCGGCAGGCGCCCCTCGTCCTTCACGAACAGTTCGCCGCCGCCGCGCAGCGCCTCGATGCGGGGCGTACGGATCAAGGGCGTCACCACCTCGCCGAGCGAGATGCGGTTCTTGTCCATTTCGACGGGGAGGAATTCGCGGTAGCGCCAGAAGCCGTCGGTGCGCTTCGCCAGCGTCGCCTTCGAGACAGCGCCTTTCAGCGCCGCGAGGTCATAGCGCACCAGCAGCGGCCGGCCGGCGCGGGAGAGGCCATGCACCTCGCGCGCCGGATAAATCTCGCCGGTCAGCGAGCATTCGAGATGCGTGACGAAGGAGGTCATGGCGCCTGTTATTGGGCGCCGTCGCCGTCAAGGCCAAGCTTTTTCCGCGCCGGGCCGAAATCGGGATTGATCTCCAGCGCGCGCTCATAGGCGGTGCGGGCGGCGCGCGCGTCTTTCTGCGCCTCGCGCGCGAGGCCGATATTGTACCAGGCGACCCAGGGTTTTGAGATATTGGTGTCGAGCGATTTCTCGTAATCGGCGACGGCGAGATCAAACCGGCCTGCCAGAAACTGCGCATTGCCGCGATTGAGCCAGGCCTCGCCCAAGGCGCCGTCGCCCGCGATCGCTTCGTTGAAATCGTCGAGCGCTTCCGGAAGGCGCCCCGCTCGGTTCAGCACGATGCCGCGATTGACGAGCGTCGCGAGGCGATCGCGCTTGGTGAGCGGCGGCCCGCGAAGAGCCGCGTCGCAACGCGCTGTCTGCGTCGCGCTTTCGCTGCGCGCGTCCTCATAACAGGCCTGCGCGTCCGTTGCGCCGAATGTCGTCACGGCGAGCTGCGCTTGCGCCGATGACGCGACGAGCGCGGCGGGCAGAGCGACGAAAAGTCCGGCGAAGAGTCTCATGAGCGCCTTCAGAAATGACGGGCGCTTGAAAACTACCCGCCCGGGACGATTGCCGCCAGCGCGTTGTGAAACCCGGCGCGCCCGCTTACTATGCTGCAATGCAACGAAATTGAAAGGAATAATGC
>CAZHUI010000037.1:15477-29372 GCA_964535605.1 uncultured Caulobacterales bacterium
GATCGTCACCGGATCGACGAGCGGCATTGGACTTGGCGTCGCCGAAGCGCTCGCCGCCGGTGGCTGCGACATCGTGCTGAACGGCTTCGGCGAGGCTAGCGCGATCGAGACGGAGCGCCGGCGCCTCAGCGAGGCGTATGACGTCACGGTCGCCTATAATGGCGCCGACATGTCAAAACCGGCTGAAATCCGCGCGCTCGCCGCTGTCGCGGCGGACGCCTTCGGCAAGATCGACATTCTCGTCAACAACGCTGGCATCCAGCATGTCGCGCCGGTCGAGGACTTTCCCGAGGAAAAATGGGACGCGATCATCGCGATCAATCTTTCCGCGACCTTTCACCTGACGAAAGCGGTGTTCAAAGGCATGAAAGAACGCGGCTTCGGCCGCATCATCAACATCGCCTCCGCGCACGCGCTCGTCGCCTCGCCGTTCAAATCGGCCTATGTCGCGGCCAAGCACGGCGTCCTCGGCTTCACCAAGACGGTCGCGCTTGAAGGCGCGGAATTCGGCGTCACCGCAAACGCCATCTGCCCGGGCTATGTGAAAACGCCGCTCGTCGAAAAGCAGATCCCGGACACCGCCAAGGCGCGCGGCATGACGGAGGCCGAGGTCATCCAGAAAGTCATCCTCGAAGCGCAGCCGACAAAGAAATTCGTCACCATCGAGGAAGTCGCCGCGCTCGCGGTCTTTCTTGCAAGCGACAAGGCGGCGTCGATCACTGGCGCGGCCTTGCAGGTCGACGGCGGCTGGGTCGCCAAGTGAGCGAACCGAAAAAAGTCAATCTCGCGCTTCAGGGCGGCGGCGCGCACGGCGCCGTCACCTGGGGCGTGCTCGACCGGCTTCTGGAGGATGACCGCATCGCCGTCGAAGGCATGTCCGGCGCCAGCGCCGGCGCCGTCAACGCCGCAGCGCTCGCCTACGGCCTCTTCCGGGGCGGGCGCGAGGCGGCGCGCGAAACGCTCGACCAGCTATGGGAAGAGATCGCACGCGTCGGCGCGTTTTTCAGTCCGGTCCGCGCGGGGCCTTTCGAAGATGATTCGGATTCTCTCGCCTACAAGATGTTCGACATCTTCACGCGCGTCTATTCGCCTTATCAATTCAATCCGTTCAACATCAATCCGCTGAAGGACGTCCTGGCGCGCGTCATCGATTTCGACGCGCTCAGTCAATGCACGAAGACGAAGCTTTATCTCTCCGCGACCAACGTCCGCACCGGCAAAGTTCAGGTGTTCAAAACGCCGGACGCCTCAATCGAGGCCGTGCTCGCCTCGACCTGCCTGCCGTTCTTGTTCAAGGCGGTCGAGATCGGCGGCGAGGCCTACTGGGACGGCGGCTATATGGGCAATCCGGTGCTCTTCCCGTTCTTTTACGAAGCGGCGTCGAACGACGTCCTAATCGTGCATGTCAATCCGCTCCATCGCGACAAGGTGCCGGTCACGGCGCCCGACATCCTCAACCGGATCAACGAGATCAGCTTCAACTCGTCGCTGCTGCGCGAATTGCGCGCGATCGCCTTTGTCGAGAAGCTGCTCGAAGACGGCTGGCTGAAAGACGAATATCGCGACCGCCTCCGGCATGTTCGCGTGCACTCGATCAGAAGCGACTGTCCGCTTGAGGCGCTGTCGGTCGCCAGCAAGTTCAACGTCGACCGGCGCTTCCTGACGTCGCTGAAAGCGCAAGGACGCGCGATCGCGGACGCCTGGCTTTCTGAAAATTTCGAAAGTATCGGCGTCAAAAGCTCCGCGAACATCCGGGAAATGTTCGACGGCGGCGCCTGAGTCGCGCAATGACAAACCTGTCATGACCGAGCCTTAACTGGCGATCGGCGCTGACGCGTTCAATATTCGCTCTCATCGGCGCCGTTATTGACGCCGCCGGTTGAAGCGAAGGAGACTGATGATGATCCGTATACTACTTACCTCCGCCGCCGCGCTCGCGCTCGTCGCGACGGCCAGCGCCGGCGAGCCAGCCCAGAAGGGCGCCGTCAAGTTCAAACCCGAAGCGCGCGCGGCCATGACGCCCGACGCCGTCAAGACGCGCGACGATGCGGCCAAGCTCGGCGAGGCCGAATTCATGCTCGCTGACGCGGACACCGACGGCGCGCTCTCCGAACCTGAGTTCGCCAAGCTCGAAGCCATGCTGAAAAAGCCCGAAGGCGCAGCGCCGCCGACGCCGGCCTCCGCCGAATCGAGCATGTTCGCGGCGGTTGCGGGCGACGATGGCCGGATCGCGAAGGAAGAGCTCGCCGCGGCGCGCGTGGCAAGCTTCGACGCGGCTGACGCCGATCTCAACCGGACGCTCAATGACAGCGAACGGCAGGTGTTCGCGTCGCTGATCGTCGCGCCGGCGCCGGAAACCCCGAACCTTTAAGCCCCCTTCGCCGAGCCCCGCCCCCCGGCGGCGCGGCGAAAACGGCCCGCCTCTGCGTCCCGGGGGCGGGCCAATTTTTTCAGTTTTCGCCGACCGATCCGTCCGCATCCGGATCGTCATCCGCCTCGACCGCCGGGATCGCATAGCTTCCCGCAAGCCAGCGATGCAGATCGATATCGGCGCAGCGCCGGGAGCAGAACGGCCGGTAAGGCTCGGCCGCCGGCTTCTTGCAGATCGGGCAAGCGACTTTCGCCGGTTCAGAGTTCCCTGACATCAAAACACCTCGCGCTTCCCGCGGCCGCCGAAACCGTCGCGCGCGCGCCGTAACGGGCCGCAAGCCGCGCCAACCATTCGGGCCGCGTTTCCAGATAACGCGCAATGTCGTCGCTTGCATCGAGCGACAGGCGCGCACGCGGATGGCGCCGAAGCCGCAATTCGACGGCGGCGACCGCGCGTTTCGCCGCCCAGTCGAGCCGCATGGCTCGCCCTGGGCGAAGGAGGCCCGGCTCAACGGGTTCGCTTGCACGCTCGAGCAGGGACAAATCTCGGCGCGGCGCGGTCATGTCGAAAAGGCCGTCCGGCGCGAGCTTGCCGGCGCGCCGCTCATAAAGGTCGCAATCCTGCGTCTCGAGGAGGTCGAGCAGTTTCCGGCGCGCGCCGGGCGACGAGGGCGGCAGGAAATCGGCGATCACGCGCCCGCCAATGGAGCGCCGCGACAATTCGCGAAACAAAATCCGCGCCGCGCGCTCGTTCACCTTGTCGTTTGGCGATCTCGCGGCGTTCGCAGCGCCCCCGGTGTCGATGTCGATGACGCAGCCGCCGGCGGTTTCCTCGAAGATCATGCGCGCGCCGCCGCCAAGGTCGACCGCCGCATCAAGCGAAGCCGCGAGGACGCCTTCGATATCGAGGTCGTCAAAGCGAGGCTCGTCGCAAACCGCCGCCAATCCCTCCGCCGCCAGAGCATGCTGAGCGTCCGGCAGATCGACGACGATCTCTTTGGCGCCAAAGTCCAGCGCGCGGCGCGCGATCGAACAAGCGGCGTCGGCGGTTCGAAAGAGCAGCTGCGGAGAATTTTCGCGCGGCAAAGCCGCGATCTGGCGCGCCGTCAGGCCGCACTTCCAGACCGGATCGAGCACGGCGCCCTTGCCGCCGAGCGCCGGGCGGCGAACACGAAAAATGTCGAGCGCGCCTTCCGGCGACGGCTGGGCGCTTTTGTCCGCTGGCAGAAAGGCGTCTTCGGCGGCGCCGATGTCGACGAAGGCTCCGCCGAGCGCCGGCGCCGCCGTTTTGATCCGTCCAAGGACGATATCGCCTGCCTCCGCCGCGCGGGGTAGCCCCTCGTCGCCGCGCGCGGGCGCGAAAAGGAAGCGGACGATCTCGCCCCCGGCGACCAGAGCGCCCGTCGTTTCCGCAGCGCCGCAGGCGATCAGCAGCGTCCGCGTCATCCGGCGATGAGCCCTGCGCCCTTGAGGAGGTTATAGGTCTCGCGCGCGGGCAGGCCGACAATATTGGTCTGCGAGCCGACGATCATGTCGACATGGCGCGCAAAGAGCCCCTGGATGGCGTAGCCGCCCGCCTTGCCGCGCCATTCCCCCGAGGCGAGATAGGCGCCGATCTCAGAGTCGGTGAGACGCGCGACTTTCACCCGCGATTCAACCGCGCGCAGACGCACGGCCGCACCGGGGACGCCAAGCGCGACGCCGGTCCAGACGCGATGCGCGCGCCCCGACATGAGGTCGAGACAGGCGCGCGCCTGCGCCTCTGTCTCCGCTTTCGGCAGGATGCGCCGCCCTACGGCGACCGCGGTGTCGGCAGCGAGGATCGCCGCTTCGGGCGCGCGCAACGCGACCGCCGCCGCCTTCTCCGCGGCAAGGCGCAAGACATAGTCGCGCACAAGCTCGCCCTTGCGCTCGCTTTCGTCGAGGTCGGCGCCCATGACCGCATCCGGTTCGGCGCCGATCATCTTCAGAATGTCGAGGCGGCGCGGCGAGGCGCTGGCGAGAATGAGGCGCAAGGCACGCGCCATCTTTTATTTGAAGCGGAAGGTGATCCGGCCCTTGGTCAGATCATAGGGGGTCATTTCGACCTGCACGCGGTCGCCCGCGAGAACGCGGATGCGGTTCTTGCGCATTTTTCCGGCGGTGTGGGCGATGATTTCGTGGCCCTGTTCGAGCTTCACGCGGAAGGTCGCGTTGGGAAGCAATTCCTCAACCGTGCCTTCAAATTCCAATAGTTCTTCTTTAGCCATTCAATCCTCTGGCAGTCCTCTGGTCAGGCGATCCCCCCCTCCTGTCGGGGCCGCCCGGCCTTCGGGCTGTTGCGGATCTTCAGGCGGCGGGAAAATGGTCCCGCGTGCCGCCAAAAGCAAGGCTATTTCTGATCCCGCGGAAACCGGGCGCGGATGCGCGCCGCAAGCTCGTCGCGGACCGCGCGATAGGCGCTGAAAAGCGCGTCATCCCCGCCGCGAACGTCGCTCGGGTTGTCGATCGGCCAGAACTCGATCCGGTTCGCCGGAACGAGCCGGCGCGCCTCGGCGGCCGCCTCCGGGGTCAGCGCGACGACGAGGTCGAAGCGTGAGACGTCGATGTCGCTGAGCGCTTTGGGCTCATAATCGCCGAGCGAGACGCCGATTTCGTCGAGCACGGAGGCGACGAAGGGGTCGGCGCCGCCCTCATAGACGCCGGCCGAATCGACGAGCGTTCGGGCGCCCGGTTCGTTCGCCAGAATCGCCGCCGCCATCGGCGAGCGCACCGAATTCATGTTGCAGACAAAGAGGACCTTTTTGACCATCGCCGGCTATCGCATGTGAAAGGAACAGATGAGCGTAAAGAGCCGCCGCGCCGTGTTGAGATCGAGATTGATTTTCTCGGTCAACCGCTCGCGGAGAATTTCCGAGCCCTCGTTGTGCATCGCCCGGCGCGCCATATCGACGGTCTCGATCTGAGCGGGGGCTGCGGTGCGAATGGCGTCGTAATAGCTCTCGCACAGCATGAAATAGTCCTTGATGATCTTGCGGAAGGGCGACATCGACAGATGCACCTGCCCGATCGGCGCGCCGCTTGGCTGCGCGGGATCGTGGCGGCGCACGTCGAAAACAAGGCGGGTTTCGACAAGAGAGAGATAAAGCTCAAAGGGCCCGTCGCCGGCGCCGATCGGCTCGAAGAAATTCTCCTCGATGAGGTCGTAAATCGCGACCTTCCTCTCATGCTCGATATCGGCGGTCGCGCGCGCAAGGCTCCGTTCATCGAGATCGATGCGGACGATCCTGCGCGTTTTCCTGTCGGAGTCTTCGTTGCCGTCGTCCGCCATGTGAAGCCCGGTTACGGCATGACCCTAACCGCGCCGGCGGCCGCCGTCACGCTTCATGCTCCGGCTTCATACGCGTCGGCCAGGGCGCCGATATGTCCGAGAGCTGCGCATTGACGCTTTCGACGTCGAGCCGGATGGCGCCGCCGCCGGCGAGATCGATGGTGACGGCCCCGGCGCCGTCCTCGCCGGGCGCAAAACGCAGCGCTAGAATTTCAACGACGGCGTCGGGGGCGTCGAGGCGCAAATTCGTCTGGCGCACCGCTTTGACGTCGTCGAAATGGCAGCCCGCGCGGACGCGCGCCTTGCCGCCCTTGGCTTCCCAGACAAAACGGTTGGCGACGAAGGCGAAGCGCCGCTCGCGCGGCAGATGCGCGAAATCGCCGACCTTGGCGACCGCATCCTGCAAGACCGCCGACATCGCGCCGAGATCCTCGGCGTCGGCCGCGATAAGCCGCAGCGGCTGATAACCTTCCAGTCCGGTCATGGCGCGACGCTCACCCCTCGCCCTTCACGCGCTCGATCAGCGCGCCGCAGGCTCCGAGTTTTTCTTCAAGGCGCTCGAAGCCGCGGTCAAGATGGTAGACGCGGTTGATGATGGTCTGGCCTTCGGCGCCAAGGCCCGCGAGGACAAGGCTCATCGACGCGCGCAGGTCCGTCGCCATGACCGGGGCTCCTTTGAGCTTCCTGACGCCCCGAACTGTCGCGATCTGTCCGTCCACGGAAATTTGCGCGCCCATGCGGGCAAGCTCGGGCGCGTGCATGAAACGGTTCTCGAAAATCGTTTCCTTGATGACGGAGACGCCGTCCGCGAAGGTCATCATCGCCATGAACTGCGCCTGCAGATCGGTGAAGAACCCCGGATAGGGCTGCGTCACGATGTTGACGGCGCGGCAGCGGTCCCCGACGCGCTTGGCCCGGACGCCGCCTGTTTCCTGCGTCAGCTTCACGCCCGCTTCCTCAAGGACGCCGGCCGCGGCGCCGAGAATGTCGATGCGCCCGTTTTTGAGGAACAACTCCCCGCCGGCGACGCCCGGCGCCATGGCGTAGGAGCCGAGCTCGATGCGGTCGGCGATCACTTCATGGCGTCCGCCGTGGAGGCGCCCGACGCCCTGAATGGTGACGGTCGAGCGCCCGGCGTTCTCGATCTTCGCGCCCATGGCGACAAGGCAGGCCGCAAGGTCGCCGATCTCCGGCTCACGCGCGGCGTTGGTCAGCAACGTCTCGCCTTTGGCGAGCGTCGCGGCGAGCATCGCGTGTTCGGTCGCGCCGACCGAAACGAACGGAAAGTCGATCTTGGCGCCGTGAAGGCCGCCCGGCGCCGACGCGACGACATAGCCTTCGTCGAGATCGATCTTGGCACCCATTGCCGTCAGCGCTTTCAGATGCAGATCTACGGGGCGCGCGCCGATCGCGCAGCCGCCGGGCAGCGACACGCGCGCCTTGCCCTCGCGCGCGAGCAAGGGACCCAGCACATTAAACGATGCGCGCATCTTGCGGACGAGATCGTAAGGCGCTTCGGTCGATGTAATTGTCTTGGCGTGCAGCGTCAGCGTCGCGCCTTCGAAAGTGTGCGCGGCGCCGTGCTGATCAAGGAGTTTCAACAGCGTGTCGATGTCGGCAAGGCGCGGCGTGTTGTCGATGACAAGCGGCTCATCCGTGAGGAGCGCGGCCGCCATCAGTTTCAGCGCCGAGTTCTTCGCGCCGCTGATCGCAATCTCGCCGAAAAGCGGGCGCCCGCCGATGATCGCCAGTCTATCCATGGGTGAGGCCTAGTCCTTCTTCGCGCCGGCCTTGCGCCGCCGGAGGTTGTCGCGCAGCGCCTTGGCGAGGCGCTCTTCGCGGGTCGGCTTTTTCGTGGCGGACCCCTTGGGCTTTTCCACGGTTTCGGCGTGGCGGGCTTGCGGCCCATCAGCATCCTTGGCGTCGCCGGGTCCTGACATGGCCGCGGACCATAGGGGGGAGGCCTGACGGGTCAAGCGCCGCGGCGGTACCGAATCGGCGCTTTTCAAGGCGCCGTCAGCGGGCTATAGCCGCGCGGGCTTGCTGCGGTAGCTCAGTGGTAGAGCACCCCCTTGGTAAGGGGGAGGCCGAGAGTTCAATCCTCTCTCGCAGCACCAGTTTTCCCCAGTCCGGTTTCCCACCGTCACCAAAGTTTCGCCGTGGCGTCATCGCGCTTTTGCGATCGCAGCCGAGAAGTCGGGAGGACGTGAGGCCGCTCGCGTCGCGTTCGCCGGCCGGACCAAGGGCGTTGAGCCCCATCGCCTTTTGCTCCGCTGGCGCTTGCTTCGAGTAGTTCTTCCCTTTGTTGCGTAGCTCGGGCCGGTCCCCAAAGGACCGGCCTTTTTTTGATCGATTTCGGGCGTCATGTTTCAGTCGTGCGATCGCCGGAAACCAGATTATGCGCCAGACACTCTTTGCTGCGTTGATTTCGATGGGCGCCGCTACGCCGGCCGTTGCCGGCGCCGTTGAAGACGATTGCGCGCTGAACGGGATCAAGCTTCAGGGCAAGGTCCAGGTCGTCGACAGCTTCCCGGACCTCAAAGTCGAGATCGTCGAGAGTTTTCCCGATCTGGAGGTCCAGACGGTCTCGAGTTTTCCGGACGCCTGCGGGAAGTGGCAATTCGTCGAGAGCTTTCCCGATTTCACTGTTCAGTTCGTCGATAGTTTTCCGGATTTGAAGATCACCCTCGTTGATAGCTTTCCCGGGGTACCCTAGGGGTCAGACCTTCTTTGCGCCTTGAAGTCATCGCCGGACTTGTACCGGCAATCCAAGCGCAATGAACCGCAGCCCAAGGGACTTGGACCCTCGCGACAAGCGGGAGGGTGACGCAGGAATCGGGCTGCCCCGCACGACGGGCACATATATGCTTGATTTATATATGTTATTTCAATTTTGCTGCATCGCAAAAATTTGGATGAACATTCTAGACCGAAGCCTTATCTCTAGGTTCAGTCAAACGAAGGCGCGCGCCCCGCGCGGCTCTTGAAGGAAAGGACCCCTCCCATGGCCAAGCGCAAGCAAGCCAAAGAAATCACCCAGTTCACCCCGGCGGCGATCGTCCGCCGCGGCTGGCTCGCCTATATCGGCGCCTACGGCGTCGCCTATGAGCGCGCCAAGCCGGCGCTCGAAAAGCTCGCGAACCGTTATTCGGAACTCTTCGGCGAGTTCGTCGAAAAGGGCGAAGAAATCGAAGCGAACGCCAAAGAGCAGATCGTTGACGCGCGCGACCGCGCCAAGTCGCTGACCAGCGCCGGCTTTGAAAAGCTACAAGGCTTCGTTCCGGCCTTCGCCGCCAATGACGCCGCCGAAGACGTCGCGGTCGAAGCGCGCAAGACGGTGAAGAAAGTCGCCGCCAAGGCCCGCAAGACGACCCGCGCGGTCAAGCGCGCCGTCAAGGAAGCCGCGTAACCCTCTCTCTCCTCCAGTCTGTTGCGTAGAGTGACAAACGGGGCGTTCATCCGGACGCCCCGTTTTTATTGCAGCGCAGCATCCTTCGTGACGCGGCCCAAGGGGGCCGCTCCTCAGGATGAAGACGTCCTCTTCCCCCTGAGGAGCCGGAGCGAAGCGGAGGCGTCACGAAGGGTCCTTCACGAAGGATCGGACACAGGCGCGAATGCCTGTTCCCTCTGCGCAGAAAACGTCGAATACTTTCAATAACGATCCGGGTCACCCGGACGCAGGAAACGGCCCCGGGAGGCGACATGTCGAAGAACAGCGACGAGCTTGGCGAACGTGCGGCGGACACGCCCAATGCGTTGAACCCAATCATCGGGGTCCGCCGGTCGGAGCTATTGAAATCGCTGGGCGTTCTCGTCGGCCACGCCGCCAAACAGCCGGCCCCCTTCGCCAAGCACTTGACGAATTATGGCAAGGACCTTGTCGATATCATCAAGGGCGAATCGGACATCGCCCCCGACAAGAAGGACCGCCGCTTTCAGGACGCCACCTGGCAGCACAATCCTTTCTACAAGCGCACGATGCAGTCGTGGCTGGCGATGCGCAAAGGCTTCAACGGCTGGATCGAGGATTCAGGCGTCGAGGACGCCGACAAAACGCGCGCGCGTTTCGTGCTCGACATCGTCGCCGACGCGCTCGCGCCCACAAATTCCCTGATCGGCAATCCGGCGGCGATCAAGCGGCTTTATGAGACCGGCGGCGGATCGGTGCTGAAGGGTCTGCAAAACGCTTACAATGACATCCGCCACAATAACGGCATGCCCTCCCAGGTTGACGGCCGTCCGTTCAAAGTCGGCGAGAACCTGGCGACGACGCCCGGCGCCGTCGTCTACAAGAGCGAGATGCTGGAGCTCATCCAGTATCAGCCGACCACGGAGGAAGTTTATTCCCTGCCCCTGATGGTCGTGCCGCCGCAAATCAACAAATTTTACGCCAACGACCTGTCGCCTGAGAAAAGCGTTGTGCGATTCCTCCTGTCGCAGGGCATTCAGGTTTTCGCGGTCAGCTGGCGCAATCCGCAAAAGGAGCATAGCGGCTGGGGCCTTGAAGATTATGTCAGCGAGCTGATCGAGGCCTCCGATGTCATCCGCAAGATCACCAAGGCGAAACAGATCAACGTTTCGGGCGCCTGCTCCGGCGGAATTACGACGGCGAGCTATCTATCGACGCTCGCGGCGCGCCGCTCTAATATGGTGGGCGCCTTCACGCTGCAGGTCTGCGTGCTCGACGGGCACAAGGAAGACAGCGAAGTCGGCCTTTTCGTCACCGACGAGGCGATCGAAGCGGCGCGCAAGCACTCGCAGAAAAAGGGCATTCTTTCGGGCGACGATCTATCGAAGTCGTTCGCATGGCTGAGACCCAACGACCTGATCTGGAATTACGTCGTCAACAATTACCTGATGGGCGACAGCCCGCCGCCCTTCGACATTCTCTACTGGAACAACGATTCGACGAACCTGCCGGCGCAGCTTCATTCCGATTATCTCGACATCTATCACGACAAGCGCTTCGCCAATCCTGGCACTGTCGATTTCCTGGATCACAAGATCGACCTTTCGAAAGTGACGCAGGACGCCTTCATGGTCGCCGCGGTCACCGACCACATCACGCCCTGGCGCGCCTGTTACCGGAACGTCCATCTTTTCGGCGGCAAGGTTCAGTTCGTGTTGTCGAATTCCGGCCATATTCAGGCGCTGCTCAACCCGCCGGGCAATCCGAAGGCGCAGTTCTTCTCGAACGACGCGCTGCCCGAAACGCCCGACGCATGGATGGCCGGCGCGCGGCCCAATCAGGGATCGTGGTGGCCGTTATGGACGCATTGGCTGCGCGCGCGCTCGGGCGAGAAAAAATCGGCGCCGAAGGCGCTCGGGTCAAAGGCTTATCCGCCGCTCGCAAAGGCGCCCGGCGAATATGTGTTCGGTTGAGTAAGAAGGAAGGGCGGGCGTTACGATGAGTACGGATCATTTGCCGGAGCTCGGCTTTGTTCAGGTCGAGCTTCAGAAATTGCGCACCGCCGTGTGGCGCGGCCAGGGGAACGGAACGCCGCTTCTCTTCTTCAACGGCATCGGCGCCAATCTGGAGATCGCGCAGCCGCTTGGCGAGAATCTGCCCGACCGCGACATCATCACCTTCGATCTGCCCGGCATCGGCGGCTCGCCGGGTCCGGTGACGCCCTATCGTCCCTGGTGGGTCGCGCATGCCGCGAAAACGATCCTCCTCCACTACGGCTATGACCGGCCTGTCGACGTGATGGGCGTTTCATGGGGCGGCGGCGCGGCGCAGCAATTCGCATTTCAGTATCAGAATCGCACGCGCCGCCTCATCCTCTGCGCGACGTCGCCGGGCTCCATCATGGTGCCCGGCAAGATCGAGTCGCTGTCCAAAATGGCGGATCCGCGCCGCTATATGGACCGCGACTTCCTCGCGCAGAATTTCAAGACGCTGTACGGCGACGAGCCTTCCGGCGCGTCGCTGTTTGCAGCGCGCATGACGCCGCCGACGCGCGCCGGCTATGTCTATCAGCTCGCCGCGATGATGGGCTGGACGAGCCTTCCCTTCCTGCCGCTTTTGCCGCACGAGACGCTCATTCTCGCGGGCGGGCGCGATCACATCGTGCCGGTCGCCAATGCGAAGATACTGAAAGCGATGATCCGCCGGTCGGAGCTTCACGTCGTCGAAGACGGCGGGCATCTTTTCGTACTGTCGAAAGCGCGCGAAGTGATCCCGGTCCTGAAGACGTTCCTCGACCGGCCCGAACTCACGAAAAAACCGGCGCGGCGTTTTGAGCCCGCGACCGCGTAACAGGAGAATTTCCTTGGCGAAAAGACCGCAAGCCTCCGCCGACACAGCACGCAGAATCTGGCTTGCCGGCATCGGCGCCTATGGGCGCGCTTTCACCGAAGCGCAGGAGCAGGTCGCCAGGCTCACAGGCGAATCGGCGCGCGTCTTCGACGATCTTGTCGCCAAAGGCGAGGCGATCGAGCAGAAGGTCGACGCCGGGCGGCGCAAGATGGCCGCGAAGATGGGCCCCGCCAGCGGCGCCTTTGAGGACCGCATCAAAAAAATGCGCGAGCGCATCGGCCTCATCGGCGACGACGGCGCGCTCGAAGAACGCATCGCCGCGATCGAAGAACGCCTCGCGGCGATCGAGGCGCAGCTGGGGCCCAAGCCGAAAGCGAAACGAAAGACCGCGAAGAAGAAGGCGTGACGGCGGCGATGACAGTTCGGCGCGCGCCTTACCCTCGCCCGCTTGCGGGAGAGGGTCGAACGGCGAAGCCGTTCGGGGTGAGGGCCCGCAATCTTGAAGGATTGCCTCATTCGCGGCCCCTCACCCCCGGCCCCTCTCCCGCGAGCGGGAGGGCGGGGCAAGAAGAACGCGCGCCATGACCGGCAAAGTCAAAACCCGCGACCGCATCCTCAAAACCTCGCTCGCGCTCTTTAACGCCGAGGGTGAGGCGCAGGTTTCGACCGTCGACATCGCCGCCGTACTCGGCATTTCGCCCGGCAATCTCTATTACCATTTCAAGGGCAAGGAAGCGATAATCGACGCCTTGTTCGACGACTTCGAGGTCGAACTGAGGCAGGTGCTTTCGGCGCCGATGCAGCGCCCCGTGTCGTTCGAGGACAATTGGGTTTTCATCTACATAGTCTTTGAAGAGATCAACGACTTCCGCTTCTTCTATGAGGGGATGGCGTCGATCCTCGAACGCTGCGCGAATTTACGCCCGCGCGTTTCGCGTCTCCTCTCGCTGAAGCGCGCAACGACGCTCGCCGTGCTCTCCGCCCTTGAAGCGCAAAAGCTTGTCGCGTTTCACGGCGACGAAAAGGAACGCCTCGCCGACCGCATCGCCGCCCATTTCACCTTCTGGCTGCAATATCGCGCGGCGACGGAGCCGGAAAAGTCCGACCGCGCCCGCATCAACGACGCCGTTTATGCGACAATCCTGATGATCGCGCCTTATCTCGCGGGCGACCGGTCGGCATATCTCGAAGCCGCCAGCGCCCATTTCGCGGCGACGGGGAAAAAGCGGTCTTGAACGGATTTCTAACGGCGCGGCCTGCGGCGCCTTATAGCGTTGAAAGCCCCCGCCCCCGCCGCTAGGGTGCGCCGCAAATTCCGGGGCTTTGCCCCTTTAACCCATTGAATTCCAAAGGGTCCCGCCCATGAAAATCCTCGTGCCGGTCAAGCGCGTCGTCGATTACAACGTCAAGGTCCGGGTGAAATCCGACCAGACCGGCGTCGATCTCGCCAATGTCAAAATGTCGATGAACCCGTTCGACGAGATCGCCGTCGAGGAAGCCGTGCGCCTTCTCGAAGCGAAAATCGCGACGGAGGTCGTCGCCGTGTCGATTGGGCCGGAGAAAGCGCAAGACCAGATCCGCCAGGCGCTCGCCATGGGCGCCGATCGCGGGCTCCTGATCAAGACCGATGACGAAGTTGAACCGCTCGCGGTCGCGAAACTCCTGAAAGCTGTTTGCGAGGCGGAAAAGCCCGACCTCGTCATCATGGGCAAGCAGGCGATCGACGATGATTCCAATCAGACGGGGCAAATGCTCGCCGCGCTGATGGGCTGGCCGCAAGGGACCTTCGCCTCGAAAGTCGTCAAGGTCGGCGAAAAGCTGAACGTGACGCGCGAGGTTGACGGCGGCCTGCAGACCGTCGCCTTGAAACTGCCAGCCGTCGTGACGACGGATTTGCGCCTCAACGAGCCGCGCTACGCTTCGCTGCCGAACATCATGAAGGCGAAGAAGAAGCCG
>CAZHUI010000038.1:0-28654 GCA_964535605.1 uncultured Caulobacterales bacterium
CTGGCCCATGCCCTTCATCTTGTTGAAGCGCGGGAAGTTCATCAGCATCGCGAAGGACGCGAACAGCTGCAGGCCCTCGGTGAAGGCGCCGAACATCGCGAGCGTCCGCGCGATATCCTCGTTCGTCTCGACGCCAAAGCGGTGCATGAAGTCATGCTTGTCGCGCATCGCCTTGTAGTCGAGGAAGGCGGCGAACTCCGATTCCGGCATGCCGATCGTCTCAAGAAGGAGCGCGTAAGCGGCGATGTGCACCGTCTCCATATTTGAGAACGCCGAGAGCATCATCTTGATCTCGGTCGGTTTGAAGACGCGCGCGTAGCGCTCCATGTAATTGTCGTTCACCTCGACGTCCGACTGGGTGAAGAAGCGGAAAATCTGGCTGAGGAGATTGCGCTCGGCGTCCGACAGCTTGTTCGCCCAGTCCTTGCAGTCCTCGCCGAGCGGCACTTCCTCCGGCATCCAGTGAATCTGCTGCTGGCGCTTCCAGAAATCATACGCCCACGGATAGCGGAACGGCTTGTAGGCGCGGGACGGCGTCAACAGGCCGGCGCCAAAATGCGTTGGGGCAGGAGCGGAAGCGTCGGGCATGATGTCCTCTCAGAACCGGCGGCGGCGCCGGGCGGCCGGACCTCTTTTTGTGCGGTGTTTCGCCGGCCGGGCCAATGGGCCCTTTATCCCCAGCGACGATACGCCGGTTGAGGGGGGTGATTACCGCCTTGAAAGGTTTCTGCGGCAGGGTATCAACTGGCTTGCTTGCGCCCGGCGCGCATGAAGCGTTTCGGGGCCAAGATCATTGCGGCCGGGACCCCGCGGCGTCTCGGACTTGATGGATCCATGAAAATCTCTGTCCCGCCCCTTTTCCAGAAGCGCGCGCACCGGCGCCGGTTCCTTTTCGCCGGCGCGGCGGGGCTTGCTGCGTCCGCAGGCCTCGCCAGCCTCCTCGCCAATGCCGGCAAAGAAAACCGCTCGCTCCCCTCGGCGCTCGACTTTCGGACGATCGAAGCGCTTGGCGACGGCTTTTATCTCGTCGACGGCTGGGTGCTGACCGCGGACGACGTCCAACGGCTCGGCGGCGCCGTTGATGCGCGTACGCCCGGCGGCCTTTGACAGCGCCAAACCGGAAACAGTCAGGCGATGCTCAGGGACCTTAATGTAGCGGGCGATGACCCTTTCGAGGGCGTCTATGACCTCTGCGTCGCGGGCTCCGGTCCGGCCGGCATGACGGTCGCGCGCGAGGCCGCCGCGCGCGGCCTTCGCGTTGCGCTCCTCGAAGCGGGCGGGCGCGAGCTTTCCGCGGAGAGCCAGTCGGTCTGCGAGGCCAAATCGATCGGCCCGCTGACTTATTACGGGGTCGAGACCTGCCGCCTGCGCATGCTCGGCGGGTCCTCCGGCCACTGGGCGGGACGCTGCGCCATCCTCGACGAGATCGATTTCAGCGCGCGGGACATCTGGGGCCTGCCGGGCTGGCCGATCAGCCGCGCCGAAACTTACGCCCGCCTCGACGACGCCAAGTCTATCCTCGACATCGAAGACCAGAGCCTTGCGCCGCGCGCGGAGCCGCATTGGCGCCAGGGCCGCTTCGTCACGTCCGGTTTTGCGCGCTCGGCGCCGACCCGGTTCGGCGAGAAATATCTCGGCGAACTGATCGCGTCGCCGAAGATCGATCTCGTCCTCAACGCCAACATGCTTGGCCTCGACCTCAGCGAGGCGCGCGACGGCGTCGACCGCGCGACGGTCGGCGATTATCGCGGGCGCCGGTTCAAGATCGCCGCGAAAACTTTCGTCGTCGCGTTCGGCGCGCTTGAAAACGCGCGCTTCCTCTTGAACGCCGCGGCCGACACGGGCGCGCCCATCGGCGACGCCGGCGGCTTTGTCGGCCGCTGCTTCATGGAGCATTTCGAAGTCACGCTCGGCCGCTTCATCGCTTCCGGCGGGCCCTTGTGGCGGCGCGACGGGGCGCTGTCGCTGTCGCCGGCGCCCTCGCTCGCTGAACGCCGCCGTCTCGGCTCGGCGGTCGTCACGCTCAGCCCAAGCGCGCAGGCGCGCTATTTCGGCCGCCTTGCGCCGCTGCGCGCCTTCGCGAATGACGTCCTTTGCGGCGTCGATCACGCGACCAGCCGCGGCGGCGTCTCTAACAATTTCCGGGTTTGCGCGGGGGAAGGAGTCGTCACCAACATAATCGAGCAGGTTCCCAGTCGCGACAGCCGCGTCGTGCTCGACCGGCAGGGCCGCGACCGCTTCGGCAATCCGCGCCTGGCGGTCGACTGGCGCTATGCGCCGCAGGATCTGGCGACCATCAAGGCGCTGGCGGAAGAAGTCGGCAAGGCGATCGCCGAACAAAATGCCGGCCGCTTCCAGATCGCCCCCGGCGTGCGCGAGGGCGCGCCGGAAACCGGGTTTCACTGCCACCAGATGGGGACGACGCGCATGTCGGCGGATCCAAAATTCGGCGTCGTCGACGGCGACTGCCGCGTTCACGGCATGCGCAATCTTTACGTTGCAGGGTCGAGCGTCTTTCCGACCGGCGGCGGCGTCAATCCGACGACAACGATCGTCGCGCTTGCGCTCCGGCTTGGTGCGCACCTTGCGGGCGCGGTGCGGCGCTGACAGCTGAGCGCAGGGATTCTTTAGCGACGCGCATATTGGCGCAGATGCGGCGGCAACGGCCGCGCCGGCGGCGGCGGTTCCTCGGGGCCGGATGGCGTGGCCGACGGCTCCGGATCGGCGGCGGCGGGCGGAGCCCTATCCTGGTCGCGGCGCGCCAGCGACACCGACCGAGCAAGGCCGACGCACATGCCGCACAAGACCCAGGTCACTTCCTCTACTTGCGCGATCGTATTCGACGTCGTCGCCAGGACGACGCTGAGGCCGAGCACCGCTGCGAAATACGCCTGGCAGTAAGAAGAAAGCTCGTCGCTGACCGCGCGCGCCGGCGCGATCGACCGCAAAACCGCGAGCAGCGAAAAGCTGACCGCGAAAAGATAAAGCGAGAGCCCGACAAGGCCGGAATCAAGCGCAATCCGCAGATAGGCATTGACGATATCGATAATGCCCTGCCCCTGCACAAGCGACTGCATCGCCGGCGTCTGCATATAGCCTTCCGATCCGAAGACCGGATTTTGCTGCACGACGCTCCAGCCGACTTCGAGCAATCGCTGACGATAGTCGATCGTGTTTTCTTCCACATCGCCGATGAACGGCAGCAGGCTGAACAGCATGCCGCCGAAGGGCGTGACGGCGAGGATGGCGAGGCCGATGACGCCGGCGACGCTGAGGCGGATGAAATTGGTCAAGGATCGCCGCGTCGTCGCGACATAGGCGGCGAAGGCGAGCGCGCCGCCGACCCAGGGGCCGCGCGAAAATGTGGCGAGAAGCCCGGCGGCGATCGCCGGTATTGACAATGCGGCCAGCCGCTTCTTCGGCGCGGACGCGAGCAACGCTGGCGCGAGGGCAAGCCCGACGACGAGAAAAAGCCCGAAGGCGATCGGGCCGAAGATCGTCCCGTACGCTCTTAGGAATCCCGACCGCTCAATATAGCGAAGCGTCGCGCTGACGTCCCAGGTCCGGACCGCGGTCTCATAGATGTGCCAGCCGAGCACGACCTCCACGGCGGCGATGGCGGACAGCGCGATGAGCGGAATGACAAGCGCGGCGGTCGCGAGCCGGACGCGCTCGATCGTCCATCTGATCCGGCTGAACACGAAATATTGGGGAACCGCCGTCAGCAGAAATCCCGTGGCGCGGCGAATGCCGTCCGTAAACGACGTGTCGCGGAAGGCGAGAGCGAGGACAACGAGCCCATAAGCGATGAAAAAGGCGTCCGCGAAGGCGCCGGTCCCTGCGCCCTTCGTTTCATTCGGCCGAAACAGCAGTGGAACGAGAATGACGGCCGCCAGGAGATTGAACGGATAAAGCTCGAGAAAATTATTGATGCCGCCGAAACCGGGAACGATCTTGCTGGCGGCCGGAACGGCGAAGAGAAGGACGAGATAGAGCGCCGGCCGGAACTTCTCCGACGCGCCGAGCGCGATGACCGCGCCCGTCATGACGGCGAGCATCAACCAATAATTCGGGACGAGGAAAGCAACGGCGGTGACGACCAGATAGATGTTCCGCCAGCGATTGATCGTCGCCGGCGGTACGACAGCGCCGAACGCCATGCGCGCGTAGACGAACGCGCCCGCCGAGAGCACGCCGACGACGAACAGCGCCTTGAGCGAATCAATCATAGCGCGCGCTCACAGGTCGATGCCCCATTCGTCCCTTGCGTCGAAACCGTAGCGATCGCGCAACCTTCTGAGGTCCGGCGACAAAAGTTCCAGAAGATGCGCCTCTTCTTCAGCGTTCAACGCGAAGCGGCCCTCGGCCTGCGTGACGGGCCGCGTCCGGCCGCGCAGGCGATCGCGCGTCGCTTGCGGCGTCAGCAGGCGAACGAGCGCGCGCGCCGGTTCGACCGCCGCCGCCGCGCGCCACAACGGGTGAACGTCCCGCGCGCGCCGCACTCCGTCGCCGGCGTTGCGCTTTTCGAGCGTCTCCGGAAGACCTTCGGCATCGATGCCGATGTGCCGGCAGACGGCCTCTGCGACGCCGCGCGGATCGCGCGTCAGGCGTTCGAGCGACGTCAGAAACACGAGTCCCCGGTCGAAATAGTCCGCATATTGATCAAGCTGCATGGCGTAGCGCGAGATGTCGAGCGAAACCGGCGACACGCCCGCGTCAAGGCTGTGATCGGCGCGCGGGCTGTCAATCTGTCCGACTTCGCGCCTCTTGTGCTGAACGTGCTGGGCGTGGCTTTCGATCCGGCGCAGCGGATGGCGCATGATGTAAATCAGTCTGAAATCGCCGCCGAAGGCCTTGAGGCGCGCAGGGACGTCGCCGCAGTGGGGATGCTTGGCGTAATCGGTGCTGCCGTCGAGCCGCACCGCATGCGCGGCCCGGTCAAAATCGAACAAGGATTGGTACGCGTCGCGGCCTTTCGAGAACTGCGCGTCGAAAGCGAAAAATCCGGGCTCTTTCGGCCGCGAGGGCGCGACCGCCGGATGATCCGCCAGATGATCGAACAGCGTCGTCGTGCCGGCTTTCATAGCGCCGATGATGAGGGCGTAACGGTCAACCATTGAACTCTCGGCGCCTCTGACGCTCGCCGGGCTCCTATCAAGTTTTGCGCCTCTTGCGCCAGCGCCCCGACGCGGCGTCATGGCTCTTGCATTGCGCGCGCGTTGACCTAACGCAACGCTGTCTCAAACCTCGTCGCCGTTAACCAAGGCCTTTGATGCTGTCCCGATTGCGATCACTCTTGTCGCCCGGCGCGTCGCTGAAGGGCCGCGCGCTGAAAGGCGGCGCTGTGGCGCTCGGCGGCTTCGGCGCGGCGCAGGGCCTCCGGCTCTTGTCCAACCTCGTCATGACGCGCCTGCTGGCGCCGGACGCTTTCGGCCTGATGGCGCTGGTTCTGTCGATCGAAATCCTGATCGGCATGCTGAGCGATCTCGGTCTTGACGCCAGCATCGTGCGGTCAAAAAAAGGCGACGATCCGGTATTTCTGGCGACCGCGCGCACGATGCAGCTTGCGCGTTCGCTGCTGATCGCTGTCGCCATGCTTGCAGTCGCTGCGGCGCTGACGATGACGCCGCTCGCCGCCGCTTTTCCCGGCGCATCGGTTTACGCCGATCCGCGGCTTCCTGCCTTCATGGCGCTGATGGCGCTGTCGGTCGCGATTACCGGATTCTCCGCAATGCGTATCGCGCTACACAATCGCACGCTCAATCTCGTTCCGGTCATCCGGCTCGAACTCGGCACGCAGGTCGTGGCGATTATTGCAACGATCGGCGGCGCGCTGGTGGGCCTTGGCGCTTATTCGCTGGCGCTCGGCGCGGTGATCTCGGCCGCCGCCAAGGTGATCGGCTCGCACCTCTTCCTTTCCGGCCCGCCGGCGCGGTTCGGGTTCGACCGGACGCATTTCAAGGAGATTTTCGGTTACGGAAAATGGCTCCTCCTGGCTTCGACGCTCGGCTGGATGGCGCTGCGCGGCGACCAGGTCATTTTCGGCGCGCTTTTCGACAAGGTCGCGTTTGGACTTTATTCGATCGGCGTCATCTGGATCTTCACCGGGCGCAATCTCATTGAGCTCGTCCAGCGCCGCGTCGCCTATCCGGCGCTCGCCGAGCTTCACCGGGAACGGCCGCACGACCTCACCCGCGTCTATCGGCGCATGCGGCTCGTCTATGAAGGCGGATGCCTTGCGCTTTTTGCCGCCGTCGTCGCCTTCGCCGATATCGCCGTCGAAATTCTCTATCCGGACGCTTATGCGGATGTCGCCCATTATATCAGGCTGTTGTCCGTCTCGCTGCTGCTGGCGCCTTATCGTCTCTTGTCGTCCGTGCTGCTGACCGGCGGCGACAGCCGGCGCTACGCGGTCGTATCGGCGGCGCCCGGGATCGCGCTCTTCGCGTTGACGCCGGCGATCTTTCATGAGGCAGGCGCGGACGCCGCGATCGTCTTCGTGTCGCTGACGCCGCTGCTCGCCATCCCGTTCAACTGGAAATACGCGTCGAAATTCATCAAGATCGACTACGCGCGGGAGAGCGTGATGGCGCTGATCGCGATCGCTGCGGGCCTCCTCCTGCTGCAATTCGCCTAGCCGCTGGCTCAAAAGGCCGAAGGGAAAGTCCATGCTCGACGTTCAGAAGACGGAAATCGACGGCGTGCTTCTGCTGACGCCGAAGCGATGGGCGGATGCGCGCGGGTTCTTTGTCGAAACCTGGAACGCCGACCGCTTCCGGCAAGCGGGGATCGGGCATGCTTTCGTGCAGGACAATCAATCCCATTCCGTCGACGCCGGTACGGTGCGCGGCCTTCACTATCAGGCGCCGCCGCGCGCTCAGGGAAAGCTGGTCCGCGTTCTACGCGGCACGGTGATCGACGTCGCCGTCGATGTGCGGCGCGGCTCGCCGACGTACGGGCGCCATGTGCGCGCGCTTTTGTCGGCTGAAAACGGCGCGCAGCTCTTCGTTCCTGCCGGCTTCTTGCACGGCTTTGCGACGCTCGAGCCGCATACGGACGTCGCCTACAAGGTCACCGATTTTTATTCCCAGCCCCATGACGGCGGCGTCTTGTGGAACGATCCCGAACTCGCCATCGACTGGGGGATCGATCCGGCGCGCGCGGTCCTCTCGGATAAGGACGCCAAGGCGCCCCGCTTCGCCGATTTCAAGACGCCGTTCTGAATCTTACCCCGCGAAAGCCTCGACGCGGATCGCGCCCCAGGCCTCGCCCGGCGTCGCCAGCGGGTTGCGGTCAAACACCGTAAATTCAGCGCGCCGTCCCGGTGCAATGACGCCGCGCATCGCTTCATCGCCGAGCGCGAAAGCGGCGTCAGACGTCAACGCCTCAAGAGCCTCCTGCGGCGACAGTTTGAGAGCGCTCGTCTCGCCGAGATGAGCGCCCGCCGCGGCGAGAAACTGATCGCCGCCGGTCGCGGGCGCAATCGCGATCCGCCCCGAAATCGCGGCCCCGGCGATCGCCGGTGTGTCCGTCTGCGGGACGAGCGGGTCGCAATCTTCGGCTACGGGGTTCGGCGTCAGGATCATTGGAAAATCGAGCGCGATCAGTCTGCGTGCCGCGCCGGCGTCAATGAGCCCGCGCGCCTCGACGGACACCCGGCCGATGGCCGCGCCTTCCTCGATCCGCCGCAGGGCCTCGGTCACCGCAGCGAACGCGGCGCCGCCGGACGCGACCACCCGCACCGGCGCGCCGTCAGCGCCAGCCGACAGGACGTCCTCGGCCAGCAGCGTGCCCTGGCAGGGAATTTCCAGAACCTTCAGCGAATTCGGCGGCACGCGGACATCGACAAAGGCCGGCAGCAAGGTCCGGCGCAAGAACCGCTCATCGAAGGCCGCGCCGGGATAAGCCTGCACAAGATCGTCGATCGACCCAAGGTCGAGCACAGACCCGTCCTTGACGATCACCGCCTCGGCGAACGGCCGGCGCGGATCCATCGTCAGAACGGTCGACTGGTAGATGATTGCGCCGTCGCCCGGACGCGATCGCGACGATTGCTCCATGCGCCCGCAAGCCGGGGCGAGAACGAGCGCGCCCAACAAAATCGCACGCGAGAATGATAGCGACATGGGCCGCCCTCCGGCCGCAACATTGCGCGCGAAAGGCTGCAATGAAAAGCGTCAGATCTTCCCGTGACAGGCCTTGTATTTCTGGCCGGAGCCGCAAGGGCATGGCGCGTTGCGCGGCACCGCGCCCCAGGTCTCGGGCTTGGCGAGATCGACGCCTTGCGCGCGCGCGAAGCCGGACATGGTCGCAAGGCCCGCCGAGGCGCCCCGCTGCAGCCGCTCCTGCGCCGCCGCGGCCGCGAGCGCCATTTCGTTCTCGCCGGTCTGCGGGTTGACGTGGCTCTCGACGACGCGCTGCGGCGCTTGCGGGCGCGGCGCGGCGTCTTCGGGGCGGCCGACCTGAAGGCGCATCAGCGTGCGCGTCACATCGCGACGCAGGCTGTCGAGCAACGCTTCGAACAGCGCGAAGGCCTCCGTCTTGAACTCGTTGATCGGATCGCGCTGCGCATGGCCGCGCATCCAGACGACCGACCGCAAATGATCGAGCATCTGCAGGTGTTCGCGCCAGTTGGTGTCGAGCACATGCAGCAGGATCGACTTCTCGATGCGGCGAATGATGTCCGGTCCGATTTCGACATTGCGCCGCGCCGCGTGATCGCCGATCGCCTTTGACAGCTTCTCGGCGATCTCGGTGTCGGCGACGCCTTCCTCCTTCGCCCATTCGGCGACCGGCAGGGAGATATTGAAAATCTCCTGAACCTTTTTCTCCAGGCCTTCGGCGTCCCATTGCTCGGCGTAGGATTTCGCCGGGATATGCTCGGCGACGAGATCGTTGACGAGCTGGTCGCGCATGTCCGCGACGATGTCATCGACCGCCGCGGCCGCCATGAATTCCTTGCGCTGCTCGTAGATCGCCTTGCGCTGGTCGTTGATGACGTCGTCGAACTTCAGGAGGTTCTTGCGGATGTCGAAGTTGCGCTGCTCGACTTTTTTCTGCGCGGTCTCGACCGCTTTCGTGAACCAGGGGTGCTCGATCGACTCGTCCGGCTTGATGCCGAAGCGCTTCAGCATCTTCTCCATGCCGGAGCCGAAAATGCGCATCAGGTCGTCTTCGAGCGACAGGAAAAACTTCGTCGCGCCGGGGTCGCCCTGACGGCCCGACCGGCCGCGCAGCTGGTTGTCGATGCGGCGGCTTTCGTGCCGTTCGGTGCCGAGGACGTAGAGGCCGCCGGCGTCGAGCGCTTTCTGCTTGGCGTCGGCGACGCTCGCCTCAATCTCGGCGCGCTTTCGCTTGATCGTTTCCTCGTCATCGCCCTCGGCGAGGCTGTCGAGCACCTGCTTGTCGACCGAGCCGCCCAGCTGGATGTCGGTGCCGCGGCCCGCCATGTTGGTGGCGATCGTCACGGCGCCGGGCTTGCCCGCGTCGGCGACAATGTCGGCCTCCTGCTCGTGGAAGCGCGCATTGAGGACGTTATGGGGAACCGGCGTTTTCTTGATCGCGAGTTCTTCGATATAGGCCGCGCGCTCGAGCAGTTCTTTTTTCCGGTCGGCCTCTTTGTCTTTCAACTCTTCGGCGCGCGCTTTCAGCGTTTTGGCGACATCGCGCCAGAACGCCTTGTCGCCAAGCAGGCTCGACAGATGCTCCGACTTCTCGATCGACACTGTGCCGACGAGGACCGGCTGGCCCTTGCGGTGGCATTCCGCGATCTGCACCGCGATCGCCTTGTTCTTCTCCGCCGCCGTCATGTAAAGTTCGTCGTCGGCGTCGGCGCGGCTGATCGGCCGGTTCGTCGGAATTTCGATGACGCTCAGCTTGTAGATATCGGCGAATTCCGCCTCTTCCGTCAGCGCCGTGCCGGTCATGCCGGCGAGCTTTTCGTAGAGCCGGAAATAGTTCTGGAAGGTGATCGACGCGAGCGTCTGGTTCTCCGGCTGTATCTGCGCCTTTTCCTTCGCTTCGACGGCCTGGTGGAGGCCGTCGGACCAGCGGCGGCCTTCCATCATGCGGCCGGTGAATTCGTCGATGATGACGACCTTCGAGCCGCGGACGATGTAGTCCTTGTCCTTCTGGAAAATCTTGTGCGCCTTCAGCGCCTGGTTGACGTGGTGAACGATGGAGATGTTGACGGCGTCATAAAGGCTTTCGCCCTGCAGGAGGCCCGCCTCTTTCAGCATCGCCTCAAGGCGCTCATTGCCCTGCTCGGTGAAGGTGACGGAGCGCTGCTTCTCATCGACTTCGAAATCGCCCGCTTCAAGGCGCGGAATGAAGCTGTCGATGGCGATATAGAGCTCCGACTTGTCGTCGGTCGGCCCCGAAATGATCAGCGGCGTGCGCGCCTCGTCGACCAGGATCGAATCGACTTCGTCGACGATCGCGAAATGGTGCTCGCGCTGCACCATTTCCTCGCGCGTCGCCTTCATGTTGTCGCGCAGATAGTCGAAACCGTATTCGTTGTTGGTGCCGTAAGTGATGTCGCAGGCGTAAGCGGCGCGGCGCTCGGCGTCTGTAAGGCCGTGCACGATGCAGCCCGTCGTCATGCCGAGCCGCTCATAAACGCGGCCCATCCATTCAGCGTCGCGCTTGGCGAGATAATCGTTGACGGTTACGACATGAACGCCGCGGCCGGTCAGCGCGTTGAGGTAAACGGGCAGCGTGGCGACGAGGGTCTTTCCCTCGCCGGTCTTCATCTCGGCGATGTTGCCTTCGTGAAGAACGATGCCGCCGAGAAGCTGAACGTCATAATGGCGCTGCCCGAGCGCGCGCTTGGCGGCTTCGCGGACGGTCGCAAATGCTTCCTCAAGGAGATCGTCAAGGCTTTCGCCGGCGGCGTGCCGGTCCTTGAGGGCGCTGGTGCGCGCGACGATTTCGGCGTCGGTCAGCTTGGCGAGGTCTGGCTCCAGCGCATTGATCGCCTCGACGCGGCGCCATAGAGGCTTGATGCGACGGTCGTTCGAGGAGCCGAAAAATTTCTTCGCGATGCCGAACAGCGCCATGGACAGTCGAACCTTCAGATCGGAACGGGGCGAATGCCGCCGCAGATGCGTACGACCAGCGCTCACGGCGGCGCCGCTCAGGGATATGAGGAAGGCCGTCGGCGGGGTCGGCGGGGCCTGTCGCCCGGCGGCGGAGAGATAGTGACGGCGCCCATGACTGTCAACGAATGGAGGATCCGATGAGCCGCGGCGGCCGGCCCGCCGGCGCGTCGTTTATGGCGGTGGTTTCGCTGGGGCTGCGCCGTTTGGCCGCCGCGCTCTGGAAGGCGGTCGCGACCATCTGGCGCCTCGCCGGCGCGCTCGACAGCGCGCTCTGGCGCGGGGTGAAGCTTGGCGCCGTTACGGCGGGCGCAGCCGCTGGAAAGTCCTTCGGCGCTGCAGCCGGCGCGATCAGCGACGTCTTCGCCTGGCTGCCGTCGCGCGGCGGGCGCGCCTATGCGGCGGCCTCGGGCGTTATCCTCGTCGTCGCGGCGCTGTGGATCGCCGACGAGATCAGGGGCGCGGCCTCGCAGTCCGATGCGTTCGATTCGATATTCCGGCCGCCTGTCGATCTCGCCGACCCCATCGTTGCGCGCGTCGACGGCCGGTTCGTGCATTTGAGCGAGGTCGAGGCGGCCGCCAAAACGGCGGGCCAGTTGCTCGACGATGAGACACTGACCATCGAGGCGGCCTTCGCGCGCCAGCTTGTCACCGCCTATGTAGAGCAGCGCCTGCTCGCCAAGGCGGCGGTCGAAGAAGGCCTGCAGCGCGAACCGGCGACGGCGGCGCGATTGTCCGCGGCGCGCGACCGGATCCTTGCCGCGTCATTCATGCGGTCTCGTATTGAGGGCGCGGTGACGCCCGACCGCGTCCGGCGCCTTTATGACAGCCAGGCCGACGTCACGCGGCTCGGCGACGAGGTCAGGGCCCGCCATATTCTCGTGCCGACGGAGACGGACGCGCGCACGATCATTGCGGCGCTCGAAGCGGGCGGCGATTTCGGCGCCTATGCGCGCGCGCGCTCGCTAGACCGCGCAACGGCGCCGCTCGGCGGCGAGATCGGCTGGTTCACCAGGGACATGATGACGCCAAGCCTTTCGGACGCCGCCTTCGCCACGCCGGTCGGATCGCTCGCGGCGCCGTTTCAATCGGATTTCGGGTGGCACGTTCTGGAAGTCCTTGACCGCCGGCCGACCCAGGGCGTCGCCTTCGCGGCGGTCGAAGACAACATCCGCCGGTTCCTGACGCTGCGGGCGATCGACGAGACGCTGAAGTCGCTCAAGGATCAGGAAGACGTCCTCTTTTTTCCGCCTTCGGAGTCGGGCGATGTCCGGACCGGGGGCTCGTGATGGCGGAAAATTGCCTAAAATTTGAAGGGTCGCTGCAACAGGCTGGTAAGGCCCGGCGCCTAATAATTGAGGCCGAAACATGGCGAAGCTGCTGATCGTAGTGGCGGCTGCGTTGATAGACGGCGACGGGCGGGTGCTTCTCGCGCGGCGTCCGGACGGCAAGGAAATGGCCGGTCTCTGGGAGTTTCCCGGCGGCAAGCTTGATGAGGACGAAACGCCGGAGGAGGCGTTGGTGCGGGAACTGAAGGAAGAACTCGGGATTGAAGCGGAGGCGCAGTGCATGGCGCCGATCGCTTTCGCGTCCTGCGCCGCTTCCGGCCGGCATCTGCTGATGCCGCTGTTCGCGCTGCGCAAGTGGAAGGGCCTCGCCCGCCCGCTTGAGCATCAAGCGATCGCCTGGGCGCGCCCGGAAGCCTTCGCGGACTACGATCTGGCGCCGGCGGACAGGCCGCTGGCCGCGCAGTTGCGGGATTTGCTGTAGCGAGTTTTGAGGGGGCCTTGGCGATGACAAAACACTGGATGGAGACGGCCAAAGCCTTCGCGCGCGACGAGCGCGGGGCGACGGCGATCGAGTACGGTCTGATTGTCAGCCTGCTCTTTCTCGCAATTATCACCTCGGTGAACGCTTTCGCCACCAACACCGAGACGATGTATTCCGAGATCACGAGCGCGCTGAACGAATAGCAGGCGATCCGCCTTCAGCGATCGGTTCGATTGACCGCTTTCGCCAGCGACTGTTTCGCCGAGCCTGGTTTCAGCGGCTTCTGCTGGCTTTCATGCGGCGCCCAGCCTGTCATTGTCACGAGATCGAAACGCGCCGCCGGCGCTGGCCCCATTTCGCGGCGCAGCGCCGCGGCGGTCGCCTTTGTCATCGCCGGCGCGCGAACAGCAAGGCTCGATGTCTCCCCAATGGCGCGAAGATCCTCAAACAGCCTGTCGGCGTCCCGATACTGAACGCTGATGCGGTCAAGATCGGCGACCGGCAGCGCGAAGCCGGCGCGCTGCAGCGCCGCCCCCCAGTCGCGCACGCCCGCGAAGGGGGACATGCGGGCGCTGACCCCGCCCGTCGCCGACGCCTCCGCCGCATAGAGCGCTGATCGCAAGGCCCCAAGCGTTTCCTCCCCGAAGGCTACCGCGACGAGGAGACCGTCCGGCTTGAGGGCGCGCCGCATCTGCGCCAGCGCGCCGACCGGATCGTTGACAGTGTGAAGCGTCAGCAGGCTGACAATCAGATCGACGCTCTCATCGGCGACTGGCGAACGCTCTTCGTCAAAGACGACGCCGGGCGCGGCGGCCCCGACCCGTTCGTCGGCGAGATCGGCGACGATCGCCGTCCCGACCCCGCAGGCCGGCGTCAGCAGCCCCGTGAACGGGCCAGTTCCGTAAAGGAGCGCCAGGGGAAATCGCCGTGTCACCGTCTCCAGCCGGTCGACGACGTCCTCCATCGCCCGCCGGTGCAGGAAGTCGTGGTTGGCTAGCCGGCGCGCCGCCAGGGCGCGCCGGCTCCTGTAAAGCCGTCGGTTAAAGACGAGGGGCGGGCCGGACATGGCGACCGCTTAGCGCGGCGCCGATTTCGAGGGAACGCCCAGGCGCGAAATTTCGCGCGGTTCTAGGTGGTGCAGGTGGCGATGTCTGTCGTGGCGCAGAGCTGGACGACGCCCGACTTTCTCGGCGTGCGCTTCGCCGAGTGTTCGAAATCAAAAGGAATGGAGAACACCTTGCCGGGCAGCGACGAGTCGTAGGTGTATTCGACCTCGACCACCATCAGCGATGAGTTCGCGATGAGTGACAAGTTGTCCTCGAGGCCGACATAGGTCGAATTTTTCGCGTAAGGTTCCGCGCCGTTCTGGTCCCGGCTCCAATGCACGACCGGCTGGCCATTCACGTCCGATCCCTTGGTGATGGAAATGACGCGCATGACGACGTTTGACGTGTCGGTCGGCTCAAGGATCCGCGTCACGCCGACAATCATGTCGTCGAGCTGGGCGTGCGTGACAGTCGGCTCATGCGCGGCGAGATCGACGAGCGAATTCGCGGCGTTGGCGAGGCGCCGGTTGACCGTGAAAAGGTCCGACGCCTCCAGCATGCCGAAAAACATCAGCGCCATGATCGGAAGGATCAGCGCGAACTCGACGGCGGCGAGGCCGGAACGCTCCCGGCCGAACCGCGCGAGCGTCGCCGATGGTTTTTGCGCCTTATTGGCAGATGCGATCATACCGCGCTCCCGATATCAGGTTGCAGGCGTGGTGGTGCGGTTGTTCTTCAGGAACGGCTCGTTCTGGAAGATATAGCTTCCGAACACCCGGCGCTTGCCGTCTGCGGTCTCGGAAACATTGACGCCGATCGTCGGGTTGACCGTCTTGTATAGAAGGCAGACCCGCAGCCGGATAATCTGGTTCTCCGTGCCCGGCTCGAAGGCGAGCGCCGCGATCTCCGCAGGATCGTCGTTCGAACAGATGACGGGCGCGCTGTCGGCGGCAAGCTCCGCGAAGGAGTCGAAGATCGTGACTTCAACGGTGAGCGTCTCGTCGCAATCGCCGAAGATCGCGACGTTTGGGCAGACTTCGTTGAAGAAGTCCTGTTTGTCAAAGCCAGCCTTCTGGACCTGACCGGTTCTCACAAGACGCGCCGTCTCAATTGCCGCGGCGTCGACTTGCGAGGCGGCGAAATAGAACCATCCGACCTCAAAGGTCGACATCATCAGGGCGAGAAAAGGCGGCACGACCAATGCGAACTCCACCGCCGCCGAGCCCGTGCGGTCGCGGAGACAGGATAAGGCCCTGCCCCCCGCGCCGCCGACAGTTTTGAGAAGTTTAGAAAACCTGCTCATCCCCGTCTCCTTATTTGCTGACGTGCAGCTGAACGAGGTCGGCCGCGATGTCGGCGAAGGCGTCTTCAAGGTCTTCGCCCGACGGCGCGTCGAAATAATAGGGCGCCTCGTCGTCCGTCGCGCAGGCCTGGAAGGTTTGCTTGGTGGCGAGTTCGTCGGAGTCATCGTCATCGAGGCCGAAAGTGATGGCGTAGATGAGGATGCCCTGCGCCTTCATGCGGGCGCAGATCCGCAAGAGCTTGTTGTCAAGCTGGTCCTTCATCTCGGAGGCCGTGTTGACGCCCGAGCCCATCCGCTCTTCGACCGCATAGCCATAGGCCGACTGGTCCGAGCCGAGATGGGTATCGAGATTGGACACGGTGTTGAAGCCGTCGGTCATCAGGACGACCGCCTTCTGCCACTGGCCGTCATTATACGGAATGTTGCTCTCAAAGGGCGGCTCCGGCGACAGGACGCGCCAGCCCCACATCATGCCCTCGGCCGAGTTCGTATTGCCGGCGGGCGCGAGCGAATAAATGTGATCGTGGATCGCCTCTTTCTCATGGCTCGCCGTCAGGATGGGGAAAGTGCAGGCGCGATTGGGGCCCGTGGTCGTCTGGTCATTCGTCGACTCGTTGACGGTTTCGTCGATCGAAATCCCTGAGCTGAGATTGAGCTTGCCCTCATATTTCTGCGTCGTGGCGTTGTAGCGTCCGACATAGCCCTGACGCACCACGTACTCGTCCTGCGAGCATTCGGTGCCGGTGTATAGGGTGAGCCAGGCGTTGAACGCCGTATCCTGCTGCGTTGTGCTCGGGTTCGTCGGGCAGGACGAGCTCGTGCCGCCATGGTGATAGCGTTGCACGCGGCGGGCGTAGTTCACGACCGGGAGATACTTTGAGAAATCCGTATAATTGCGGTTTGTATAGCGCCGGTCGTCGATCCAGCTCCGGTAATCGCCGTTATCGTGGCCTTCGCCGTCATCCGCCGGACTATCGAACCACGCGCCGCTATAGGTGACGCCGCTCAGCGTGTAGCTCGTTGTTCCCCAAGCGCAGTCGCCCGTGCTGCCCGTATTGTTGCAGTCCGCTTGATCGGGAACAAACATCGGAACGAATTTGGTATTCGCTGCGGTCGTCAGCGTCGCGAGCGATTCCTTAAAATCCGGCGCCGAGGAAAACGCCGACAAGACCAGCGAGTTGGTCGTGCCGGTCGGCGCCTGATCGTAATCGTCGATCTCGCCCGTGTCGGCCGCGACGCCCGAGGCGACGTCAAGCTCGTCGAGCGGATAGGGACGTTCTTCAAGGCATCCTTTCCAGTCCGTGGCGGTCATCGAGTCGAAAAGCGTGAAATGGTTCACTTTCGTCGCCATATCGACGGCGCCGGCGCTCGTCGTGTGGAAGAAGCGGGCGCCGTTATAGACAGCGGCCCCTTCAGTGTCGCCCCAATTGCTGTCCCACGCCGCATTGCCCTGGTCGTCCACGGCCCCGCCGGCGTTCACATAGGCGTTGAACGGGATAACGGAAGTGCGGACATCGTTGCTGGTGGCGTCGGCCTCGTCGCCGTAGAGGCTGTCAAGGAGGGAGTCCGTTGCGGTCCGCAGCGATTCCATTTTCACGACATCGTCAATCTCGTCGCTCATCGATCCAGTGACGTCGAGCACTAGCGCCAGTTCGATGGGACCGGCGCCGCGACGGGTGATCTCGGTTTCAAAATCCACCAGGAGTCGATCAAAGCTGGCGGTTCCGCCCGATATTTTTGATTGCAGGAAACTCCCGATCCCCAGAAAAATGGTCTTGATAGTCCCTTGAGCGGACGGGTTGATCTTTTGAGGCGTGATCTCGAAGTCGAGAACCAGGCCGTCAACCTGATCTTCATGTTTGAAATTCTCATGGAAAAAACGTTCGCCGTAGGCTTTGAGATAGGCTTCGCGGTCGGCGCCGGTGAGTCCCGCGAGTTCAGGCGGCTGCGGCTCAGCCTTGTCGAGTTTCTCAATAGCAAGGCCTGCGGCGTCCAGCGATTCGATGAGGTCCGCCTGGACCGCGTTCCGCCGCGAGAAGTCGACGGCGCCGCCGGTGAACAACAGCAATACACCAAGCAGGAACGCAAAAAGGATGGCGATGTTGCCGTCCTCGGACCGCTTGAAAGAATTCAGATATCGCATGCGCCGCTCCCCTGAGAGCCATCAGCCGAACGAAGCATCCGGCGGGCATCGCCGGCTTGACTTCGCATGGTTTGGGGAATGAGTTACGGCGGAGTAATTAATCCCCCGTTTGGAAACGCGGTTAAGCGCGCTTCACCATAATGTTCCCGTTCACCAGACAAACCGATTCAGACGCTTTGCACACGGAGCTTTTCCGCCGTGCGGGCCGCGTCATGCTTAACGCGGTCGTTCCACTTTCTTGCCCCGTCTCAGGTGAGCCAGTCTCGAGCGCCGCCGGCCTCAGCGCGGCGGCCTGGGAGAAAATCCGATTTATCGACGACCCGGTTTGCGCGCGCTGCGGCGCTCCTTTCGCGGTCGATTTCGGGCCCGGCGCCGAATGCGCCGGATGCGTCGCCGATCCTCCTGCCTTTGATCGCGCGCGCGCGGGCGTCGTTTACGATGAAGCAAGTCACAAGCTGATCGTCGGCTATAAGCACGCCGACCGCTCCGATCTCGGCCCGCTCCTCGCTGGCTGGCTTGCGCGCGCCGGCGCCGGCATGGTGTCGGCGTCGTCAATTCTGGCGCCTGTGCCCCTGCACCGCCGGCGCCTGTTCGCGCGCCGGTTCAACCAGTCCGCAGATCTCGGCCAGCGCCTTGCGCGCGCGACCGGGGCGCGGTTCGCGCCGCTGTTTTTCGAGCGTCTGCGCCCGACGCCGTCTCAAAAAGGGATGTCGGCGGACCAAAGACGGCGCAATCTCGCCGGCGCGATCGGCGTCCGGCCGGCAAGTGCGCCGGCCGCGGCGGGCGCCCATGTCGTCATCATCGATGACGTCATGACGACCGGGGCGACGCTGAACGCCTGCGCCCGCGCGGCCAAAAAGGCGGGCGCGGCAAGGGTCGATGCGCTCGTTCTCGCCCGCGCGATGAAAGACGGCCTTGTTCTTGGCTAGGCGCGACGTTCCTGCGCTAGGCGCGCCCGCAAAAATCAGACAGTGTCGGGCGTCTCCTTGGCGACCGCATCATGAAGTCCGTCACTGTCTATACGAAGCCGCTTTGTCCCTATTGCGTCCGGGCGCTCTCGCTCCTCAAGAAAAAGGGGGCCGCGATCGTCGAGATTTCCGCGGCTTTCGACTCGAAACTTCGAGCGGAGATGATCGCGCGGGCGGGCGGGCGATCGACCTATCCGCAGATTTTTGTCGGCGAGACCCATATCGGCGGCAGCGACGATCTTTACGCGCTGGACAAGGCCGGCAAGCTCGACGCCTTGCTGAATGGCTGAAACCGACGACCAGGAAAGATCCTCCTTTCGCGCCGCCTGCGTGCAGATGCGGTCCGGGATCGACCGCGCGCGCAATGTCGAGGCGGCGCTCTCGCTGATCGCCGAAGCGGCCGACGGCGGCGCCCATTTCATCGCAACGCCGGAAATGACGACGGCGGTCGATCGCCAGGGCGACCGCCTTGTTGCGTCCTTGCCGGAAGGCGAGGCTCTCGAAGAGATCGGCGCCTTTTCCGTCGCCGCGGCGGAACATGGCGTCTGGCTGCTGATCGGCTCGATGCCGGTCCGGCGGCAGGATGGAAAGCTCGCCAATCGAAGTTTTCTGTTCGGGCCGGACGGCGTTGTCGCCGCCCGCTACGACAAGATTCACATGTTCGACGTTTCGCTCGCCGACGGCGAAAGCTGGCGCGAGAGCCGCATCTACGAGCCCGGCGCCGAAGCCGTCGTCGTTCAAACCCCGCTCGCCGCGATCGGCCTTTCGATCTGCTATGATTTAAGGTTTCCGCGCCTTTACCGGTCGCTGGCACAGTCCGGCGCTGAGGTCATCTGCGTCCCGGCGGCGTTTACCAAACAGACCGGCCGCGCGCACTGGAGAACGCTGTTGACGGCGCGCGCGATCGAATGCGGCGCCTATATCGTCGCGCCGGCGCAAGGGGGGCTTCACGAGGACGGCCGCGAGACTTTCGGTCACTCGATGGTGATCGCGCCTTGGGGCGACATTCTGGCCGAGGCGCGCGGCGATGAACCGGGCGTTATCTTCGCTGATATAGATGTGAGGCGCGTCCAGACGGCGCGCCGCCAGATCCCGAGCCTTTCTCTCGACGCCCCCGCCCTTGACAATCCCGTCCGCGTGATCAGTTCCGAGACATGATAAAATACAAACTATCCTGCGCCGGCGGTTGCGCGTTTGAAGGCTGGTTTCGGTCGAGCGAGGATTTCGACGCTCAGGCGCGCGAGGGCCGGCTTGAATGTCCCTATTGCGCATCGACCGATGTCGCGCGCGCGATCATGGCGCCGGCGATCGTGCGGGGCGGGGCCACGCCGGCGCCGGACCGCGACGCGCGGTTCGCCCAAATGCGCGACACGATGGCGGAAGCCGCGCGGCGCGCGCGCGATTATGTCGAGAAGAATTTCGACTATGTCGGCGAGCACTTTCCCGAAGAAGCGCGGCGCATTCATTACGGCGAGACGAAGCATCGCGACATTTACGGCGAGGCGACGGGCGCCGAGGCCAAAGACCTCGTCGAAGAGGGGGTCTCCATTGCTCCCCTGCCGCCTGTTGCGGCCGCCGTCGCCAACAAGAAAAAGATCAATTGATGCGGCGCGAAGCCGGCGGCCTTGCCAGGCCGGCGCGCTTCGGTCTTCCCTGCGACGATGCATTCCCCCGGCGAGCGCTGCCGCGACCTGAAGTCATTCGACATTTTCGACGACGCGTCGCTGGCGATGCTTCTCGACCGCGCGCGCTGGTTTTCGCTCGCCGGCGGTCTGGAACTCTTTCGCCAGGGAGACGCGCCGGACGGCCTCTATTTCGTTCTGTCCGGACGGCTGATTGTCGTTAGAAACGACGCCTTCGGCGAGGAGGTTGTCGGCTATGTTCGTGCAGGCGATCCGGTCGGCGAGATGTCGTTGCTCGCGAGGGAGTCCCGGTCGGCGTCCGCTTATGCGTTGCGCGACACAGAGCTGCTCGCCGTCGACCCCGCCGACGCCGAATGGCTCCTCGACAATTGCGCGGACTTCGCGCACGCGCTCGCCAATTCGATTGTCGCGCGCGCGCGCCACCCGGCGTCGAGTTTCGTGCGCGCCCGCCCGCGCGTGTTCGCGCTCATCGGCACCTCGCCCTCGATCGACATCGAGCAGCGCGCCAGGACGCTCGCCCGCGCCATCGAACGCTATGGTCGCCGCGCGGCGCTGATCGAAGCGCCGGACCGGCTCGCTGAAGGAGAGTTCGAAGACATCGAAAGCGCGCATGACGTCACGCTGTTGACGGCGCGCGTCGGCGACAGTTTCGAATACCGCTTCGCCCTCCGGCACGCCGACCGGTTCCTGGTGTTCGCACGGCAGGACGCGCGTCCGCCGCGTCCTTTTCCGCTGTCGCCGACGGAAGATTCGCCCGCGCGAAAATTCCGCCTCGTCGACATCGCCATGCTGCATGAAGGCGCGAAGTCAGGGAGCGTCGCCGACTGGGTCGACGCCGTTGATGCGCACCGCGTCTTTCATGTGTCGGGGCGGCGGACAGAGGAGCGCCTTGCGCGCGCGATCGCGGGATGCTCGGTCGGCATCGTCATGTCGGGCGGCGGCGCGCGCGCCTATGCGCATATCGGCGCCATCAAGGCGATACGCGAGCGGCGCGTGCCGATCGACTTTCTTGGCGGCGCGTCGATGGGCGCCGTCATCGCCGCTTGCGTCGCGATGGGTTGGGACGATGCGGAGATCGAGGGGCGCGTGCGCGACGCCTTCGTTACGTCAAACCCGCTGGGCGATCATGTGCTGCCCGTTGTCGCGCTGACGCGCGGCCTGCGCGTCGAGGAGCGGCTGAAACGCCATTTCGGCGACACTCTGATCGAGGATCTCGAACTGCCGTTTTTCTGCACGTCTTCTGAAATGACGCGCGGCGTGACGCGCATTCATCGGCGCGGGCTTTTGCGCGACGCCTTGCGCGCATCGATTTCGCTCCCCGGCATTCTGCCGCCGGTCGTGACCGAGGGCGAACTCCTGGTCGACGGCGCGGTGATGAACAATTTTCCGACCGACCTCATGAACAGCCTCCATCGCGGCGTCACGATCGGCATCGATGTCGCGCGCGAAGGCTCGATATCGCCGGAAGCTTTCGCCGATCCGCCGGGGTTCCTGTCCTGGGTCTGGCGGCACGGGTTCCGGTCGGCGCCGCCGATCGTCAGCCTGCTGATGAGAGCAGCCACCTCGCGACAGGAAACGAGGCCGAAAGACAGTCCGGCGGACATCCTGATCGCGCCGCCGGTCGCGGGCGTGCAGCTGCGCGACTGGAAATCCTATGACCTCGCCGTCATAGACGGCTACGCCGCGACGCTCGGCGCGCTCGACCGGGAATGGCAAAAGGTCGCGGCGATCGTCGCGGCCGGCGAGATCGATCAGGGATAGCGGCGGAAGAGGCGCGCGAAGAAGGACGGCCGGCCGGCTTCGTCATTCGCTGCGTCAAGTTTCGCGGCGTCGCCGTCGTCGTCCTGGCCTGCGATCGCCGGGTGCACTTCGGCCGCATCGCCATGAACGCAGCCGCCTGCCGAATGCGCGGCGATCGTCGACTGCACCGACGCCATGCAGGCGTCGTTGTGGCGCAGGAACGCGTTTTCGATCGCGGCGTCGCGCGCGGCGAGCGACTGCTCGACCTTTTCCGCGAGACGCTTGACTTCAATCGCCAGTTCCTGGCTCGCGGCGAGGCGAATTCCGGCTTCCGCCTGCGCGGCGCGGCCTGCGGCGGCGATCCGCGCCGCAATCACGGCAAGCACGGCGCCGCCGATCAGAAACAGAAGTCCGGCGGTCAAAAGACCGATCTGGAACACCGACATGGACATGGAAAAAACCCCTTAGCACCCCGTAGGCGCGCTTTTAGTCCGGCAAACCGGCGGGGTCCAGCGCCGCCGCCATCCGGCGAAAAAATATCCGTGCGCCCCGGAAAGCCCTTGACCTTTGAACCGTCTCTTCATGCGGGTACGGAACGTTGCGACGGCGTCCGGCCGAAAGTCCAAAAGGCTCAGGGCTTTATCGCCGTCACCATGAAGTTGACATCGGTGTTTTCCACAACGCGCCAAAGATCGAGCAACGGGTTGTAGGCGACGCCCGCCGCAGCCGTGACGGTCATCCCGGCGCCGGATAGCGCGGCGGCGATTTCTTCCGGCTTCTGAAATTTCGCCGGGTCGTGCGTGCCGCGCGGCAGCCAGCCCAGAATATATTCCGCCCCGACCTTGGCGAGGGCAAAGGCCTTGAACGTCCGGTTGATCGTCGCGACGACCATCATGCCGCGCGGCGCGACGAGGTCGGCTGACGTCTGCAGGAAGAACACAGGGTCCGCGACGTGCTCCACGACCTCCAGATTGAGGACGGCGTCGAAAGGCGATTGGCCCGCCTCAACGAGCGCTTCGACGGTCGCGGCACGGTAATCGATATCGAGGTTCGAGGCGCGCGCATGAACGATCGCCGTCTTGATGTTGCGCTCGGAGGCGTCGATGCCGGTGACCACAGCCCCGAGCCGGCGCATCGGCTCGGCGACAAGGCCGCCGCCGCAGCCGATATCGAGAAGGCGCAAACCGTCCAACGGGCGGCCGCTGCGCGGATCACGGCCGAAATGCGCGCAGAGCGCATCGCGGATATAGGAGAGCCTCGCCGGGTTAAACTTGTGGAGCGGCTTGAACTTGCCGAACGGGTCCCACCACTCGTCGGCGATTTTCGAGAATTTCTCGACTTCGGCGGGATCGATCGTCTGCGTCGACGACTGCATGGCGGATCGCCTTTAATTTGTCTGATGATCGTCGCAGCGCCGCTCGTCTTGCGCCGTAATGATCGCCTTCTATAGATGGCCCGATGTCCTTACGCTGAAAAGGCGGCGATCGATCGCATGGCGCGCATAGTGATGAAATTCGGCGGCACGTCCGTGGCGGACGTCGACCGCATGCGCCGCGCGGCCGCCTTTGTGAAGCGGGAAGCCGACGCCGGCCACTCCATAGCGGTCGCCGTTTCCGCCATGGCGGGCGAGACGAACCGGCTCGTCGCCCTGTGCGCGGACGCCGGGCCGCCCGATCCCGCGCTCGACGTCCGCAATGTCGAATACGACACGATCGTCGCCAGCGGCGAGCAGGTGACCTCGGGCCTTGTCGCGCTGATCCTTCAAAAGATGGGCTATCGCGCCCGCTCCTGGCAGGGCTGGCAGGCGCCGGTCCGCACCGACGGCGCGCATGGCAAGGCGCGAATTCTCGAAATCCCGGGGGAGCGCCTCGGCGAAGCGATCGACACCGGCGAGATCGCGGTCGTCGCAGGGTTCCAGGGCGTCGCCCCGGGCGAGCGCGTTTCGACGCTCGGCCGCGGCGGCTCGGACACGACGGCGGTCGCGCTTGCGGCGGCGCTCGGCGCGGAACGCTGCGACATCTACACGGACGTCGACGGCGTCTACACCACCGACCCCCGGCTTTCGAAACAGGCCCGCCGTCTCGACAAGGTCTCTTATGAAGAGATGCTTGAGATGGCGTCGCTCGGCGCGAAGGTCCTGCAGACGCGCTCCGTCGAGCTTGCGATGGCCTACAAGGTTCGCGTACGCGTGCTGTCGAGTTTCGACGATCCGGATCGCGCGAGCCCCGGCACCATCATCTGCGACGAGGAAGAGATCTTGGAAAAGCAGATCGTCAGCGCCGTCACGCTTTCGAAAGACGAAGCGAAGATCAGCCTGATGGGCGTTCCCGACGAGCCGGGCCGCGCGTCGATGATATTCGGCCTTCTCGCTGACGCCGGCATCAATATCGACATGATCGTCCAGAGCCCATCGCGCCAGTCAGGCGCGAACCTGTCCTTCACGATGGCGGATTCGGAGCTTTCCCGCGCGGTCGAAACGCTGTCCCTCGCCAAGCCGAAAGTCGGATTCGACCAGATGCTGACCGACCGCAATATCGTCAAGGTTTCGGTCATCGGCGTCGGCATGCGCAGCCATACGGGCGTCGCCTCGACGATGTTCAAGGCGCTGGCCGAGAAGGGCATCAACATTCAGAACATCTCGACGTCGGAGATCAAGATCAGCGTGCTGATCGCTGCGGAATATGGAGAACTGGCCGTTCGCGCCCTCCACCAGGCCTATGGCCTTGATCGCAGCGCCGGCGCGGCCTGACGCGCGATGAAACGCCCCCAGAGCGCAAGGCGCGCAAAAGCGGCGGCGAAGGCCGCGGGCGGCATCGCGGCGCTCCTGAAGACCATGCATGACGCGGTCGCCGTCGCGTCGACGGCGCAAGACCGGCTCGACGCGCTGACGCAGGCGATCGCCGCCCATGTGGCCTCGGACGTGTGCTCGATTTATCTCCGCCTCGGCAGCGACGAGCTTGAACTCTATTCGACGGAAGGCCTCAACCGCGAAGCCGTCCACAAGACGAAACTGAAATGGGGCGAAGGCCTTGTCGGCGTCGTCGCCGAAACGCAGCGCCCGCTCATCACCGCGGACGCGCCGCTGCACCCGAACTTCGCCTATCGGCCGGAGACGGGCGAGGATCCGCTTCATTCGTTTCTCGGCGTTCCGTTGATCCGGTCGGGCAAGTCGCTGGGCGTGCTTGTCCTGCAGAATCTCGTCAGCCGCCGGTACACGGATGAAGAGGTCGGCGCGGCGCAGGCGGTGGCGACCCTTCTCGCGGAGATCGCGGCTTCCGGCGAATTGCTGGACCAGCGGACGACCGAGGAAGTCGGCGCAATGCTGCACCGCCCCGAGCGCCTCAAAGGCGTCGGGATCGTGCCGGGCGTCGCGCGCGGCCGCGCGGCGTTTCACGAGGCTCCGACGCCGAAACACAAGGTTTTCGCCGCCGACGCAGAAGCAGAAGCGTTTCGCCTCGAGAGCGGCATCGCCGCGCTGCAAGCCTCGGTCGATGCGATGCTGGCGCGCGAAACGCTTGAAGACGCGCCGCGCGAGGTTCTCGAGACCTATCGCCTCTTTGCTTATGACCGCGGCTGGAAAGAGCGGATGCGCAATGCCGCTATGTCCGGCCTCACCGCGGAATCGGCGGTCGAGCAGGTTCAAGGCGAGAATCGCGCCCGCATGGCGCAAATCAAGGACCCCTATCTCCGCGAGCGCATGCACGATCTCGACGATCTGTCGCGGCGTCTCTTGCGGCACCTGACGGGCGCTGAAAGCGCGCCCGTCGCGGATCTGCCTGACGCCGCCATCCTGATCGCCCGGGCGCTTGGGCCGGCCGAACTGCTGGAATATGATCGCGACAGGCTCAAAGGGCTTGTCGTCGCTGAAGCGTCCGCGACCTCGCATGTGGCGATCGTCGCGCGGGCGCTCGGCGTGCCGCTCGTTTCAGGCATCGACAGCGCGCTCGGCCTTGCTGAGGCCGGCGACGAGGTCATCGTCGACGGCGAGACCGGCGAAGTTCTCATTCGTCCGACCACGGATGTCGTCGCGAGCTACCGCGAGAAGGAAACGCTGCAATCGGAACAGCAGGCGGCGTTCGCGGCGGAACGCCATCTGCCCGCTGTCACAAGGGACGGAGTCGCGATCGAGCTTTTCATGAACGCCGGCATCCCGCTCGACATGTCCCATCTGGAGCGCACCGGCGCGGCGGGCGTCGGGCTCTTCCGTACGGAACTGCAGTTCATCATCGGGGCGCAGCTGCCGCGCGCGGGCGCGCAGGAAAAACTCTACGCGCAAATCCTCGCGCTCGCCGGCGACAAGCCTGTCGTCTTCCGCACCGCCGATCTCGGCGCTGACAAGGCCGGCGCCTATATGAAGGTGAAGCCTGAAGCGAACCCAGCGATGGGCTGGCGCGGCCTCCGCATGGCGATCGACCGGCCCGGCCTCTTCCGGCCGCAATTGCGCGCGCTCCTTGCCGCCTCGGCCGGGAAGACGGCGCGCATCCTGTTCCCGATGATCACCCTGCCCGAAGAGATCGACCTCGCGCGCGAGCTGATCGCGCGCGAGGTCGACTTTGCGACCCGGCGCGGTCGGCCGCTGCCCTCGCAGATCGATCTCGGCGCGATGATTGAAACGCCCGCCGCCGCCTGGCGCATCGACGATATCGCGGCGCGGGTCGATTTCCTGTCGATCGGCGGAAATGACCTGGCGCAGTTTTATTTCGCCGCCGACCGGGACGCCGAAATGACGCAGCGCCGTTTCGACGCTCTCGACCCCGGATTTTTAAGCTTCATCGCCCGGCTCGCCGAAGCGGCGTTGCGCGCGGGCAAGCCGCTGACTTTTTGCGGGGAGCAGGCCGCCGATCCGATGATGGGGGCCGCCCTCATAGGCGCCGGTATTCGCCGGTTCTCTGCGCCCGCCTCGGCGATCGGGCCGTTCCGGCGCATTGTGCGCTCGATCGACGCCGCCGCGACCGGCGCCTTTATCGGGGCGCCCGAGGCCCGGCGCGGACCGATGCGACGCGCTTTCGCCGCCTTTCTCGTCGAATCAGGCGCTGCGCTGACCTAGCCCGGCGAACGATTTTTTCCGTTGTGGAAATCTTTTCTTGGCGCCGTTGCTGCTAGGTCGAGCAGGAAAGCGTCGAATCGCGGCGTTTAAAGCGTACTTTCCCAGCTGCAGCGGTATCGTTCACCGGTCTGTTACGGTAAACGGCGTAGTCTGTGGCGTAGAGGTTTGATGACTGTGTCAGGACAAAATACGTCCGCCGAGATTTATGAGCTGAATGACGCGCGCGCGCGTCTGCGCGCCGCCGAAATCGATCCCAAGAATTTTCCGGCCGTCGGTCCCTATCTTGAAGCGGTCAGGGCGCAGCAGAACCTGTCGCTCGCGACTATCAGCGAGCGTACGCACATCAAGGCGAGCTATATCGAGGCGATCGAGCAGATGGCGCTCGAACGACTGCCGAGCCGCGCCTATGGCGTCGGCTTCGTGCGCGCCTATGCCGACGCCTTGGGGCTTGATCCAAATCCCGTCATTGATCGCTTCAAGGCCGAGGCGGGCATGGCGGCGGCGTCGAAGCCGGCGGCCCCCGCAGACCGGCCGGCCGCGCGCGCCACAGGGGTCGCCAAGGAGCCGCCAAGGCTGTCGCTGCTGGCGGTCCTCGCCATTCTCGCCTTCATGATCTGGTGCGGACTGTCGATAACCCGCCCGCGCGAGGCCGTTATCCCGTTGAAGCTCGACGGCGTTCCCTTGCAGCCGGTCGCAAACGGCAATGCCGTAACCGACCCCGCGCCGTCGATTTCCGCCGCGCCGGCCGCCGCCGCGCCGGAGCCAGCCGCGACGCCCAGCGTCATCGAGGCGCAGGTTATTGAGCGCATTGAACCGGTCTATCCGCCGGAATGCGAAGCGGGGGCTGCGCCTGCCGAAACCGTCGATATCATTTTCACCATCACGCCGCAGGGCGCGGTCGTCAGCGAGCGCGTGGCGAACGCTTCAAACGCCTGTTTTGAGCGGGCCGCCCTCAATGCGCTGAAGCGGTGGCGGTTCTCGCCCCGCCAGATTGGCGGCGCCCCGCGCCCGGCTTTTGAGCAGCAGGTCTCCTTCCGTTTTGACCGGCCGTCCTAGGCCGGCGCCGGAACCGCGTTGCTTTTTGGGCTGTTTTTTACCAAAAGCGGCCCCATAGCGGTCGTTTTCCCGCCTTCAGGGCATGCTAGAACCGCGCTTGGTTGAGGTATCAGAGGAACGGTCATGTCGTTACGTCCGTGGCGCGACATCGCGCGCAGGAAATCGCGCCAGATCATGGTCGGCAAAGTGCCGGTCGGCGGCGACGCGCCGATCGCCGTGCAGTCGATGACCAACACGCTGACCTCGGACGCGCAGGCGACCATCCGTCAGGTCAACGAGATTGCGGAAGCTGGCGCCGATATCGTTCGGGTTTCCTGCCCGGACGTTGAATCGACGGCGGCCTTGAAGACGATCGTCAAGAACGTCTCCGTGCCGATCGTCGCCGATATTCACTTCCACTATAAGCGCGGGATCGAAGCCGCGGTCGCGGGCGCTGCCTGCCTTCGCATCAATCCCGGCAATATCGGGTCGGCCGAGCGCGTGCGCGAGGTCATCAAGGCGGCGAAGGACCATGGCTGCTCGATGCGCATCGGCGTCAATGGCGGCAGTCTTGAGAAAGACCTTCTCGAGAAATATGGCGAGCCCGGTCCCGAGGCGATGGTCGAAAGCGCGCTCGATCATGCGCGCATCCTTCAGGACAACGACTTTCACGAATTCAAGATCTCGGTGAAGGCTTCCGACGTCTTCCTCACCGTCGCCGCCTATCAGATGCTCGCAGACGCGATCGATTGCCCGCTGCATCTCGGCGTCACCGAAGCCGGCGGATTGCGCATCGGGTCGGTGAAGACCGCGATCGGCATGGGCTCGCTCCTATGGGCCGGCATCGGCGACACGATCCGGGT
>CAZHUI010000039.1:0-28254 GCA_964535605.1 uncultured Caulobacterales bacterium
GCTCGGGAAGGAGCCGAAACTGATGCCTTATCTGCACCTTCCGGTGCAGTCGGGTTCGGACCGCATCCTCGCGGCGATGAACCGCGGCCATACCGCCGCCGACTATCTGAAAATCATCGACAAGGTGCGCGCGGCGCGGCCGGATATTGCGATTTCGGGCGACTTCATCGTTGGTTTCCCCGGCGAAACGGTCGAGGATTTTGAAGCGACACTGGGTCTCGTCCGCGCCGTCGGCTATGCGTCTGCGTACTCCTTTAAGTATTCGCGCCGTCCCGGTACGCCGGCGGCCGCGATGCCGAAACAGGTGGCTGAGGAGGAGAAGGATCGCCGCCTCGCCGCGCTGCAGGCGCTGCTGACGGCGCAGCGCGATGCTTTTTGCGCGGGGCTTGTCGGCCGGACCTTGCCGGTTCTCTTCGAGAAGTCCGGCCGCCAGCCCGGTCAGCTCATCGGCCGGACGCCCTATTTGCAAAGCCTTCACGCCTCGGCGCCAGCATCGATGATCGGAAGGGTCGCGCCCGTCCGCGTCACGGCGGTGACGCCGAACGCGCTGGCGGGCGAACTGACCGGAGAGGCGGAGGCCGACCATCGGCAAGCGGGCGCGCGGCGTGGCTGAAGAACAGGACGACGCGGTCGAGCAGCTTTCCTTCGACGACAACCGTCATGTCGCCAGCCTGTCGGGCGAGCATGACGCGCATCTCCTGATCGTCGAGCGCGCCTTCGGCGTCCGGATCGATCCGCGCGGCAATGTGCTCAATCTTTCAGGTCCGCCGCGCGAGCGCGCGCAAGCCGCGGCGGTGCTGCGGCGTCTTTATCAGCGCCTCGCGAGCGGCCAGCCGCTGACGGTCGAGGATGTGCGCGCGGCGGCGAAATATTCCGACGCGGAGCCTTCGGCGGGCGAGGCGCAAGGGCCGGCGATCAAGACGTCCAAACGTCTCGTCAGCCCGCGAACGCCCGCGCAGCGGCGCTATCTTGAAGCGCTCTCGGGCGCCGATCTCGTCTTCGGCGTCGGCCCGGCGGGAACGGGCAAGACCTATCTCGCCGTCGCGCACGCCGTCGGCCTCTATCAGTCCGGCGCCGTCGAACGGATCATCCTGTCGCGCCCGGCGCTCGAAGCGGGCGAGCGCATCGGATTTCTCCCCGGCGACATGAAGGAAAAGGTCGATCCCTATCTCCGTCCCCTTTACGACGCGCTTCACGATATGCTGCATGCGGACTATATCGAACGGCGCATTGCGGGCGGCGAATTTGAAATTGCGCCGCTCGGCTTCATGCGCGGTCGTACGCTCGCGCGCTCCGCGGTCATTCTCGACGAGGCGCAGAACGCCACGGTCGCACAGACGAAAATGTTTCTGACGCGCCTCGGCGAAGGCGCACGCATGGTGCTGACGGGCGATCCGTCGCAGAGCGACTTGCCGCGCGGGGAAGTGTCCGGCCTCGCCGACGCCGTCAAGCTCCTCACCGGCGTCGAAGGCGTCAAGGTCGCGACCTTCACCGCCGCCGACGTCGTCCGCCATCCGCTTGTCGGGCGCATCATCGACGCTTATGACGCGCGGGATGCGACCCAGCGAAAATAAGAACGGCGACCCCGAGATCGAGGCTGTCGTCGATGATCCGCGCTGGACCGATGCGCTTGGCGATCCTCAATCCTTCGCAGAACGCTGCTTCGCCGCCGCCGCAGCGATGGAGCCCCGGATCGCGCCGGGCGCTGCGCTGCTTCTTGCGGATGACAGCGCGTTACACAGTCTCAATGCGCAATACCGCGGCAAGGACAAGCCGACGAATGTCCTCGCCTTTCCTGGTGCGCCGGGCGATATCGCCATGGCTTATGAAACATGCGCGGCCGAGGCCGGCGATGAAAGCGCCCGCTTTCGCGATCACGCCGCGCACCTTATCATCCACGGCCTGCTGCACCTTGCGGGCCATGATCACCAGACCGATGACGAAGCCGACCTTATGGAACGCCTGGAGACGCGTATTCTCGCCAGTCTTGGCGTCGCCGACCCCCATGCCGGGGAGCGCGGCTGAATGAGCGAAGCCGCCAAACCCCCCGCAGACGAGACCGGCGGCGCCGTTGCGCCGGGCGGGTTCTTTCAGCGCCTCAAGGGGCTTTTCACGAAACCCGAACCCGAAAGCGAATTCGCCGCCGGGCTCGACGACGGTCAGCGCGCAGCGGCGATGCGCCTGCCGCGCGCGCGCCGCGAAATGATCGAACGCGTCATCGCCTTCGATGAAAAGCGCGTCTCCGACGTGATGGCGCCGCGCGCCGACATCATCGCGGTCGAAATCGACACGCCGCTGCCCGATCTCATCAAGGCCTTTGCGGAGGCCGGGCATTCGCGCCTTCCGGTCTATCGCGGCGATCTCGACGATCCTTTGGGCATGGTCCACATCAAGGACGTCGTCAGCCTTGTCGCCAATCCCCATCAGCATGTGGCGGCCGATGGGCCTGTCCTGAAGAAAATCCGCCGCGACGTCCTTTATGCGCCGCCGTCGATGCGCATCACCGACCTCCTTCTGAAGATGCAGGCGAGCCGCGTTCACATGGCGCTCGTCATCGACGAGTTCGGCGGCACTGACGGGCTGTTGACGATCGAAGATCTCGTCGAGGAGATCGTCGGCGACATCAATGACGAGCATGACGACGAAGCCGCGCCGACGATCGTCGCGCGCCCCGGCGGCGGCTGGGAGGCGGACGGGCGCGTCGAATGCGAGACCTTCGCGGACCTTTCCGGCGTAACGCTCGACGCCGGCGACGCCGAGATCGACACCATCGGCGGCGTCGCGGTGGCGCTCGCAGGCCGCGTGCCGCAGCGGGGCGAAGTGCTGTCGCACCCGTCCGGCTTCGACTTCGAGATTGTCGAGGCCGACGCCCGCAAGGTCCGGAAAGTCCGTATCCGGAAGACGCCGGCTCCCGTCCCGGCGCCCGACGCGCAAAGGGCGGCCGGAGCGGAATGACGCCGGTGTCAATCGGGGAACGGCTCGCGGGCGCAGCGACGTCGCTGACGCGCGCAAACGGTTGGCGCCGGCGCGGGATCGCCGCCGGCGCCGGGATCGCGGCCGCGGCCGCGCAGGCGCCGTTTTACGTCCTGCCGCTAATGGCGGCGGGTTATTGCGTTTTCATTCTCCTTCTCGACGGCGCGCGCGCGTCCGGCCGCCCGATGCGGTCAGGCTTTGCGATCGGCTGGTTCTTCGGCTTCGGATATTTTCTTCTCGGGCTTTACTGGTTCGGCTACGCCTTCATGGTGCAGGCGGAGGAATTCGCCTGGATGGCGCCCTTCGCCGTGCTCGGCATGCCCGCTTTTCTGGCGCTCTTCACCGGCGCCGCCGGCGCCGTCATCGCCCGCACGCGCGTTGACGGCTGGCGACGCATTGTGCTCGCCGCCGGCGTCATCATGATCTTCGAGTATCTGCGCGGGCATATTCTCACCGGCCTTCCCTGGAACCTGCCCGGTCAGGCGTTCGCTGGAACTGCGGCGGGCGCGCAATCGGCGGCCTGGTGGGGCGTTTACGGGCTGAGCCTCGTCGCGCTCCTCATCGCCATGGCGCCGGCGGCGGCGTTGACCGCGCGCGGCGCCGCGAAGGGCGCCGGCGTCATGCTCGCCGCGACAGGCGCGCTGTTCGCGATCGGCGCGGCGCGGCTCGGGGTTCATCCGCCCACGAACCATCCGGACGCGTTCGTGCGCATCGTGCAGCCGAACATTCCCCAGCGCGAGAAGATCGACAGCGATCTTTGGGACCGCAATTACAAGCGCCATATCGAGCTTTCATCGGCGCCCGGCCCGCCGTCCGGCGTCCTGTTCACGCTATGGCCGGAGAATGCGGTGCCGGTGATCGACGAAGTGCCTGAAGGCCTCGCCGAGGTCTCGCGCCGGCTGCCGAAAAACGCCGTTCTGGTGACGGGCGCTGTCCGGCGCGAAACCGGCGCCGACGGGCGCGAGAAGGTCTATAATTCGATCGCCGTCATCCCCGAACGCGCGTCCGGGCGCCAAGTCGTCGCCAATTATGACAAGCACCATCTGGTGCCGTTCGGCGAATATCTGCCGATGAACGGACTGCTGCGCGCCGCCGGGCTCGCCCAGCTTGCCCCTTACGAGGAAGGCTTCGCCTTCGGCGCCGGGCCGACGACGATCGCGGCCGGAGGCCCTTCCTTCGCCGCGCTCATCTGTTACGAGGCGATCTTTCCCGGCCGCGTCTATCCGAAAGGCGAGCGGCCAGACTGGATCGCGACGGTCACCAATGACGGCTGGTTCGGCGATTCCTCCGGGCCACGCCAGCATCTTGACCAGGCCCGGCTCAGGACCATCGAAACCGGCCTGCCGATGGCACGCTCGGCCAACACCGGCGTTTCAGCGCTGTTCGACGGGACAGGGCGCCTGATCGAGCGCGTGCCGCTCTACCGGACGGGCGTCATTGACCGGCCGCTGCCCATGCCGCTCCGGCCGACGCTCTATCAGCGCTTCGGCGACACACTTTTCTGGATCATGATGGCTATGGCGTTCGCCTTCGCGTTGTTCCCGCGAAAACATCTGCAAAATCTGTAATGCAATCTTTGCGCGTCCCGTACAATCGCCTATAAGCAATGACTTCTGGGGAGACTCTGGCGGTCTTCGCGTTGGGCTGACGCGGGGAGGTTGCACGAGCAGGAAGGGCGACATGGCTGACGAAAAGCGGCCGCACCCGATCGACATTCATGTCGGCGGGCGGGTGAGGCTTAGAAGGACGATGCTGGGGATGAGCCAGGACAAGCTGGCGGATTCCCTTGGGCTGACGTTTCAGCAGATCCAGAAATACGAAAAGGGCGTCAACCGCATCGGCGCGAGCCGGGTGTTTGAAATCTCCCGCATTCTCGGCGTGCCGATTCAGTTTTTCTATGACGATTACGACGCCGATACCGGGCGGTCCTACGGCTTCGCCGAATCGGGGCCGGACGAGGGGGCCGCGATGATGGAGCTTCTCAACACGCCCGAAGGCGTTCAGCTCTGCAAGCATTTCGCCTCAATTACGGACCCGAAGATCAGAAAACGGGTGCTTGAACTCGTGAAATCGCTGTCGGACGGCGATCCTGCGGCCGCGCGCGCCTGAGCGCTCGTCCCGCCGGCGCTATTCTTGAATAGACATCAGCGGAGCCCTTCGGTAGAAGCGCGCCGAACGCATAAACTTTTCCTTATATGGGGGCCGACGCTGATGGCGCGCCAGTCTTATCTCTTCACCAGCGAAAGCGTCGCCGAAGGGCATCCGGACAAGGTCTGCGACCGGATTTCCGACGAAATCGTCGATCTCGTTTACCGCGAAGCGGCGGCGACCGGCATGAACGGCTGGGATGTGCGCTGCGCCTGCGAAACGCTGGCGACCACGAACCGCGTCGTCATCGCCGGCGAAGTGCGCGTTCCCGAAACGCTGATGCGCGACGCGACGCATGTGAAGCCGGAGCGCTTCATCGAGGCGGCGCGCAGCGCCATCAAGGACATCGGCTATGAACAGGACGGCTTCCACTGGCGCGACGCCAAGGTGGAAGTGCTCCTCCACGGCCAGTCGGCCGACATCGCGCAGGGCGTCGACAAGGCGGCGGACGCCAACGCCGAAGGCGCAGGCGATCAGGGCATCATGTTCGGCTATGCCTGCCGCGAAACCGCGGCGCTGATGCCGGCGCCGATCTATTACAGCCACAAGATTCTGGAGCTGCTCGCCGCCGCCCGCCACAAGCGCGAAGGCGAGGCGGGCCTTCTCGGTCCCGACGCCAAGAGCCAGGTGACCGTGCGCTATGAGAACGGCAAGCCCGCCGCCGTCACCTCGCTTGTCCTGTCGACGCAGCATCTCGACGGGTCATGGAATTCGGCGAAAGTGCGCGCAGTTGTCGAGCCTTATATCCGGAAAGCGCTTTCCGATCTCGCCATCGCGCCCGACTGCAAATGGCACGTCAATCCGACCGGCAAATTCGTCATTGGCGGCCCGGACGGCGACGCCGGCCTCACCGGGCGCAAGATCATCGTCGATACGTATGGCGGGGCGGCCCCGCATGGCGGCGGCGCCTTTTCCGGCAAGGACACGACGAAGGTTGACCGCTCGGCCGCTTACGCGGCGCGCTATCTCGCCAAGAACGTCGTCGCGGATGGATTGTCGGACCGCTGCACGATCCAGGTTGCCTACGCGATCGGCGTCGCCGAGCCTTTGTCCGTATACGTTGATTTGCACGGCACGGGGCAGGTCGACGAAGCGCGGCTCGAACGCGCGCTGCGCGAGGCGATGGACCTGACGCCGTCAGGGATTCGCCGCCATCTCGACCTCAATAAGCCGATCTACGCGCGCACCGCCTCCTACGGCCATTTCGGCCGCACGCCAGACGCCGACGGCGGCTTCTCCTGGGAAAAAACCGACCTCGCCGACGCGCTGAAGCGCGCGGCCGCCTGACAAGGCGGCTGGACGAGCGCGCTTGCGGCCATCCTTCGACACCCGGCCCAAGAGGGCCGCTCCTCAGGATGAGGAGTTCCGCTTTGACCTATAAAATCCTCATCCTGAGGAGCCGAAGCGAAGCGGAGGCGTCTCGAAGGATGGTCACGAGAAACCAGGTTACGCAAAGGTCTCCTGCGGGCGAGGTGACTTAGGCCTAATCCTTTCTGACCAGCGCCTCGATCCGCGCCCCGAACGCCGTGCAGCCGTCCTTGCCGCCAAGGTCCGCCGTGCCGAAGCCGGCGTTGATCGCTTCCTCGACCGCGCGTTCGATCGCGCGCGCGGCTTCCTCATGGTTGAGGCTGAAGCGGAACAGCATGGCGGCCGAAAGGATCGTCCCGGCGGGATTGGCCTTGTCTTGTCCCGCGATATCGGGCGCCGAGCCGTGGATCGGCTCGTAAAGCCCTGCTGCGCCGTCGCCGATCGAGGCGGACGGGGCGAGCCCGATCGATCCGGCGATGACGGAGGCTTCGTCCGACAGAATGTCGCCGAACATGTTCTCGGTCAGGATGACGTCGAACGCCGATGGCTGCTGGATGAGCTTCATCGCCATGGCGTCGACCAGCACATGGTCGAGCGCGACGTCGGGATAATCGCGGGCCTGCATGTCCGTCACGGTCTTGCGCCACAGGCGTCCGGTCGCCAGGACATTCGCCTTGTCGACGCTGGTGAGCTTTTTCCGGCGCCGGCGCGCGGCCTCGAAAGCGATGCGCGCGACGCGCTCGATTTCGCTTTTCGAATAGACGCAAGTGTCGCTGGCGGCGTCCGAGCCCTCGACGCGCTCGCCGAAATAAAGTCCGCCCGTCAGTTCACGGACGATCAGCAGATCGACATTGGCGGCGCGTTCGGGCCTCAGAGGCGACAGGTTCTCTTTGCCCGGCAGGACCCGGGTCGGGCGCAAATTCGCGTAGACGCCGAGCGCTTTCCGAAGCGCCAGCAGCCCCGCTTCCGGGCGCGGGCCGCCCTGGTCCCATTTGGGGCCGCCGACGGCGCCGAGCAGGACCGCGTTCGCTTCCAGGCAGGCTTTCTTGGTCGCTGGCGGGAACGGGTCGCCGTGACGGTCGATGGCGGCGCCGCCAAAGTCATGTTCGCGGAATTCGAGACCGACCCCGAAGAGGCCGGCCGCTCTCAGCATCACGCGGCGCGCGACTTCCGAAACTTCGGGCCCGACGCCGTCGCCGGGGAGATAGGCGATGGTGAATGTCATGCCCGGCGCGCCTCGAAAGCCTCGATCGCCGGCATCTGACTTAGCAGGCGCCCGAGAGGGTCGACGCCGTCGAGGAGGCAGCGGCGCGCAAAGGGCTCGACGGCGAAGGTCGTCGTTGCGCCGCCCTCGAGCGTCACCGTCATTGTCTCCAGATCAATCGTCACTTCGCTCCCCGGCGCTTTGAGGAGCTTCTGGTGCGTCATCTGATCGACGGCGACAGGGAGGAGCCCGTTCTTCACCGCGTTGCTTCTGAAGATGTCGGCGATGTCCGAAGAGACGACCGCGCGAAATCCGAAATCATGAAGCGCCCAGGGCGCGTGCTCGCGGCTCGACCCGCAGCCGAAATTGGGGCCGGCGACGAGAATCTGGTGCGTCGCCGGATCGACGCCGTTGAAGACGGAAGAGTTTTTCGGCCGCCCGTCCTCGTCATAGCGCCAATCGTAAAACAGCGCCTTGCCAAGCCCGCCGCGCGACGTCGTCGTCAGGAACCGGGCCGGGATGATCTGATCGGTGTCGATATTCGCCTGCGGCAACACGACCGTGCGCGAGCGGATGACGCGGATGGGGTCAAAGATCATTGAATCGTCTCTTGGACATCGGCAATGACGCGCCCGCCTCCCCCTTGCGGGGAGGCCGAAACTGCGCGGCAGTTTCGGGTGGGGGTTTTGCGCTGAAAGTTGAACTGAGCCGGCGGGCGCATAGCGGACCCCCGCCCGAAATCGCTTCGCGATTTCGACCTCCCCGCAAGGGGGAGGTGAAAGACATCGCGGAAGGTTCGCGCACTCACGCCGCATTCTCCGCCAGATATTTCCGCGGGTCCGCGATCTTTCCTTCGATGGCCGAGGCCGCGGCGGTCGCGGGGCTTGCGAGCACGGTCCTGACGCCCTTGCCCTGGCGGCCGATGAAATTGCGGTTGGAGGTCGAGACGACAAGCTCGCCGGGCTCGCCTCTGTCGCCGTTCATGGCGATGCACATCGAGCAGCCGGGCTCGCGCCATTCCGCGCCGGCGTCGAGGAAGACGCGGTGCAGGTTCTCCGCCTCCGCCGCGCGCTTCACGGTTTCCGATCCCGGCACGATCAGCGCGACGACGCCCGTCTTCACTTTACGCCCGCGCATCACGTCGGCCGCCTCGCGCAGGTCAGACAGGCGCGAATTCGTACAGCTGCCGATGAAGACGCGATTGACGGCGGCGTCGGTGAAAGGCCGGCCTTCGGCGAATTTCATGTAGTCGCTCGCATGGCGCGCGGTCTCGGTTGTCGCTCTCGGCGCCGTCCTGTCGACCGGCGCCGCGGCGTCGGGCGACACGCCATAGGTGATCATCGGCGCCAGCATCGACGCGTCGATCGTCACTTCGCGGTCGAAGGCCGCGCCCGCATCGCTCTTCAGCGTTCGCCAGTCGTCGACGGCGCGATCCCAATCGGCGCCTTTCGGGCAATAGTCGCGGCCTTTCAGGAAGGCGAAAGTTTTCTCGTCCGGCGCCACCATGCCGAACCGCGCGCCCGCCTCGATCGACATGTTGCAAAGGGTCATGCGCCCGTCCATCGACAGCGCCTCGACCGCCGCGCCGGCGAATTCGATCGCATAGCCCTGGCCGCCGTCAGCGCCGATCTTGGCGATCATCGCGAGCGCCATATCCTTCGCGCCGACGCCCGGCGGCAGCGTTCCGTCAAAGGTGACGCGCATCGATTTCGATTTCCGCTGCAAGACGCATTGCGTCGCCAGCACATGCCCGACCTCCGTCGTGCCGATGCCGAAGGCGAGCGCGCCGAAGGCGCCGTGCGTCGACGTATGGCTGTCGCCGCAGACGATCGTCTTGCCGGGCTGCGTCGCGCCAAGCTCCGGGCCGATCACATGCACGATGCCGCGTTCCGGATTGTCAAGGCCGAGCAGGCGAACGCCATGCAGCGCGCAATTGGCGATCAGCTTTGCAACCTGCGCCTCGGCCTCGGCGGTGACGTAGGGAAGCCTGCCGTCCTTTCCCGCTGGGCGCGTCGGCGTCGAGTGATCGAGCGTCGCCAGCGTGCGGTCCGGACGGCGCACCTTAAGGCCGCGTTCCTGGAGCGCCGCGAACGCCTGCGGCGAGGTCACCTCATGGACGAGATGAAGATCGACATAGATGACCGCGGGCGTTTCCGCCGTCTCAGGCGCAACGACATGGCGCGCCCATAATTTGTCGAAGAGGGAGGTTGGCTCAGGCGCGGTCATGGCGTGCTTGCTTCCAGTGAGAGACGACTGTCCGCATCTTAAGCTCCCGCCGCAAGCTTGAAGCGCTGCGCGCCGGCGTTTCGCACGGCGACCGCCTGATTGACCGCCGCCACGAAAGCCGCGACGGCGGCGTCGGCGATATCGACTTCCTTGGCCTTGCCCGAATAAAGCTGACCCTCGACCTCGATCACCGCTTCGGCGCGCACGACGCCTTCGCTCGCGACATGGTGCAGGTCAAGAACGCTGATCCTCCCCGGGACGCCGGTGATCGCGCAGACGGCGGCGAAGGCGGCGTCGATCGGCCCTTCGCCTTCATGGCTCACCGTGCGGCGAGTGCCGTCGTCATGCTCCATGGTGATGCGCGCATAGGGCCTGGTGTCATCCTCGCGGTCGACGCGGAGTTCCGTCGCGCGCATCCGCCAAGGGCCGATGCGGCCGTCAACGGGCGCGTTGCCGGTCGCTAGGCGCACGAGATCGGCGTCCGAGACTTCCCGGCAGGTGTCGGCGAGATGTTTGAAGTCAGGGAAGAGATCCTCAATGCGCTGCGCGGAAACCTCGAAGCCGAGCGCCTTCAGGCGCGCGGCGACGGCGTGCTTGCCGGAGTGCTTGCCGAGGACGAGCACGTTCGACGGCACGCCGACCGTCTCGGCGTCCATGATTTCATAAGTGCGCTTGTCGGCGAGGACGCCGTGCTGGTGAATGCCCGCTTCATGCGCGAAGGCGTTCTTGCCGACGATCGCCTTGTTGCGCGGCACCGGCGAATGCGTCACGCGCGCCAGCGTCTGGCTCGCCGGGTAGAGTTTCGTCGTGTCGATATTCGTCGTCACGCCGAAAAAATCGCGGCGGACATTAAGCGCCATCACGGCCTCCTCGAGCGAGCAATTGCCGGCGCGCTCGCCGATGCCGTTGATCGCGCCTTCGATCTGGCGCGCGCCGCCTCTCACGGCCGCGAGGCTGTTGGCGACCGCCATGCCGAGATCGTCATGGCAGTGCGTCGACCAGACGACGTCGGCCCCGGCATTTTCCGCGATGAGATATCTGAATAGCGCCGTGATCTCCTCAGGCGTCGTGTAGCCGACTGTATCCGGGATGTTGATCGTCGAGGCGCCGGCGTTGATCGCCGCCTTCACGGCCTCAAGCAGGAAATCGCGCTCGGTGCGGATGGCGTCCTCGGCGGAGAATTCGACCTCCTGGACGCAGGTTTTCGCAAAGGCGATCACCTCGCCGATCTTGTCGATGATCTGGCTCTTGGTCATGTTGAGTTTCGCGCCGCGATGCGTCGGACTGGTGCCGAGAAAGATGTGAATGCGGCTGCGCTTGGCGGGCTCGAGCGCGCGCGCCGCCGCCTCGATGTCGCCGATCGACGCGCGCGCGAGGCTGCAGATGACCGGACCCTCAATTTCCTCGGCGACCGCTTTCACGGCGGCGGCGTCGCCGGGCGAGGCGGCGGCGAAGCCCGCCTCGATGATATCGACGCGCAGGCTCTTGAGCGCGCGGGCGACGATCAGCTTGGCGTCGGTCGACATCGAAAATCCCGGCGCCTGCTCGCCGTCGCGCAAGGTGGTGTCGAAGATCAATACGCGGTCTTTGGGATCGTTTGATGAGGCGGTCATGGTCGGTGTCCTGAATGAAATGATGACGGGTGCGGCGCGCGCGGAATCGGGTCCCGCGCGAGGGTAATTCGAAGTCGATGAAGTAGGGGCGGGCGCATCAATCCGTCTCCAGCCCGCGCCGGATCGACAACACGCCGGTGCGCGAGACCTCTTTCAGGCCGAGCGGCGTCATCAGTTCGATGAAGGTGTTGATCTTCTCGCGCGCGCCCGTCACCTCGAACACGAAGGACGTGTGGGTCGTATCGATGACGCGGGCGCGGAAGATGTCGGCAAGGCGCATCGATTCGAGCCGCTGCTCGCCGGCGCTGACCACTTTGACGAGCGCCAATTCGCGCTTGATGCCCTCGGTCTCGCGCGTCACGTCAAGCACGCGGCGCACAGGGACAAGGCGGCCGAGCTGGGCCTTGATCTGCTCAATCTTCGCGGGCGTTCCGCGTGTGACGATGGTGATGCGCGAGGTGTGCTTTTCAACGTCGGTCTCGGCGACGGTGAGGCTCTCGATATTATAGCCGCGCGCGGAGATGAGGCTGACGACGCGGGCGAGCGTGCCGGGCTCATTGTCGACGATGACGGCGAGAATGGCTTCCGCCGCCGCGCCTTCGTCGCGCGTCACCGGATAGACCGATTGCGAAGGCTCGGCGGCGCTCATACCAGCGCCTTTCCTTCGGCGCTGATCTCATCGCCGGTGACAATATGGTCGCCGAACAGCATCTCGTTATGCGCCGCGCCCGACGGGATCATCGGGAAACAATTCTCCTCCTGCGTGACGACGCAGTCGAAGAGAACCGGGCGGCGGACGTCGATCATCTCAAGGATCTTGGCGTCAAGCTCATCCGGCGTTTCGGCGCGCAGGCCGACGCAGCCATAAGCCTCGGCGAGCTTTACGAAATCGGGGAGGCTGTCGGAATAGGAGTGCGAATAGCGCCCGCCATGAAGGAGTTCCTGCCACTGGCGCACCATGCCGAGATAGGCGTTGTTGAGGATGAAAATCTTCACCGGCAGATCGTGCTGCACGGCGGTCGACATTTCCTGCATCGTCATCTGCACGGAAGCGTCGCCGGCAATGTCGATGACGAGCGCATCCGGATAGGCGGCCTGAACGCCAAGCGCCGCGGGCAGTCCGTAGCCCATCGTGCCGAGCCCGCCCGACGTCATCCACCGGTTCGGCTTTTCGAAATGAAAATGCTGCGCGGCCCACATCTGGTGCTGGCCGACTTCGGTCGTCACATAGACATCGCGCCCGCGCGTCAACTGGTAGAGCCGCTCGACGGCGTATTGCGGTTTGATCGCGGTGTCGGAGCTGCGATAGGAAAAGGATTTTTTCGCACGCCATTGCGCGATCTGTTTCCACCACGCGTCGAGGCGCGCGCTGTCATGGGGCTCGCTGTCATGGCGGCGGCGCCATTCGGCGAGCAGGGCTTCGATCACCGTGCCGGCGTCGCCGACAATGCCGAGATCGACGCGCACATTCTTGTTGATCGACGAGGGGTCGATATCGACATGGATCTTGCGCGACTGCGGGGAAAAAGCGTCGAGGCGCCCGGTGATGCGGTCGTCGAAGCGCGCGCCGAGCGCGATCATCAGATCGCAGTCATGCATGGCGCTGTTCGCCTCTAAGCTTCCATGCATGCCGAGCATGCCGAGCCAGTTCGCGCCGGAGGCGGGATAGGCGCCGAGCCCCATCAAGGTCGAGGTCAGCGGAAAATTCGTTTCCGCCGCAAGCGCGCGCAAGGCTTCGCTCGCTTTAGGCCCGGCATTGATGACGCCGCCGCCGGTGTAAAGCACGGGCCGGCGCGCGCGGCGCATCAGGTCGATGGCCTCGCCGATCCTGTTCTGGTCGACCGGCGGCGTCACGAGACAGTTGCGCTTCCGCGCGTCGGCGCGTGCGGTGTAGAGCGCGTGCTCGAATTGCACGTCTTTCGGAATGTCGATGACGACGGGCCCCGGCCGCCCGTTCCGCGCGATGTGAAACGCTTCATGGACGATGGTCGCAAGCTTGTGCGCGGACGGCACGAGAGAATTGTGCTTGGTGCAGGAGCGCGTGATGCCGACCGTGTCGCACTCCTGAAACGCGTCGGTCCCGATCAGCGGGCGCGCGACTTGGCCCGTGATGCAGACGAGCGGAATGGAATCGAGGAGCGCGTCGGTAAGGCCAGTGACGGCGTTCGTCGCGCCGGGGCCGGATGTCACCAGGATGACGCCGACCTTGCCGGTCGAGCGCGCATAGCCTTCGGCTGCATGCGCCGCGCCTTGTTCATGGCGCACCATGACGTGGCGAATGCTGTCGCGCTTGAAGAGCGCGTCATAAATCGGCAGGACCGCCCCGCCCGGATAGCCGAAAATCACCTCGACGCCCTGTTCTTCGAGCGCGTCGAGCAGAATATCGGCGCCGGAGCGCGCTGCGGCCTTACCCTCGCCCGCTTGCGGGAGAGGGTCCAACGCATGCGTTGGACGGGGAGAGGGGACGTATGCGGAGGGAGCTTCTCTTGTTGAGGCCCCCTCACCCTGCCCTCTCCCGCAAGCGGGAGAGGGTTGGACTGTCTCGCTCGTGACTCTCATCGCCTCACGCGTCCTTGGTGTTGGCGCCGGGCTGCAGCCACGCCATGCGCGCGCGCAGGTCCGCGCCGGTTTTTTCGATCGGATGGGCGAGGTCTTTTTCAAGCAGCTTCGAATAACGCGGCTTGCCGGCCTGGTTTTCGAGGATCCAGTCGCGCGCGAAGGCGCCGGACTGAATGTCGCCGAGCACTTCGCGCATGCGCGCGCGGGTCTCGTCATTGATGACGCGCGGGCCCGAGACGAGATCGCCGTACTTCGCGGTCTCGGACACGAACTGATGCATCTTCGCGACGCCGCCTTCGTAGAGAAGATCGACGATCAGCTTCAGTTCATGCAAGCATTCGTAATAGGCGACTTCGGGCTTGTAGCCGGCGTCGACGAGCGTCTCGTAGCCCGCCATCACAAGTTCGGTCGCGCCGCCGCAAAGGACGGCCTGTTCCCCGAAGAGATCGGTCTCGGTCTCTTCGCGGAACGTCGTCTCGATCGCGCCGGCCGCCGTGCCGCCGATAAGGCTCGCATAGCCGAGCGCTTTTTCCTTCGCCTTTCCGCTGGCGTCCTGATGGACGGCGAAGAGGCAGGGAACGCCGCGGCCCTTTTCATATTCGCGGCGGACAAGATCGCCGGGGCCTTTCGGGGCGACCATGATGACATCGACATTCTTCGGCGGATTGACGCGGCCATAGAGCACCGTGAAGCCATGCGCGAAGAGGAGCGCGTCGCCATCTTTCAGATTTGGCGCGACGTCCTCGGCGAAGATTTTTTCGTGCGTCATGTCGGGCGTCAGGATCGCGATCAGCTTCGCCTGGCGCGTCGCCTCGGCGACGCTCGCGACTTCAAGCCCGTCGTCGGCCGCGCGCTTCGCCGTCGGTGCGCCCTTTCGGAGGCCGACAATCACCTCGACGCCGGAGTTTTTCAGGTTCAGCGCATGCGCGCGGCCCTGGCTGCCATAGCCGATGACGGCGACCGGCGCCGATTTGACGATCGCCGGATTGGCGTCCTGTTCGCTATAGAGTTTCATGGAACGATCCCTGTTCAGTCTGCTGAGGATTGAATGGTGACTGCGCCCTTGGACGCGGAGGAGACGAGCGCGGCATATTTGTCGAAGACGCCGCCGAGACGGGGCTGCGGGCGCGGAACGAAGATCTTGCGACGCGCCGCCCAGTCGATATCGGCGTCGATGCGGCGGGCCTCGGCGTTGATGCGGATGACGTCGCCGTCTTTCAGAAGCGCGATCGGCCCGCCCATCGCCGCTTCCGGCGCCACATGGCCGATGACGAAGCCGTGGCTCGCGCCGGAAAAGCGTCCGTCGGTGATAAGGGCGACCTTGCCGGCGAGGCCCTGGCCGGCGAGCGCGGCGGTGACGGCGAGCATTTCGCGCATGCCGGGCCCGCCCTTCGGCCCTTCGTATCGGATGACAACGACATCGCCAGCGGCGATATCGCGGCGCGAGACTGCCGCGAAGGCCGCTTCCTCGCCGTCGAAGACGCGCGCGCGCCCCTCAAAGGCTCCGTCGCCATAGCCGGCGGTCTTGAGGACGGCGCCGTCGGGCGCGACGTCGCCATAAAGAATGCGAACCCCGCCCGTCGGCTTGAAGGGCTTTTCGACGGAACTGACGACTTTCTGACCCGGCGCTTCTGTCGCGCGCGCAAATTCCTCAAACAATGTCCGGCCGCTGACGGTCGGCATGTCGGCGATGGCGCGCCCTTCCATCAGCCGCTTGCCGAACAGCGCGACGCCGCCCGCGGTGTATAGATCGCGCGCGAGATACTTCCCGCCGGGCTTCAAATCGGTGATGACCGGGGTCTCGCGCGACAAGCGGTCGAAGAGGTCAATCGAGAAGGGAACGCCCGCCTCCGCCGCGATGGCGGTGAGGTGAAGGACCGCGTTGGTCGAGCCGCCGCTGGCGACAACGGCGGTCGCGGCGTTCTTCAGCGCGGTCTCGGTGACAAAGCTCCGCGCCGACCGTCCTTGGACGGTCAGTTCGGCGGCGAGCCGTCCGCAGCGTTCGGCTTCCGCCGCCTTTTCCGGTGCGACGGCGGGAACGTCGCCCGCGCCGACCGGCGCAAGGCCCAGAAACGCAAGCGCCATCGCCATCGTATTGGCGGTGAACTGCCCGCCGCAGGCGCCAGCGCCCGGACACGCCGCGCGCTCGATTTCATCGAGCTTGTCGTCGCCGATCGCGCCGGCGGCATGCGCGCCGACCGCTTCGAAAACGTCCTGAATGGAAATGTCGCGGCCCTCGCAGCGGCCGGGCATGATGGTGCCGCCATAAAAAACGAGGCCCGGAATATCGAGCCGCGCGAGCGCCATCGCCGCCGCGGGGATGGTCTTGTCGCAGCCGACCATGACGATGACGCCGTCGAGGCTGTGACCGCGCACGGCAAGCTCGATCGAATCGGCGATCGCCTCGCGCGAGATGAGCGAGGCGCGCATGCCTTCCGCGCCCATGGTGATGCCGTCCGAAACGACAATCGTGTTGAAGTCGATCGGAACGCCGCCGCCCGCGCGCACGCCCCGGCGCACCGGTTCGGCGAGATCGGCGAGGTGCAGATTGCACGGCGTCACCGTCGACCAGGTGTTGACGACGGCGATCAGCGGCTTTTCGAGATCAGCGTCGGAAAGCCCTGCGCCGCGCAGCATGGCGCGCGCCGGCGCGCGGGCCGGGCCCTTCGTGATCGCATCCGATCGTTTCTCGCGTCGTTCCGTCATCGTCCGTCCATGTCAGGCCGCAAACAAAAACCGCCCCCTTTCGGGAGCGGTGCGGTGGTTTGGGGTGTCGCTTTCCTTAGCTTCGCGCCCGTTCCATCGCCGCTCCCGAGGGAGTGCGAATAAGCAGTACGAGGCTAAGGAGAATGAGCCCGGCGAGCGTCAACGGCGTCGCGGCGCCGGCCGCGGCTCCTTCCGTCAAACTCTGCAAGGTCAACGCGGACATCGCGTTTCGTCTCCGAAGTTTTCCGCCACCTTGCGGCAGCGCAGCAGGCTCTAGACTACGACCCCGACGCTAAACAAGCGAAAAATCGCGCAATCGCGCATTTTCCTCTGCAAAGCGCCAAAAAGCGCATCGGTTGCTAGCAGAAAATGCCAAAGCTGAAAATATCCTCGATAGGTTAACGGGTTATGACCGGGTTTGCCCGGTTCCGCGCACCACCGTCTTGAAGGTCGTCAATTCCTCGACGCCGACCGGCCCACGGGCGTGGAGGCGTCCCGTGGCGATGCCGATTTCGGCGCCGAAGCCGAATTCGCCCCCGTCCGCGAATTGCGTCGAGGCGTTGTGGAGGACGATGGCGCTGTCGACGCCCTTCAAGAAGCGCTCGGCCGTGACCGCGTTCTCGGTGACGATGGTTTCGGTGTGCGCCGTGCCGTAACGCGCGATATGCGCGATCGCGCCGTCGACGCCGTCGACGGCGGCGACGGAGAGGACCGGCGCCAGATATTCCGTAGACCAATCATCGTCGCAGGCCGGCGCGACTTCAGGGTCGATCGCGCGAATCGCGGCGTCGCCCTTGAGGGCGCAGCCTGCCGCTTTCAGCGCGGCGGCGACCGGCGCGTAGAGGTCATTGAGCCGCGCACGATCGATGAGCAATGTTTCCGCCGCGCCGCAGACGCCGGTGCGCCGCATCTTCGAATTGACGGTGACGGCGACGGCTTTTTCAAGGTCGGCATCGCGGTCGAGGTAGACATGGCAGACGCCGTCGAGATGGCCGAGGACGGCGACGCGCGCATCCTCCTGAACGCGCTTCACCAGCGATTTGCCGCCGCGCGGGATGACGAGATCGATAGCGCCGTCGAGGCCAGTAAGAAGATGCCCGACAGCGGCGCGGTCCGTCGTCTCGACATATTGCACCGCGTCGGCGGGAAGGCCCGCGTCGGAGAGCGCTTCGCGGAAGAGGCGCGCCAGCAGCGCGTTCGTCGCAAGGCATTCCGACCCGCCTCGCAGGATCACCGCATTCCCCGCCTTGATGGCGATGGCGGCGGCGTCAGTGGTGACGTTGGGGCGGCTCTCATAGATGATGGCGATGACGCCGATCGGCGTCGCAATGCGCTGAAACTGAAGGCCGTTGGGGCGCGTCCACTCTCTGATGATGCGGCCGACCGGATCAGGCAGCGCCGCGACCTCACGCAACGACTGCGCCATGCTTTTGAGGCGTTCCGGCGTCAGCGTCAGGCGGTCGATGAAAGCGGCGGTCTCGCCGGCCGCCTGCTTCGCATCGCGCGCATTGACGGCGAGGATTTCATCCGTATGCGTTTCTATCAGGCGCGCAGCGGTTTCGAGCCCTCTGTTTTTGGCGCCGGTCCGCGCCTGCGCGAGCGCGCGCTGCGCGACCCGCGCGCCGCGTCCGATGTCGAGCATTTCCCGTTGCAATCCATCGTTCATGGCGCCGGCTTTCTCAGCGCGAGATCGTCCTTCTCAATCACCGCCGGACGGCGGCGATAGCCGAGAATCTTCTCAATCTCATCCGACCGCTTGCCGGCGATGAGTTGAAATTCAGAGGCGCCGTAGGCGGATAGCCCTTGCGCGATCGCCGTCCCGTCCGGCGCGACGACCAGCACCGCGTCGCCGCGCTGGAAGTCGCCAGCGACCGATGAAACGCCAGCGGGCAATAGGCTCGCCCCGCCGAGGAGCGCTTTTTCAGCGCCCGCGTCGATGCGGATTTCGCCTTGCGGCTTCAGGCGGCCGCCGATCCATTGACGGCGCGCCTTGCCGGGGCTGGTGCCGGAGAGAATGAGGCTCGCCCGTCCGCCATCGGCAATGCGCCGCAACGGATGATCGTCCGTCCCCGGCGCGATGATCGTCGCCGCGCCTGCCGCGCCGGCGATTTTCGCCGCGGCGATCTTTGACGCCATGCCGCCGGTCCCGACAGGCGGGCCGACGCCCGCGCCCGCGTTCGCCCCGCCGGCCGCCGCTTCGATCTCCGGCGTCACGCGCTCAACTAGGGGCAGATGCCGGGCGTGCGGCGTCCGGCGCGGATCGGCGTCATAAACGCCGTCAATGTCGGAGAGGATGACGAGAAGATCGGCGCCGGCGATCTGCGCGGCGTGCGCGGCGAGGCGGTCATTGTCGCCATAGCGGATTTCCGCGGTCGCAATGGTGTCGTTCTCATTGACGAGCGGCAGGGCGCCAAGCTCCAGCAGCGTGCCGACCGTTGCGCGCGCATTGAGATAGCGGCGCCGGTCCTCCGTGTCGTCGAGCGTCAACAGGATTTGCGCCACCGCAATGTCATGCGGCGCGAAGGCGCGCTGCCAGGCTTCGACGAGCGCCGCCTGACCCGCCGCGGAGGCCGCCTGCTTCTCATCAAGCCGCAAGGCGCCGTTCAGCTTCAATCGCCGCCGTCCGAGCGCGATGGCGCCCGACGTGACGACGATGACCTCGCGGCCCTCTTTCCGAAGCGCGGCGATATCGTCGGCGAGCGCGGCGAGCCAGACGCCGCGCGGCGCCGCGCCGTCGCCGACAAGGATCGCCGAGCCGACCTTGACGACAAGGCGGCGCGCACGGGCGAGCGCTGTTTGCGCGGTGACAGAAGCGGCGGTCATCGCGCGATCCTAGCGGACCGGCGCCGGCAGCGGCAGGGCTTCGGCCCCGGACAGAAGAAGCGCCCGCCTGATGTCGCCGAGATCGGCAAGGATCGATTCAACGGTCGGCCGTCTGCCGGCGCCCTTGCCGCGCGTCTCATAGAGGCGCCCGTCCGACAAGGCGGCGCGCAGCGCGTTCGCCTCCCATTCAGCGCTTCGGAAAAACGGATCCTCGTCAACGCGCGTGAAGGCGACGCGCGCGCGAATTTCGCCGTCGGCGATTTCAAGCGTCGCAAGCTGTTTGACGACGCCGCCTCCCGCCGCGAAGGCCGCCGCCTTTTCCTCCGTCAGCGCCTCGACATCGATCGCATCGAGCGCGATTTCCCGGCCGAAAGCGACGAAGGACAGGATCGCGATTTTTGCGCGCGCATCGGCGCCGGAAAGATCGGCGCTGGGATCGGGCTCAGCGAAGCCCGCGATCTGGGCGCGGCGCACGCCTTCTGCGAAGGGAACGCCGTTGGCGAGCGAGGTCAGGATGAAATTGACCGTGCCGTTGAGGACGGCCTCAATCTTCCGCACGGAGCCCGCAGAAGCCGCCTGCGCAACGGTTTCGACCAGCGGCGCGCCGCCGCCGACGGAGGGCGCATAGCGGAACTGCGCGCCTGATTGCGCCGCGAGCGCCGTCAACGCCGCCATCTCGCCGGCGATCGCCTGCTTGTTGGCGGTGACGACGCCGATCCCGTTCGCGAGCGCGGCCCTGATGAGCGCGCGTCCCGCCGCGCCGTCCGGCAAGGCTTCAACGATGGCGCCGGGCTTTGCCGCCAGCAAAGTCTCGACGCGGTCGGCGATGATCGCGGACGAGAACGCGTCGAGGCGGCGTTTGGCGGCGTTGCGCACGAGCGCGGCGCAGAGCTTGTAATCGAGGGCGTCGGCGGCGATGCGGAGCGCCGCGCCCTCACCGATCTGGCCGAGCCCCGCGACCGCAACCCGCAGCGGCGGTTCAGGGATGACGCGCGCCGGCGCCGCCGAGGCTGACGACACGCGCGTGCCGCGCCCGCCATTGAGGCGCAGCACATTGATCGCGACGCCGTGCGAGGCCGCAAAGTCGATCGCCTTCGGCTGCAATAATTTTCCGGCGACGGTGCGCGCCTGCGCGAAATCAAGATCGGCGTAGCGCAGCGCCTCGCCGTCATCGGCGTTCGGGTCGCGGTCATAGACGCCGTCAACGTCTTTCATCAGCGTCGTCTCGCCGGCGCGCAAGGCGGCGGCGAGGAACACGGCCGTCAGATCCGATCCGCCGCGGCCGAGCAGCACCGGCTCGCCGCTTGCGCCAAGCGCGACGAAGCCCGGCACGATGATGACGTCACGGCGGGCGAGCGCTGTTTCCAGAAGCGCGACATCGACGGTTTCGGGATGCGCGTCATCGACCGGTCCGCCTGCAGCCAAGGACAGGGTGCGCGCATCGAGCACGAGCGCATCGAGGCCGACGCCTTCGCAGGCGATCGCCAGCAAGGCGGCGGTCCGCTCCTCGCCAAGCGCGATAACGCGCGGGGCGTGCCGCGACTTCGCGCCGCCGACGCTGGCCGCTTCTGCAATCAGCGCGTCAGTCTCGCCGGCGAAGGCGGAAACGACCGCGATGACTTTGCGCCCCTCGCGGCGGCGCCGGTAGATTTCCGAGGCGACGAGCGGCAGATCGCTCTTGTCGCGCAGGACGGACGAGCCGAATTTCAGGACGGCGGCGGCGACGGGAAGCCTTTCATACTCACCGCGCATGGGCGTCCCCCGGTTTTCGGAACGCCGCGACCTTGCTGAGATCGGGAGCGGCGACGGCGTCGAGCGCGGAGAAGATGTCGCGCAGCAGATCCTTCGAATGTTCAAGGCCGATCGAGAACCGGACAAGGCGATCGGAAATGCCCGCTGTCGCGCGCGCTTCGGGCGTCATCGAAGCGTGCGTCATCGTCGCGGGCGTGCAGACGAGGCTTTCAAAGCCGCCGAGCGATTCGGCGATGGTGAAAATCGAGAGCCCGCGCAAGAGGTCGAGAACATCGACGTCGTCCGCGAACTCGACGCTCAGCATCGCGCCGAAGCCCTTCTGCTGGCGCCGGGCGATGTCGTGGCCGGGATGGGCGGCAAGGCCCGGATAAAAAACGCGCGCGACACGCGCATCGCCATTGAGCGCCGACGCGATTTCGCCGGCGGTCTCCTGCTGGCGCTCGATGCGCGTGAACAGCGTCCGCAGGCCGCGCAGGGTCAGGAAGCTGTCGAACGGCGCGCCAGTGACGCCGGTGCAGTTCGCCCACCAGGCGAGTTCGTCGCCGAGCGCCTTGTCCGCGGCGAGCACCGCGCCGCCGACGACGTCCGAATGGCCGTTGATATATTTCGTCGTCGAATGGACGACGATATCGCATCCGAGCGTCAGCGGCTGCTGCAGCGCCGGCGACAGGAACGTGTTGTCGGCGACGACGATCGCGCCGGCCGCCTTCGCCGCGGCGGCGGTCGCGGCGATGTCGGTGATCCTCAACAGCGGATTGCTCGGCGTTTCGATCAGGACGAGCTTTGGCTTCTTCGTCAGCGCGGCGGCGAAGGCGGCGGGATCGGTCTGGTTGACGAAGAGGACGGTGAAATGCCCGCGCCGCGCCCGCGCCGACAAAAGCCGGAAAGTGCCGCCGTAACAGTCATGGGGCGCGATGACCGTGTCGCCCGGATTGACGAGATTGAGGACGAGATCGACGGCGGCCATGCCGGTCGCGGTGATGACGCCGCGCTCGGCCCCTTCAAGGCTCGCCAGCGCGCGTTCGAGTTCGGCGCGCGTCGGATTGCCGGAGCGCGAATAGTCGAATTGCGGCTTTTCCAGCGGGTCGCGCCAGCCATAGGTCGCGGAAAGATGCAGCGGCGGCGACACCGCGTTGAACGCGCGGTCGCTGGCGACGCCGGCATTGGCGGCGATTGTTTCTGCTTGCAGGGCGATCGACATGGCTCAGCGTTCCTCGATGAAATTTTTGATCAGCGGCGCGACGACGGCGGTTTCCTTCAGGAACGCGTCATGGCCGTAGAGCGATGAAAACTCGGCATAGTCTGCGTCGGGCGCGGCGCCCGCGAGGCGGCGCGTGTCGCCGGCGGGGACGAGCCGGTCCTCGGTCACGGCGATGAACAGCGCGCGCGCCGCGATGCGGGCCGGATCGACCGCATGGCGGTCGATTGAATCCGACAGCGTCACATAGCGCTCCGGCGCCATGCGGTAGGCGTCGCCCCTGGCGATCAGATAATCGCAGACGGCATAAGGATCGCCCGCCTTGGCGCCGGGCCAGTGCGGGAAGCGCGTGTCGAACTCTTCAGCCGTCCTGTAGGTCGTCATCGCGAGCTGGCGCGCGAGGCTCAACCCCGCTTGCGGATCGCCGGCGCGGATCGCGAAGTCGACAATGCGCCGCTGCACGCCGCGCAGCGCCGTCGATGCGGCATGCGGGCGGTCGGCGGCGGAAATGACGCAGAGCTTTTCGAGCCTTTCCGGAAAAGCCGCCGCAAAGGCGAGCGCGAGCATGCCGCCGTAAGAGGCGCCGACAAAGGCGGCGAGAGAACGAACCCCGATCGCATCGAGCGCATGGCCGAGCGCGCGCGCCTGATCGTTGGTGGTGATCGTGCGCGCCGTTTCGCCTGCATTGGGCAGGAAATCAAAGCCGATGACGCGTGTCGTTCCTGTATCGATGGCCTTGTCGGCGCCGACGACCTCGCGCCACCAGCCGTCAAAGCCGCCGCCGTCGGCGACGTCGCGCCCGGCCGAAATGCCGCCGGAAACGACAATCGCCGGCGCGCCGTCCGGCCCGAAAAGCCGCAGGCGAATTTCAGGGCGCGAAAGTTTCTCGCCCGACTGAAGCGTGAAGCCGGCGGGCAGCAGTACGCTGACATCGGTGCAGTCTGCGTCGCGGACGGCTGGCTCGAAGAACAGAACATCTAGAGCGGCGGACATGGGTTCGGCCTCTGCTTCCTCGCGTCGCGCATCAGGAAAATCGCAGAGACCCATCGGAACGCGGCCCACGGGGCCGTTCATCCGACTCATCTCTCGAAGCTTTCGCTTCGAAGGATTTGGCACCTTTCCGAATTGCGGGTCGCGCATTCCGGCGGTTGCCCCAGCGTCTAAGGGCCTGTCCCTCGGCTGGTCTTGATGAGCTTGCGCAACTTCTAGCCGCGAAATTTTTTCCGCGTCAACAGGAATTTTTCGCGCGTCCCGGCTGCTTCTCCGTACAAGGACAATCGTTTGAACCGTCCCGGCCCCGGCGCGCCGGCGGCGTAAGCGACTGTTTTTGCAAGGCATTCAGGCCCGGCAGAAACCGCCCAAAAGGCCAAGCACGGCGCTAGAAGACGCTTTCATCAGCACAAAAAATGGAAGATTCAGCCAAGAATCGAAGAAAATACTTCGCATTTGCAGCAATTAAAGCTTGCCGGGACAGGGGCTTAGACCGTAGCGTCCCTGAAACGAAAAGGCCGCCGGGCGGAGCGCATCGGGCGTTCCCGCACAGCGCGGCCTGTTGGGAGCGAAGAAACTACGATCATGCTCGCCTTCACGACCCTTGATCGCCAGACGCCGCCGAAGCGCGACGCGGATAAGCGGCGCGGGGACTTCGGCGAGATCTACGCGCCGTTCGAGCGCGCGGCCGCCCGCGCGCAAGCCTCGCGCTGCAGCCAGTGCGGCATTCCGTTCTGCCAGAATCATTGTCCGCTCACGAACGATATTCCGGACTGGCTGAAACTCGCCGCCGAAGGCCGGCTGAAGGAAGCCTATGCGCTGTCGTCGGCGACGAACTCGATGCCGGAAATCTGCGGGCGCATCTGTCCGCAGGACCGGCTGTGCGAGGGCGCCTGCGTCATCGAACAGTCCGGGCACGGAACAGTGACGATCGGCGCCGTCGAACAGCACATCACCGAGACCGCCTGGAGCGAAGGCTGGGTCGAGCCGATCGCCGTCGGCGCCCCGACCGGCAGATCCGCCGGGATCATCGGCGCGGGGCCCGCCGGTCTTGCGGCGGCGGAGGAGCTTCTCAAGGCCGGCCTCGCCGTCACCCTTTACGACCGCTACGACCGCGCGGGCGGGCTGCTCGTCTACGGCATTCCGAATTTCAAGCTTGAGAAATCCGTGGTCGCGCGCCGCGTCGCGCGGCTTGAGGCGGCGGGCGCGGAATTCCGCTACAATTTCGACGTCGGCCGGGACGCGACGTTCGGCTCCTTGCGCGCGCGGCATGACGCGATCCTCATCGCGACTGGCGTTTACAAGGCGCGCGCGCTCGATCTCGCCGGGGAAGACTATGACGGCGCCGTCGCGGCGCTCGACCACCTCACAGCCTCCAACCGTCGCGGATTCGGCGAAATGCCGGCAAACGCGGCGGCGCTTGACGCGAAGGACAGGGACGTCGTCGTCATCGGCGGCGGCGATACGGCGATGGACTGCGTCCGCACCGCCGTCCGGCAGGGCGCCAAAAGCGTCACCTGCCTCTATCGGCGCGACCGCGCCAACATGCCGGGTTCGGCGCGCGAAACGGCGCATGCGGAAGAAGAAGGCGTGCGGTTCGAATGGCTCGCCGCGCCCGCGCGCCTCATCGTCGAGGGCGGCGCCGTGACGGGCGTCGAAGCCGTGCGCATGCGTCTTGGCGCGCCGGACGCGTCGGGGCGCGCCGGCGTCGAGCCGGAACCGGGATCGGCCTTTCGGCTCAGCGCGGACCTTGTCATCAAGGCGTTGGGGTTCGACCCAGAAGATCTGCCGGCCATGTTCGGCGAACCGCAATTGAAAGTGACGCCGCGCGGCACGCTGCGCATCCGTCCCGGTTCGCTTGAAACGTCGCTGCCGGGCGTTTTCGCCGCCGGCGACATCGCGCGCGGCGCCTCGCTGGTCGTCTGGGCCATCAAGGACGGGCGTGACGCCGCCGAACAGATTATCGAACGCGTCACCGCCGGCCGCGTGACGCTCGTCGCGGCCGAGTAACAAGACCGACGATGACGAACCCCATTGAAACCTATGTGAGCCGCCGCCGCGCCCTCGTCGCGGCGGGCGCCTATGATCCGTCCTCGGAGCATGACGCCTGCGGCGTCGGCCTCGTCGCGGCGATCGGGGGAGAGCCGCGGCGCGACATCGTCGAGATGGCGCTCGCCGCGCTCAAGGCCGTCTGGCATCGCGGCGCAGTCGCCGCCGACGGCAAGACCGGCGACGGCGCCGGGCTCCTCGTTTCGATCCCGCAGATGCTGTTCCGGTCCTATGTCGAGCGCATGGGACGCACGCCGCTGGCGCGCGAATTATGCGCGGGGATGATCTTTCTGCCGCGCACCAATCTCGCCGCGCAGGACGCCTGCCGCTCGATCGTCGAGGCGGAGATCATTCGCGGAGGCTTCAATGTTTACGGCTGGCGCCAGGCGCCGGTCGATCCCTCGCGCCTCGGCCTCAGGGCCGGTCTCGTCCGACCCGAAATCGAGCAGGTCCTGTTCTGCGACCTCCAGGGACGCAAGACCGACGAGCTGGAGCGCGCTCTCTATTTGATCCGCAGGCGGATTGAAAAGCGCGCGCGGGAAGCCGCGCATCTCGATTTTTACGTCTGCTCGCTGTCGGCGCGGTCGATCATCTACAAGGGCATGTTCCTCGCCGAGGAGATCGACCAGTTCTACGCGGATTTGCGCGATCCGGCCTTCGTCTCCTCGATCGCGATCTTTCATCAGCGCTATTCGACGAACACTTTTCCGGAATGGAAACTCGCCCAGCCTTTCCGCATGCTGGCGCATAATGGCGAGATCAACACGCTGCGCGGCAACATCAACTGGATGAAAAGCCATGAGATCCGCATGGCCTCCGCGGTGTTCGGCGACGATCCCGAAGCGCTGAAGCCGGTGATCCAGCCGGGATCGTCGGACTCGGCCGCGCTCGATCAGGCGTTCGAACTTCTGGTGCGCGCAGGGAGATCAGGCCCGATGGCGAAGACGCTGCTGATCCCCGAAGCGTGGGAGAAGCAGGCCGGCGTCATGAAGGAAGACTGGCGCGCGCTCTACGCCTATTGCAACGCGGTGATGGAGCCCTGGGACGGGCCGGCGGCGATCTGCGCCTTTGACGGGCGGTGGGCGCTCGCCGGCGTCGATCGCAACGGCTTGAGGCCTTTGCGCTACGCGCTCACCGCCGACGGCGTCCTCGCGGTCGGATCGGAAACCGGCATGTGCCCGCTCGAAGGGCGCGAGGTCGTCCATCGCGGCGCGCTCGATCCGGGCCGCGTGATCGCTCTTGATACGGAGGAAAACCGCTTTTACGGCGAGACGGAGCTTCTCGACATGCTCTCCGCCAAACACCCCTACCGCGAATGGCTCGGCAATCTCGTCGAACTGGAGCCGAAGATCGGACCCGGCGCGGAAGACAGTCTCTATGCGCCCGGCGATCTTGCGCGACGCCAGCGCGCGGCGGGCTGGACGCATGAAGACCTTGACCTCGTTTTGCGGCCGATGGCGCAGACCGGAAAGGAGGCGATCGGCTCGATGGGCGATGACGCGCCGCTCGCCGTTCTCTCCGAAGAATACCGGCCGCTGTCGCATTATTTCCGGCAGAATTTCTCGCAGGTCACGAATCCGCCGATCGATCCACTGCGCGAAGCGGGCGTGATGAGCCTGACGACGCGCTTCAAGAATCTCGGCAACATCCTCGCCGCCGACAAGACGCAGACGGATGTTTTCGCCCTCGAAAGCCCGATCCTGACGAACGGCATGTATGTCCGCCTGCGCGAGCTTCTCGACCAGAAAATCGTCGAGATCGACTGCCTTTACGACGCCGACGAGGCGCGGGGCGACGGCGCGGCGCTGAAACGCGCGCTCGACCGCATCCGCGCCGACGCCGCGCAGGCGCTGAAAGACGGCGCAGGCATCGTCATCCTGACCGACGAACGTCAGGACGCGGCGAGGCTCGCCCTGCCGATGATCCTTGCGGCGGGCGGCGTTCACACGCACCTCACCGATATCGGGCGCCGCACCTATTGTTCGATCATCGTGCGTTCGGCCGAGTGCATGGACCCACATTACGCCGCGGTCCTCGTCGGCGCCGGCGCGACGGCGGTCAATCCCTATCTCGCTTTCGAGTCCGTCGGGGCGGCGCACGCCGCCGGTCTTCATGCCGGCCTGACGCTCGGCCAATGCGTCTACAACACGAAATGCGCGTTCGAAGCGGGGCTTCTGAAGATCATCTCCAAAATGGGGATCTCCGTCATCTCGTCCTATCGCGGGGGATGCAATTTCGAAGCGCTCGGCCTCTCGCGCGCGCTCGTCGAGGAGTTTTTTCCGGGCGTCACAAGCCGCATTTCAGGGATCGGGCTCGCCGGGGTTGAGAAGCGGGCGCTGGCGCTGCACAAGCGCGTCTGGGGCGGCGAGGCGGCGCTTCCGATCGGCGGTTTTTACCGCCAACGCGCGCGCGGCGAGCGCCACATCCTTGAGGCGCGTCTTGTCGCCGATCTGCAAAAGGCGGTTCGCGAGAACGACCAGGCCGCGTTCGACCGCTACGCTGCGGCGCTCGACACCCAGACCCCGGCGCAGGTGCGCGATCTTCTGGCCCCGAAGGGGCTCGGGGCGGCGGTTCCGCTTGAAGAGGTGGAAAGCGCCGATCTCATCCGGCGCCGCTTCCTGACGCCCGGCATGTCGCTCGGCGCTCTGTCCCCGGAAGCCCACGGCGCGCTCAATGTCGCGATGAACCGCATCGGCGCGAAGTCG